>NZ_KV821856.1:0-20434 GCF_001815755.1 Rothia sp. HMSC061C12
CCGAAGCAAACGGTCATGCCTTAATCCCAGATGTTCAGACATGAAAAGCCTCCCGTTTCTTGGACTTCATTTTTGGTGTCCAAGAAACGGGAGGCAGTTCATACCGCAGCATCGGGAGGCGGGGCTATTTTTACGCACCCACCTGCGCATTTAAAGGTTCAGCACAGGTGCCGGTGGTACGGTAAAACAGCGGGCATCAGCCCCGACCGCAGAGGAACCAGCGGCTCCACACAATCAAGGAAGAACGCCACCATGGGACTCAAAGACTGGATAGCACCCTTTATTACGCTACTCATTGGTGCTAGCACCATCTTCATCTCCTACAAGAACTACCAGGCGCAGGCGGCGGCAAAACCCTCCGAATTGGCACGCCTAGAGCTGTGGAGCAAGCTCCTCACCGAAGCCGGCTTGGACCTCAACGCCCTACCCGACCCCGAAAAGCTCACCTCCGACCAGCGCGTCGTCCTCGAAAACTACCGGGTCTTCCTCAAGCGTGCGTCCCTCGAATCGAAGCTGCGTAAAGTTGGCATCGACAGCAACCGTATCTTCAGCCTGCTCATGAAGCGTGCGCACTCTTCCGTGAAGCCTACGCCCATCCCCATTGGCGACTCGATTAGCTACTACCGCCTGATTCTACGTGCCCTGCTGTACATTTGGGTTCCGCTGGCCGTGATTTTCATCGGCGTGCCCATCATCGTGGTCACCATCGCCTACCTGATTGGCCTGTTCACGAACCACCGCGGCAATCTGTCTGACTTTGCACTCTCCCCGCTCGCCGTGGTGCTCCTGATTGTTGGTGCGGTCGCCGTCGGTGCCCTCGTGTACCTGCAGAACCGCATTATCTCCGCCATTATCGCGAACAATGTGTACTTCTACTTCTGGGATATTTACGGCTCCAAGAAGGGCGCTCGCGACTCCAAGGACGCCTACAGCGAGCGCCTGGCGGCTAAAACCTACGCCGACCAGCTGTTCCTCGGTCAGCAGGAGTTCGCTCACCAGTTCCGCGAGAACATGTACATGGCGGGTATTCAGGAGATTGATGAGTACCCGCGCGTGCTCAGCGACAGCGTGATGCTGCCGCGCAACTACCGGGTTGCGGAAACCACCGAGGGTGAGGACCGTATCGACCGCTTCGTGAACTGGGTGCGCTCCAAGATTGGTTTTGAGCGCCTGGAACCGCGCATCATCTACAGGCTCGAACATAAGGACGCGCACAAGGATGCGAAGAAGGAATCCGCGCACGGTGAGCCGGTAGCTACTGAGCAGGGTGTTTCTGGGCAGCCTGTAGAGGCGCCGGCTCAGGATAAGCCGGAGGATGCACAGAAGGCTCCGGAGGCGCCTGCCTCTGCGGAGTCCGCCTCGGAGGAGCCCATCGTCGCGGAGGTGTCCGTCGAGGCTCCTGCCGAGGTACCTGCCGAGAATCTGGCTGAAGTACCCGTTGAGGATGCGCCCACCGAACCCGTCACCGGAAGCGCCACCGAACCTTCCACCGCAGTTGGGGTATCCGTCGCAGCTGGGGCAGATGACCCCACGGAGGCGTTCACCCGCATCCTGCACGATGCCGACGGTCATGAGAAAAGCAGCGCTGAGAAACCCGGTACTGAGAAGCCTAAAAACTAAATAGCCCGCCCGAGGGCGCCGAAAATCCGGGCATGAGAAAAGGGTCGCAGCCTACGAGTTCGCCATTGAACCGTAAGCGTACGACCCTTTTCCTATTCCCTTCAAGGGCGAGCAGAATCGGAGGTACCGCCCGACCAAGAAGAGTCATATGATGCGCCCCTCCACCGGTAGAGGTTGCCTGGCAGAAGAACCCGCCGAAGCGGGTCGGCAGAGCGCCCGGCAGAGGGTGCATCACGCTTGAGGAACCGCCCCCAAGCCCACCGGAAAGGGGGCTGAGGGAACAGAAAACCCTGAGCTGGCGCATCGTCTACATCAACAGAAAATAACTGCATCTCGGGGTAGGGGGGGGCGATTCGCGCTCCGGGTGGGACCTACCCTCTCCCACCCGGAGGCGAATCCTAGGGATGTTCGCAGTGTATTGAATACATCCCACCGAAATCCCTCACAAACGTTCGGGGTTTCAGTATGAGCGGTATATGAGCCTACCGCAGTCTATGCCGCAACCTCGGGGTTACGGGAGATAACAACCTTCACCACGTTGTGCTCAGCAGCGTGGGAGAACAGGTCGTATGCCTCCTCGAACTGGTCGAACGTGAAGCGGTGGGTTGCCATCGCCTTAGCGTTCAGACGACCCGAGCGGACCATGTTCAGCAAGTTACCGACGGTGTTGCAGTTGACCAGGCCCATGTTGATGCTCACGTTAGAAATCCACATGGTGTTCAGGGGCAGCTCAACGGGCTTGCCGTGCACGCCGGCGTTAGCGATGTTGCCGTAGGGGCGAACAATCTTGGTGCAGGTCTCGAAGGTCTGCGGAACACCCACAGCCTCAATTGCCACGTCCACGCCCAGGCCGTCGGGGGAGAGAGCCTTAATCTTCTCGATGAAGTCCGGGTCGCCCGCGTTGACCTTATCGGTTGCACCCAGCTCCAGTGCCTTGTTCATGCGGTTGTCGTCAAAGTCGACGGTGATGACGCGGCCGGCACCGCAGAGGTTAGCGGTCATGATTGCGCCCAGACCCACGGGGCCTGCACCCACGACAGCGACGGTGTCGCCGGGCTTGGTGTTGCCGTTCAGAATACCGATCTCGAAGCCGGTGGGCAGTGCGTCGGTGAGGAAGAGGACGTCCTCATCGGTCAGACCCTCCGGAACCAGGTGGACCGAGGTCTCTGCGTAGGGAACACGCACGTACTCTGCCTGGGTGCCGTCAATCATGTAACCGAAAATCCAGCCGACACCACCAACGGTCTGGCAGTGCGAAGGCTGGTTCGCCTTACAGTAGGAGCACTTACCGCAGCTGGTCACGGCGGGAATGATAATGCGGTCGCCGACCTTCAGATCAGTCACCGCGGAGCCAACCTCGGTGATGGTGCCGACAGCCTCATGGCCGAGGATGCGTCCGTGGTCCACCTCGGGGCAGTCACCCTTCAGGATGTGCAGGTCAGTACCGCAAATGGTGGTGGTGTCGACACGGGCGATAACGTCCGTGGGCTCAAGAATGGTGGGGTTCGGGACTTCCTCCCAGGCGCCCTTCTGATCGGGACCGTGGTACACATATGCCTTCATGGTGCCTCCTCCGTTGAAGTTCTGATGAGGGTGCAGTGACTGCTTTATCACTACATGTATCAACCTATAAGGAATATTTGATAGGTTGTATTTTCATTAAACCCGACGTGTTGAATTAAGCGCTTTTATTACGCGGAGTGTATCTTTTAGTTCTTTAAACATAAACATGATTCAGTTTGGGTATTTAATACCTGTAAATAACGCACGAGGCGCACCCCTGAAAATAGGGATGCGCCTCGTGCGTTTACTCGTGCGTTTACTCGTGCGTTTACTCGAGAAAAGTTGGATTGAGTCGAGGTTGAGCTGGGCTTAGCTCTTCAACTGGATTTAGCTCTTCAGCTGGGCACGCGCTCGCGAACGAACCGCCGTCACCGCCCACACCAGCACAAAAGCCGCCACCATCGACAGCACAATCGTGCCACCGGTCGGCAGGTTAAACGCCCAGGACAGGTACAGGCCAACAATCGAGCAGATACCGCCAAACACCGGCGAGAACACCATCATCGACCCCAGTCGGCGGCACGCCAGGCGGGCTGCCGACGCCGGAATCACCAGAAGCGCCAACACCAGCACATTACCGAGCGTCTGCAAACCCAGCACCACAGAAATGGTTACCAGAACGTACAGCACAATATCCAGGGCAAGCACCGGCAGGCCCATCGCGCGGGCGCTCTCACGGTCCAGGCTGACCGTCACAATTTGGCGGTGGAACAGCCACAGCACCAGCAGAATAATGGCACCCATAATCGCGGCCTGGGTAATGTCCTCATTCGAAACACCCACAATCGAGCCGAACAAGAAGTCCTGTACCGACCCCGAATAGCCCGGCGCCAACGAAATAATCACAATACCTAACGCAAAGGACGCCGCGAAGAAAATACCAATCACGGAATCCTCGCGTAGCCGCTGATTCTGGCTAAAAATAGCCACCAGAATAGCCGTCACCACGCCCGCGGTCAGACCGCCCACCATCAGGTTGCCGCCCAGTACGAACGCTACCGCAAGACCCGGGAACACCGAGTGCGCCACCGCATCGCCAATGAAGACCATGCCGCGCATCAGCACGTGGCAGCCCACCACACCGGTAACCACCGATGCGAGCAGTACCGCCGCCAGGGCGCGCGGAAGGAATGCCAGAGACGGGTTGAACAGGTCGGCAAGAAAATCGATAGGAGTAATCAACGGGCACCCCCGGTAGAAGCAGTATGGGCGGGGGAGAGGGAATGATCAGAAGCGCAGGAATCGGGCAGCTCGTGGCCGTACTCATCCAACGCACCACCGGCACAGGTGAAGCCCGTGCGGGCGTGACCCTGCGCCTCCTCAATATCGTGACCGTGCAACCACGTATGCAACTGCTCCAGGCTAAAGGAGTCCGCCGGACCATCCAGGTGAATATTGCCGCGCACACCGCACAGACGCGAGCAGGACTCACGCGCCGCCAGCATGTCATGCGTAGACATCAGAATCGTGATGCCCTCGCCCGCCAACTCACGGTACAGGCGAGTCAGAGTGGTCTGAGTCGGCGCGTCCACGCCCGTAAAAGGCTCATCCAGCAGCAGCAGGGAGGGGTTCGCCGCCAAAGCGCGCGCCAAAAGAACCCTCTGACGCTGACCACCGGAAAGCTCCGCAATGGAAGCATCCTGCAGGTGCAGAACATCGGTGCGTTCCATCGCCGAAAAAACCTGCACCCAATCCTTCTTCGCCGGGCGGCGGAAGAACCCAATCTCACGCACGCGACCGGTCATCACCGTGTCCTTAACGGTCAGCGGAAAATCCCACTGGAACTGGTGCTTCTGCGGCACATAACCAATATGCGCACGCGCCACACGCGGCGACTCACCCAGCACCCGAACCTGACCGGACGCCGGGCGAATTAGACCCAAAATGGTGCGCAGCAGCGTGGTCTTACCGGCACCATTAGCACCAATCAGACCCGCAAACTCGCCGCGCTCCAGGGTCAGGGACAGATCCTTGAGGATGGAACGGCGCGCGTAGCCGGCGTACAGGTTTGAAATCTCTAGGACGGGTTCAGTACCCGCTGTTACCGATGCGCTCACGAACGGTCACCGCGCACTTCATCCAGAGCCTCACGCTGCGCGGAGGAGCGGCGACGCCGGGAGACGATGAATGCGCCCACGCCCACCACGACCACGATGCCAGCGACAATAGGACTCCAGGAAATCGTGAACTCAGCACGGAAACCGCTCTGATCGCTCGCTGCGGCGGCAGAAGAAGAACCGGATGCCTGAGAAGCAGAAGAAGCCGAAGCATCGGAGGAAGCAGAAGAAGCCGAACCTGAGGATGCAGAACCGCGCGCCTGCGCCTCCATCGCGTACAGGGCGTCAGCGCTCGCAGAATCACCCACCGCAAACTTCAGGTAGCGGGTATCAGATACGGTCGAACCGTCAGACAGCTCAGCGCTCGCGGTGACCTTCAGCAGGTACTCGCCGGGGGCAGTGAACACCCAGTTCGCGTGGGTGTGAGTGTTCTTCTCCACCCACAGCTTCTGCGGCTCACTCTTGGTCGAGGACCACAGCACCTGCGGTGCCGAGAAGTTGCCGTTCTCCAGGTACAGGCTGAACGTGCCGGGGCCGCTTACCTGCTCCAGGGTCAGGTTCACGCCGCGGTTCAGCTTGGACACCAGCTGCGGATCCTGAGTGTTCCAACCCGGCCAGATCACGCCCTTAGTTTCGGTCTGCGGAATCACGTACACCTTAGAGCCGGCGGGCGCACCCACGAAGGAGTAACGCGGGTCGTTCGGCACCTCAAGGATCGCCTTATCGCTACCGCGGTAGATGACCTCGTCCAGGCTACGCCAGACGGGGGTTTCGCCGTGGTCGTCGTGGAGCATGAGCTCAAACTTGCCGTTGTTGAAACGAGGACCCATATCCACGTGACCGGCAGAAATTTCGGTGCGGCCGGATGCGACCGGCTGCTCCGCCGACAGGGTCTGGGTGAGGGCACGCTCGCCGCGGCTGAGGTTGCTGTCGCTTGGCTGAGCCGAGGCGCTCTCAGCGGTTGCCGGGGTGCTCTCCGCGTGTGCGACACCCAGGGGTGCGAGCATGAGGCTTGCGCCCAGGGCCAGGGCGGGCAGCGCGCGGCTACGTGAGGAGCGGGAGGGGGTGGTTGAGTTCATCATGAGGACTTCCTTGGATCATGACCGAAACGGTGTGTGAAAGATTATCTATATGCTGATGCGGCTATATGGGCTTGTGGGTAGCTTAAAACCGGGTTATGAGGTGCTTGCCTCCGAGCAGCTAGCACCCGAAGAATCGCCGCCAGAACTAGCCCCCGAGCACAGCGCAATCGTGTGAGCATTCGCCAGCATCATCTGCGCGTAGTGAGGAGCCTGCGCATCCAGAGTGTCCGAATAGAGCACCCCGGTACGCACTTGAGCCTCCCGAGCCAGCTCCGTGAGAACCGGTGAACGCATCGCCGTGGACTTGTCCAGATAAATCGCTGGAACCTTCAAATCCTCGACCGTGCGACGCAGGCGCTGACGCTGCTGAATGCTCGGCTCGCCGCTGGCGCTGGCACTCACGAAACCGGCAATGTGCAACCCGTAGGTGCTCGCCAGGTAGCGGTAGCCGTCGTGCGTGGTGACCAGGTTGCGTGCCGACTCAGGCAGACCTCCGTACACCTGACGCAGCTGAGCGTCCAGGGCATCAAGCTCCTTCATGACCTGCTCGGTGCGGGTCGCGTACTCGCTCGAACCTGCCGGATCGGCGGAGGTGAGTGCGTCACGGATGACCTGCACGCTCGCCTTTGCGTTCGGCACCGAATGCCAAATGTGCGGGTCAATCTCGCCGTGCACGTGCTTGCCTAGAACGGCCTGCGCCAGCAGGTACACCTGACCACGATGCTCCGAAGCACCCGACCGCAGGAAACGGTAGCTACCGCCGGCGGGCACCTCCTGCAGGGTGCGGGAGGGGACCGCGACCACGGTGCGGTTCAGTTCGTACTCTACGGCGCCCTGGGAGGAATCCGCGCGAAGCACGAGCCTGCCGTCGCCGGTACGTGCCGTAATATCGGCGTGACCTGCGGAAAGAACCTTGATGTCCGAGGCAGAAACGTTCTGTTCTTTCGCCAGACGGTCCACCAGCTGTTGCGGGTCACGACCAACCGCGCAGTACAGGGTGCCGCGCGAAGAACGCACCGACTCCGGCGCATTGACTGCGGTGGCACTCAGCTCAATGGCGTACTCGCCGGCATCACTAAACGCCCACGACAGGTGCGTATGCGCCTGCAACGGAAGCTCCAGCGAACCCATATCGCCGGTACGGATTGCGGTGTCCCCCTCACGGGTGAGGTTCACGCCGCGCGCATGCGAATCGCACAGCATCTCCACCGCGCCGAAGGTCTGCGTAATGAACGCCGCCAACTGCGCATTCGACGAATCGGTAGAGGTGCGCGCCCGCACGCTCTGCACCTCAAAGCGCATTCCCGCATCCGAAGAGTCGGCGGGGGCAGATTCGTTCTGCCTGCCCTCTTCAACGCGCAAACCCAGCCAGATGGAGTCCAGGGAGGCATCCTCAACAATGGCTTCCAGCTTGCCGCCGTACTGCTCAATTTTCTCCGCAACCGCCACGGACACAACGCCTGCGGGCAGGTTTGCCTCAACCATTTTGCTGAGCTTACGCTGCTCCAGCAGCAGACCGTTCGTCAGGGCGCAGCGGGCGTAGGCGACATCGCGGATATCGCGCAGGCTCGGCTCATACGAGTGCGGGTCAGCACCGGCAGGCACCAGGGAGTGCACGCTGGCGCGCTCTCCTGCAATTTGCTGCGCCAAGTCCGCCAGAATCGGGGTCGTGGCGACCACGCGCATCTGGTCGGAGGAAGCGTTCACGGTGCTGGCACATCCGCTCAGTGCGAAGGCACCAGCCCCCACCCCCGCACCCACCGCAATACGGGAGGCGAGGGTGAGGGCGGTACGCCGACTATATGCTTGTGCGCGGTTTTCGGTATGCCCGCTATGCGGTGTCACCGCTGCGGCCCTTTCGGCGTGCCGAACGCAGAATCATGGCACCGAGTGCCAGCGCCAGAATGGAGGTGCTGACCATGAACGGGTCGATGACCACACCGGTGTTCGGCAGCTTACCTGCGGCGGCTGCCTTCTGGGCGTTGGCGAGTTCCTGGTTGGTCAGGGCGCAATCCTCACCGGAGGCGGTCTTGCCGACGATGCGCACCTTGGATCCGTCGGGCTTGGTGACGACGCCGGTGGCTTCGTCGACGGTGCCGTTGACGGGGTTCTTTGCGGTGCTCTTCTCGCCGCCGTTGTTGGCGCCGTTAGCGCTGTTAGCGTTGCCGCCGTCCTGCTTGGTTTCTGCCGCACCCTGTGCGTTGTTGCTTGCCGGGGCGTTATCGGGGTTGCCGACGGTGAAGTGCAGAACCGATTCGCTGCTGACCTGCTGACCGTTCTTCAGGCGTGCCGTCCAGCCGATGGTCACGGTGTAGCGTCCCTCAGCGGTGAACACCCAGTTGCTGTGCTGGTGGGTGTTTGCGGGCACCTGGAAGGAGCCGCCGCTACGCGAATCGAAGACCTTCTGACCGGCGGAACCGAAGTTGCCGGAGAGGAAGGTGGACATGGTGCCGGGGCCCTCAAAACCGTTGAGGCTCATGGTGACGGGGCCGTCGAGCTGCTTGAGCAGTTCGGGGTCCTGGGTGCTCCAGCCGAGCCAGGGCACGCCCTGCTGCTGGGTTGCACCGATCATGTGCACGGGGGTGCCCGCCGGGGCGATGTTCTCCATGCCTGCGGGCAGGTTGATCTTCGCGGCGTCATTGAGTACGAACTCGAGGGCGCCGGGGGAGACGTGGCGGGCGGGGCTGGTGCGGTCGTCCTTCACGCTGCTGGTGAGGTTGCCGCCGTTGAGGATCGGGCCTACGTCGAAGTGGCCGTGGGTGACTTCTTCACGGCCGCTGTGCTCGGCGGTGTTGACTACAGCGAGGGTGGGGATGCTGGTCGGTGCCTGGGCTGCCTGGTTGCTCTGCTTGTTGTCCTTCTGAGCGTCCTTGGAGTCCTTGCTGTCCTTGGAGCCCTTGGCATCTTCGGCGGGAACCTCGGTGGCGATGCACTGCTGGTTCAGGCTGCCGGGCAGACCGGAGGACAGCACGCCGTTGCCGGTAATGCCGCCGCCGTTGCTGGGTGCGCTGATGTTCTGGGCGTTGGAGCCCTTCACACTGGATCCCTTCGCGCTGGTGGCGTTGCCGTCCTTGTTTTCACCCTTGTCGGAGCCGTTATTAGTGTTGTCGGTGCCGCTGATAGCGGTTACACCGGATCCACCCTGGGATGCCTGCTCACCATTTGCCGCCGCCTTCGCGCCGTTCGGGTCGGTCACCTGCGCGGCATTCTGACCGTTCACGGATCCATCCACGCGGCGAATACCGGTGGATGCACTCGCTTCAGCAGATGCACTCGCCTCAGCACTTGCGGAGGTAGATGCACTGGGGCTGCTGGTGGCGCTCTCGGTAGCGGTGGAGGTCGCCTCGGGGGTAGTGGTCGCCTCGCTCGTGGCGTCCTTGGTCGCTTCCTTTGCGGCGTTCTGTGCGTTCAGGAGCTTGAAGCCGTCCTCAGCGTTAGTGCCCACGGCGATGGTGTAGGTCGCCTCGGAGCTGACCGGGGTGCCGTCGGCAAGGGTTGCGGTGGCACGGAAGGTCAGCTGGTAGATGCCTGCGCGGGTGAATGCCCAGCTGAGGTGCTCGTGACCGCCAGAGGTGATGGTGTGCGGTGCGAGCTTGTCGTTGGTGCTGAAGACGCGCGGGTTGTCGCGACCGGATTCGGTGAAGACTTCGGCGCGGCCGCCTTCGGGTACGCTGCTGCGCACGAGTTCAAGGTTGATGGTGTTGTCCTTGAGTGCGCCGGGGCGGATTCCTTCCGCGCCGAGGCCGGGGTAGAGCAGGCCGCGGGTGCGGGTGGAGGGAATGTAGAAGATGTCGGTGCCTTCGGGGGCAATGTAGTCGTAGCCTGCTACGACGTTGGTGTGTGCATCCTCGACGTCGGGCAGGTGGAAGACGGTGCGGGCGGGGTTGAATCGTCCCTGCTGGCCGGGGCCGGTGTCTGCGAGGGTGGCGAGGGTGAACTGGTTGCCGTCGAGGAATGCGTTGAGCATTTCGGTGTGTACGCCCGCGATGACGTAGTCGCCTTCGTAGTTGACGTAGGCGCGCGACTCGGTGCCTGCCTGGGTGCCGGTCTGGTTTTCCTGCGCCTGGTTTTCCTGCGCCTGTGCGGCGGTGAAGGTGCCGACCTGGGGCAGGGCGAGGGGCGCCCCGAGTGCGAGGGTGCATCCGAGGGTGGTTGCGCTGAGTAGGCTCAGGGGTTTGGTGCGTCCTTGCATGGTGGCTCCTTGGATGACTGCTCGTTGGCTGGCGCGTTGCCCGGTGTGTTCGGGGCCCGTTGCTTTCGGGGCTTGCCCGATGCTGGGTCCGGCGGCCTGTTGCCGGTTTCCCTCTTGGGTTCGGGGTGCGCTCTGCCGTGTTTTTCTCTTTGTGGATGTACGTGGTGTGCGTTTTTGGGCGAGCCTCGGCGCACACGTATTTCTGAGAATCACTATACTCACTTAGGTTCTAAATGACAATTATTTGCAAAAGAGCTACCCTAGAGGATAGAAAAATGAGAAAGGTTGTCATGAGCTCTCAGAAGCAGACCCAACGAAGGGTCACCACACACACCCCCGCACTCTTCATCCCCGGCGGCAAGCCCGCCCTCCGCCGCGCAGCCGCATTCCTTTCCGCCGCAGCGCTGCTCGCGCTCGCCGGCGCTGCCCCCTCCCTGCCCGCCGCAGCAGGCCCCGACGACGGCAAAATCGTCACCACCAAGGGTCACGTTGACGCCCCCAAGGCATACTGGGACGAGCAGAACGGCACCTTCGTCCTCATGAACGAGGCGAACCCCTACAAGACCGGTGCAGACACCTACGAACTGGACAAGACCGTCAACTGGGTCGGCAAGGGCTACAGCACCAGGGACGGCAAGTCGCAGTACACCATGACCCTGGGCGACTCGCCCTCCCTGGCGTTCCTCGGCGAACCCGGCCAGACCCTCTACATGGCACCGCACCTGACCTACGGCAACCAGGACCCCATCTGGGCTGGCCTGGGTGCCTCCACGAAGGTGCCCACTGAGCGTTTCCGTGACGGCGTGTTCGCTACCGACATTCTCTCAGTTGAGGGCCCCGGCCGTATGGAGCTCTTCCGCTACAACCCGGACGACGCCCCCGCTGACGTGTACCGCATGCTTTCCAGCAGCTCGACCGGCTGGCACTCCTGGCTGCTCGACAAGGGTAGCCACACCCACAACACCACGACCTTCACCCGCCCGGGCCGCTACGTGGTCACCTACCGCACCGTGGCGCGCTCTACCGACGGCCGCATTATTAGCTCCAAGCCGTCGAAGCTGGTCTGGCAGGTTGGCGGCATGCAGCCCGTGCTCGGTGACGGCACCCCCACCGCCGTACCCACCGTTGACCGCTACAATGCGGCACCCGTCGGTGACCTGGACGCCGCAAAGTACGTACTGTCCGTGGCACCGCACCGCCTGGACGCCGACCCGGCAAAGAACAAGGATGCCGACGACAAGCTCAGCGACATCACCTTCACTGCCGCGAACAAGAACCTCAAGGGCACCCTGACCCTGTACAACAACGGCTACTTCCTGACCGACCTGCCGGTCGTGAACGGTACCGCCACCTGGTCTGAAATGCTCGGTAGCGAGGGCTCTCAGCTGCAGGCGGTCTTCACCCCCGACACTTCCGACGAGAATAGCGCGGAGGCGTCCCGTTGGATCTCGCACAAGCTCACCTACGAGCCCGGCAAGGCTGAGAGCGTGTACAGCGATGACGGTAACGGCTCCTGGCCCGAAGAAATCCCGGATCAGGCGAACACCGTACTCAGCACCCAGCAGTACACGCCGAGCAGCATGGACTACGACGTGACCGTCACCCCGAACGGCAACGGTTTCAGCACCGTTGAGGTTCGCTTCAAGGATCCGAAGGTGCGCGGCTTCATGCGCGGCGGCTTCTACGCCCAGGATGACCCGGTCTACCCGTACCTCGATCTGGAAGGCTCCGTCGAGGATGGTGTGGCGCGCTTTACCTTCCGTGACGAGTCCTTCTACAAGGGCACGGCTCTGCGCGTGAAGATGCTGACCCACCCGGATATGAACGCTTCCGCCTCTACCACTGAGGTTGCGGCGAACTACGAGCCGGGCACGAAGTACACTGCGCACGGTGCGTTGGCTCCCGATAGCGCGCCGATTGCGGATGCGCCGAAGCCTGCTCCGGTGGATCCGTCGCCGAGTGCTGAGCCTACGGTTGCGCCCTCCACTGAGCCTTCTGCTGAGCCGAGCGAGGCTCCTTCCGAGGCTCCGACCGCTGAGCCCAGCACCGTTCCGTCGGTGTCTCCCAGCGAGGTTCCGACCGTGCCTGCGGTGCCGACCGCCTCTGCAGAGCCGAGCGTGCCTGCTCCGGCGCCCTCCACTCCGGCACCGTCTAGCCCCGCGCCCGCGAACCCGACCCCGAGCGCACCTGCTCCGACTAGCCCGGCACCGTCTGCGCAGCCGTCCACCCCCGGAACCCCCGGTAACCAGTGCGTGCCCGGCAAGATCGACGGCCGCACCAAGATTTCGCACGGCCACCTGGACATTCAGGCGACCCTGAAGGACCGCCAGCTGTCCGTGGGTCTGCGTGACGACAGCGGCATCATTGACGCCGATTCGACCGTGCGCCCGCTTGATTCGGTCGTGTGGACGGTCAGCGAGAACGCTCGCCGTGTGCGCACCGAACGCATGGCTGATGAGAAGCTGAACTTCATGGGCCCGGTCGGCACCGCCTTCTACGGCCTGCCGCAGACCCAGCAGAGCGGCCTGCCCTGGCCCGGCTACAACACGCAGGATATCGACTACTCGCAGCTGCGCGGCCCGGTGCGCCTGCACGTGGTTCCGAAGGTCATGCCTGAGGGTGCGCGCTTCGGCATGTTCACTGAGTCGCTGAACGGCGCGGATGTGCTGCTGGATTCGACGACCGGCAAGACCACGATCGACATTGATTACGCGACGCACGCGCACGCGAACTGGGTGTTCTCTGAGCCCGGCCAGTACATGTTTGACGTGCACTATTCTGCGACCCTGGCTGATGGTACTGAGGTGAACAGCCCGGTGCAGCAGCTTGCGGTTGCTGTGGGTAAGAAGGCGTCGGATGCGTGCTCGTTTGAGACTGCCGTGCCGAAGGACCCGAATGCGGCTAAGGACGACTTTAGTGGTGTGCGCCGTGTGGATTCGGCAACCCCGGGCGGTACCGCTGGTGCTAACCAGCCCGGCTCCGCGCAGTCTGGTGCCGCGCAGGGTGGTCAGTCCGGTCAGGCTGGTGCTTCTGGCGCTGCCGGTGACGTGAACGCGCAGGGATCCTCTGACGGTTCGGCTGATGGTTCTGCTGGCGGCGTGTACCCGGGCGGTATTTCCGGTGGCGGCACTGGTGGCGGTTCTTTGGGTCAGTCCGGTGTGTCTGCTGCGTCGGGTGGCGTGAGCTCCCAGCAGGGCGGCCTGGCGCGTACTGGTTTCGGTGCGGTGTCTGTGGCTGTGGGTGGCGCACTGGTGCTCGGTGCGGGCACCGTGATGGTACTGCGTTCTCGCCGCCGCGCTTCGTAGCGCTCGCCGCGTGAGGATACGCTGATACGATAAAGCCCCCGCGGCTGAGAGGATGACTCTCGGCCGCGGGGGCTTTCTCTATGCGGTGTTACATCTTGATATCCGCTAGGCCGGTGATTTTGTTGCGTCTTCTATACAGCTTCCTGAACAGGGGTCGGGTCCACTCGAGGCTATCCCACGTATCAACCCACGCCAGATCCTGCGGGTCCCGCATATCGGGCCAGCGGTCGAACTCGAGCCTGAACCGTACGATTGCCAGCAGCCGGTGGTTCCTTCCAACGGGGTCAAGCTTGGCGATTTCCTTGCCCTTCTTGGTGTAGAAGGTAGCCTTGTCGGTCCCTTCCCCATCCCAATCCTCCGCCTCCGCCCTACCTTGGAAGTAGAAAACCTGGTCGATAGCCCTAATCGGGTAGGGGGTCACGGTAGCGAACGGTGAGAGCTTCTGCTCCACAGTGTCAGGCGTGATTTTCGTGTACACCAGGTGAACGTGCAGAAGGTGGTATAGGAAGACCAGCAGCAGGATGAACATCAGGAGGTTGAAGAGGATGCCGAGCTCTGCCTGCGTGTAGAGGTAGAACGCGAAGAAACCTGCCGGGAGTGTGGGCGTGAGAAGGCTTATGAGTGCTTCACGGCGGGGCACGCGTGTAATGTAGATGCCTTCGTCGCGTAGCTTCATGTCCTGGCGCAGGTGTCTATCATGCAGGACAACGACAATGATGGCGCCGATAATCGATGCGAGGGTGCAGGTGCCCCAGAGCAGAAGGAAAAAGGTGTGCATGATGTGTGCTCCTCTTTCGCGGTGTTGGTGGTGTTCGTGCCAGTTGTGGCTCTTAGGATGTAGGGGGTAGTCGGCGCTTATCGAGCGGGCTACATGTCGACATCGGCGAGACCGGAGACTTCTCCCCGTTCCCTGAAGAATGGAATTGTCTCACCCCATGTGTCCAACAAGTTAACCTGAGCCACATCACCCGAATTATTCATATCAGGCCAGCGTTCGTTCTCAATCCTGAACCGCACAATCGCCAACAAACGATAATTACCATGAATAATCGGGCAAAACGCAGCAATATGTTTACCTGATTTAGTATAAAATCCAACAATATCTTGGTCATCAATTGAGAGCGCTTCACGGTAGTAAACACTATCAATTACATTGAATGGATAACTTGTCGGCTTGGTGGAAAGAATGCGTTGCTCGACGCCTTCCGGTGAAATTTTTACATAAGCAACATGAATATACCATGAGAACATTAGAAAAATTGAGGTGAAAATTAGAGCAATAAAATCTTGGATAAGATTTATTTTTCCATCATATATCATGGACAAAAAGAAAATTAATGGAAAAAATGGGGATGCGAGACAGCTGAAAATCTCAAAACGATTCACGCGTCTAACATAAATACCCGCAGACTCTCTCTTCTTATCCTGACGCCGATGCACCTCATAACTAATAAGAATATAAGGAATTGAAATGACAGTAAGCACTAATAAGCAACCCCAAAAAATAGTTAAAAAAGTGCTTAGCAATGCTACTCCCTAATCTTTTCGGTTGTTTCCTTCTTCGCTTCTTCCTTCTCAGGAATAGAAATACCCACGGTGACGTACTTCTTCACCGACCACGCATTCATCGCCACCGAGGCAGCAAAGAACAGCGCGGGCAACCACTCCTTGCGTACCAGCGAATAGCCCAGGTACCCGAGCGCGATACACCCCGCCAGGCCAGCCACGCCAATACACACGGCACGCAGGGTACGATACCCCTCAGACCCCTCCTCAAAGCGGGTGCTCTGCAGGTAGAAGAGGCCCTCACGCACAACACGCAGGAACCCAGGGGCCAGGAAAAGCGCAACCGCCAGAGCCACCGGATCATAGCCTGCAGTCATGAAACTGGTCAGAGGAACCACGAGGCACAGAACCGTGAAAATAGCCGCCGACACAACACCCACGCGGGTTGAGAGCCTATTCATCTGCTCCATGCGCTGCAGGTCAGGAATATCGTCATTAGGCTCGATGCGGTAGATAAGGAAGTCGACAATGAACAGCCCGCCAACCATGTACCAGGGGGCGAAGTTCGTCTCTGGGGTCCACAGCATTGCATCCGCGGTACGCAGTGCCCCAAAAGCGGTCAGAGCCGTCACTACAATCAAGCCTACCGCGCTGATGGAGTGAACGAAGATAAAGAAGTGGTGGAAGAGGCCACCGTTTGCTTCATAGCCGTAGCTTTTACTACGCACCGTATCTATGACTGAGAGCCCTATAGGACCTGCAACGAAGAACAGTGCACCCCAAGGCCAAACGTCAATAACACTCATCCCTAGTGATGCAAGGGCCATGAAGATAAAGATAAGCCATAGGAAGATTAGCCATAGGATTCTAAAGGTTTCAGAGATAGCGTTCATACTATTTCCCTTTCAACTATTTGGACTCTGCCGCGCCCCGTCCAGGTTAGGCGGCGGTGCCTACGTGCTGAGGATACCAGGGCATGAGCCCCGAAAGCCCCGAGGTAGCGCGGGGGTGAGCCGCGCATCCCCGGGAGCCTTCAGCCCACAAACCGGCAGGCTACATGTCGACGTCAGCAAGACCCGAAATCTCTTGATTATTCATGAAATACGGAATGACTTCATAGCGGTTATCCAGCTGGTTCACCTTATCCACGTCAGCCGGATTATCCAGCTCAGGCCAGCGACCATACTTAATCCTGAACCGGGTCATAAGCAAGAGATAGTACTCATCATAATTCGGGTTCAACGGGTTAATACGTGCACCCGACTTAGTGAGGAACCACATCCGGCTTGGGGTATCTTCATTCTTCGACTCACTATAAACAACGCTATCAATCGCGCCGATGGGGCAGATCCTCGACCCGAGAACAGGGGTGTGCATATTAATACCCTCAGAAGAAATCTTCATGTACGTGGCGTTGACATGCCACAGGTAGAACAAGAGGAAAGCAGCCATGAGTATGCATGCAACCTCCATGAAAGTACTCGTCTCTGCCCTTTCTAGTGACAGGGAATAGCATACAAGCGGGAAGCCCGGGAAAAAGACAATAATGTACGCCAGTAGCGCTTGCAGACGACTAATGTAGATGCCTTCACGCTTCTTCTTCTCATCACGGCGTCGATTAACGATGTAAGCGGCAAGGGTGAAAAGCGTGAAAATAGTCGTGATAATGGAGCATACGCCCCAAAAGGTAATAGCAGATTCTTGAGACATCATTTTAGCTATTCGCTCCTTCAATCAGGTAGGAGTCGGTAATGGTAGTGGAGTGCGCATCGAGGATGCGCTGCAGGTGCTCCGGGGGTACTCGCCGCCAGATGCTGAAGCACCCACGGAGGATACGGCTGAGGGGCGCTCGCAGGCACGGCGACTGCCGCACGCACGAACGCCCCCACCTATCGCATCATCGGTTACTAAACCAGACGACCGGTTTACTTATCCATCTCGTAGACCCAGCCGCCAGCGTTGCAGTAACGCTTACCATCCTTCTCGGTGATGTAGTAGCCGGGCTCGTGGTTCTCGCACTTCTGGATAACTTCGCGAGCCTGCTGCTCAGACTTCTGAAGGTTTGCGGCACGAATCTGGAAGAAAGCGAAAGTCGCAATATATGCCACCAGAACCAGTGCGAGAGCGGCAATCGCCATGCCCTTACCCTTGCCGGTGCCGTTCTTGACCATGACCAGAGCAATCACCGCAAAAATAATGGTCGGGATGGTCAAGAACGAACCAATAACAAAGATGCCGGTCAGAGCGGAAATAATACCCAGAACCAGTGCGGTTACTGCCGCCCACTTCTTTTTCGGTGCCTCGATGGGTGCGCCGTATGCAGGCTGTACGGCGGGTGCCTGCTGGGTGAATTGCGGCTGCTGCGGTGCAGCCGGCTGCGGGGTGTTTTCAGACATGAAAGTCCTCATTTCGTATGTGGTTGGTGAATATCCGGAAGTGCACCACCTGCAGGTGGCATACCCTTCCCAAGGATACTCTATGTGCTTGAAAGCTCTGACAAGTTGAATTGTCGAGTACTTTGATGGTCTATGGGTTAGGTGGCTAAAAAGTTAACTCGGTGCAAGGCTCGGGTGAAGACTGGGCGACCATTCACCGGCGGGTGGGCTTGGGTCCGTATCCGCCCGATTTTCTTGGCTGACCCTAGGTATACAGAAGACCCCTGGGCTGAGAGGTCATCTCTCAGCCCAGGGACTTTCTCTATATTCGAAACTAACGCCGTGCAGTGCTACATGTAGACGTCGGCAAGGCCAGTAACCTTCCCCAAATTCTCAAAGTAGCGCATTGTCTTACCAGCACAATCCAAACGGTTCACCTGAGCTACGTCATCCGGGTTGTCCATGTCAGGCCAACGCTCGTTCTCAATCCTGAATCGCACAATCGCCAAGAGCCGGTAATTTTTATGAGGCAACGGGCTAAACAGGGCAATCTGGGTGCCTGACTTGGCGTAGAACCCTACCATGTCCTCGTCTTCATATTTTGCTGCTTTGTAGAACACGACGCGGTTGATCGCGTTGAAGGGGTAGCGGGTCGGGTTGGAGAACCAGATGCGTTGCTCGATGCCGTCGGCGGAGGTTTTCACGTAGGCAACATGTACATAGCGTAGACAACCGACCATTAGCACTGATAGCAACAGAGCTGCTATTTCAACCCATACATTTACCGGCCCAGTGTCATAAATTTCGGTTACATACGCAAGACCTGGAAAAACGGGGGTCAATATCGTAATGAGAGCTTCAAACCGCGTAACCCGTCGAATATAAATACCCTCACGTAGCCGTTGCTTATCTTTCCAACGCTGCACCTCATAATTGATGAGGACATAAAACGTCGCAACTGTTGTGAACGTAGCGAAGATACCCCAGAAGACAGTGAGGAAAGTGCGCATGACGGGTTCTCGTTTCGTGTGGTTGGTGAATATCCGGAAGCGCACCACCGGCAGGTGGCGTACCTTCCCCCAAGGATACCCCGGGTGCGAATCGTCTTAGACCGTGCGCTTTGGTGCACAAGGCTCCTCAACCCGCGGGGTTCCACGGTTTAGCTGGCTGTAGGTTCAGCCTCCGGGTCCTCCTCGTCATCCTTCTCGGGGATAGCAACACCCACGGTCATGTACCTCTTCACCAGCAGGTACGAGGCGATCACCGGCACCACATACACCAGCGACAACCCGCTACCGGACTGCACAACATCAGCAGCAAGATGGACCGCCGCCAAACATCCACCCAAACCCACCAGGGCTACGCAGAAGCCACGCAACACGCCATACCCGGCAGTACCCTCCTCAAAGGTCGCGGCCCACAGCTTGAACAGAGTGCGGCGCACAAAAATCAGGAAGACCGGCACCAGGCACAGCACCACCGAAACACCCACAGGCTCATAACCGGCAGCAGCGAAAGAAACCACCGGAATCAGCAGGCAGAAGAGCACCATCAGGGCGCTCACACCCAGCACCACCGCGCGCACGTACCGGTTGATGCGCTCCATACGGTGCAGGTTAGGGATCTCCTCGCTCGGCTGCGCGGCGTTATAGAAGAACAGCAGCAGAACCAGCGCAGACGCCGCCACATACCACGGCGCAAAATTGATGCCGTCCGCCTGCGGGGTGAAGGCAACCTGCGGGACACCCGCCAGGGAGAGAGCAGCGAGCAGAACAATCGCGGCAACGCAGAGCGTGCCCACCGTCAGCAGAAAGTAGTGGTACGCGCCGCCGTTCTTGGTGTTTTTCACGCACTGCTCACGAGTGCCGTCAATCATCACGACGGAAAACAGCATCGTGGAGATGGATAGGATGCTCCACGCATACTCGCCCGTCATGACGGGGACAAGCAGGAGGAGCAGGGACGCAGAGAACAGAATCCACAGGAGTACTCGCTGCAGGGTGGGTGAGGATGCGATGGCCTCTCCAATAAAGTCGATGATAAATTCGCCGATAAAGCTCACGGTGGGATCCTTTCTGCGGGGATGGGGTTACTCTTTGATCTCTTCAAAGCGGAGGACGCTGAAGTCGAATTCATCGTTACGGGTATGGAAGGACTTGTACGCCCTATATTTCTTGCCCGTCTCAAAGTTCTGGAGGTATTTGCGGATGGGGATACCATCAGGGGATTTGCTTGATTTGATGATTCCGCACTCCTCTGTTTCGAATTCGCCGGAGGTCCAGTAGGGGTCCTCATGTTCAACGATTTCGACGGAGGTGACAGTACAGATAGCGGATTCATTGCCCGGGTTGTAGCTGGTCATAAAATGTAAGGACGCAAGGAACCCTAGCATGACTGCCACGAATATGATGACGTCGCGTGCATCCCACGCAGCTTTTGCCTTTTTGCGAAGATACTCTTTGAAATCGACTTTATTCTTCTTTTTCTTGGTGTATCTCTTTTTGCGGGTCTTCTTTATAGCCCCAGTTTCGGTAACGTAATTTGCCTCTGGGTAACTCTTTTTCTTCGAAGTGTTCCTTTTCTTTGAAACATTCTTTTTCCTCGGGGAGTTCTTTTTCACTGCTCTTCACCTTCTTTCTGGGCTGCGGGCTGTTGCTCTGTGATGTCTTCAAAGCGGGTCGTCTAAAAAACTGTGCCTATGGCGTGTACGTCCTTGTGCGGTAGTGGTTGGTGA
>NZ_KV821857.1:0-56781 GCF_001815755.1 Rothia sp. HMSC061C12
TCGTTGTCCAAGAAACGGGAGGCAGTTCATTTCTCTCATCGGGGGCTTTTACTATGCGCTGTCGACTGGGCCTGGTGCGGAGCCGGTAGCGGATAGCTTATTGTTCATTGACCTCGCGGGGCTTCTGCGCGGGGTTGGTGACCAGCGGTTCGTCCTGGGTGATGGGCTCGGCGTCACCGTTCAGGTCGTAGACCTGGGCATCTTCGGGGATTTCCATGGCGGGCGCGCCGGGAATCCGGTCGTAGCCACCGGTGAGGCTCTCGCCGTTGGCTCCTGCCGTGAGAGCTTCTGCGGTTGCTTCGGCTGCCTCGTCGGCGGCGGCTCTATCGGCAATCTTAGTGTTAGATGCGCCTGCGCTCAGTCCCTTAGAGATCACCTTAATCGTCTTGCGCGGTCGCAGGTAGGTCACCCTACCGTTCGCGTCCAGGTTTCCAGCCTGTTTAGCCAGTTTGAAGCTGTTGATAATGCCTCGTCCACAGAAGTACTTATCGCACTTGATGCGGTTTCCCCCCGCGAGGGTGAACGCCTCCTCGACCTGCTTAGTGGTCATGGAGGTGCCGTTGACCAGCTGCTGCGCCAGCAGGGCGGAGACGTGCGGTGCCGCCATGGAGGTGCCGCTCTCGTAGACGTAGGTGAACTTGGTGTTATCCGGGCGGTCGAGGCTGTTCACGGACAGGGAGAGGATGTCTTCACCCGGTGCGGAGATGTTGACCCTCGTGCCGTAGTTGGAGAACGATGCTCGCGTGCCGGCCTTGGTTGTTGCGCCGACCGTGATGACGCCCATGCAGTTGGCGGGCGCGTACTTGGACGCCTCCGTGTTGCCGTTACCTGCCGCGGCGACCACGATTGCGCCCTTGGAGCGTGCAATGTTGATGGCGCGCTGGTACGCGGCGGGGCACTGGGTTACGGTGCCGATGGACATATTGATGATCTTGGCGGGGTAGGTGTTGTCCGGCACGCCGTCAACGTGTCCGCCGGCAGCCCAGATGATGGCGTCGGCAATGTCGGAGGTGCGGCCACCGCATCGGCCCAGCACGCGCACGGGCTGCACACGGGCGAGGTCGGCGGTACCAACCATGCCCATGCCGTTATTGCCGCGGGCGCCGATAATGCCGGCAACGCTGGTGCCGTGCCAGGTGGAGGTGTGGGCGTTCGCCTGATCCTTGCAGAGGTTGTAGGGCGCGTAGTCGCCTTCATCCCTGGGGTTGGGGTCGCGGCCGTCGCCGTCGCGGGCGCTGAGCGGGTCGCTGACGAAGTCGTAGCCGTTCGCCATGCCGGTGACCAGGTCGGGGTGCGGCACGTAGCCGGTGTCGAGTACGGCGACCTTCACGTATGCGCCGCGGCGCAGGCGTGCGTTACCGGTGTTCTGAACGCCGGTGGTGGGGTTGGTGAGGTTCCACTGCTTGCTGTACTGCGGGTCGTTGAACTGGAAGGTGATGTCACCTTCTGCGGCGGGGTAGTTGATGTAGTCGGGCTCGACGGAGGCTACGTCCGGGTCGGAGGCGACCTTCGCCATGAACTCCTTCGCCTCGTTTTTGTTGAGGGTTTTGGAGGTCTGGATGACGGCGTCATCGGTGGAGGTGTTGTGCAGGAACTTGGTGTCGACGTTCAGTGCTTCGCTGACGACGTCGACGGTGTCCATGATGTCGTCAACGATGCCGCGGACTGCGTCCCACTCGCCGTCGCGCAGCATTTTGCGCTGCTTGGCTTCGTCGGTGTAGGTGACGATGAATCGGTCGAAGTTCTGCTGGGGAAGCGTGCCGGGGGCTGCCGCGGTGGGGGTGGTGGGGCGTGCTACGCCGTTGCGTGTGAGGGTGAGGGGGCTGACGGGCCCTTCAATCTGGGGCGCTGCCTGAGCTGCTGCCAGGATGGCTTCGTCGCTGGGTGCCTGCGCGAGGACGGCGGGTAGGTCGCCTCCGAAGAGGAGCGCACCTGCGGCGAGCAGGCTCAGGGCTGCGTGTGCGGGGCGCTTGCGACGGCGGTTATCGGTGTAGAGGTTATCGGTGCGGCGGTTATCGATGCGGGGGCGAGGAGGTGTTTCGGTGTGCTGCGCACCGATGTATGGAAGCCTCATCTGGTTCTCCTGATGTAGGTGGTATGCGAACTGTGTGATGTGTACTGGTGTTTCCGTCTGTAGGTGCACGAGGTGCGCATAGGGTTCTTACGGGGCGGCAAAGGGGCCTGTTTTTGGGCGCGCTGAAGTAATGAATGGGGTGAGGGAATAGTGTTTTGTAGACCCTTTTTCGTACCGAAAGAACCCTTTTTGGACGGTGTGCAACGTACATTTCTAAGGTATCACTTCAAGGTGAACTTGAGGGATTTTTGAGGTGCTTTTCACGGGTTAATGTGCAGAAAATCAACCTCTGGAGGCTGAATAGTGCCCAATGGTTGAGGGTTTATGTAAGTAAAGCTTGAGGGTTGGAGTATACGAGGCAGGATATGCGGCACCTCTTGCTGACAGGGGAGAGAAATAAATGTTTTAACACTGTGGTGTAAGCACTAGAATGCATTAAAAATGCAGTTGATAGCAAAAAATAAAAATAGCCTGAAATACGCGTGAAAATAAATAAAAAGCTGGCATCAAACACACGGGACAGCACGCACCGCCGGTAGACACACAGACCGGGGCGGCCACCGCATGGGTGACCGCCCCGGTCTATAGAATCATCAGCACCAGCAAGCTGGCGCTCGCTACCTACTGGAGAAAGCGTCCTTAGGAAGCGTAGGAGCCCAGCAGGCGAACCGCGCCGCCGTCCACGCCCTTAGCGCCCTGCACGTAATCGGGGTTGTTAGCCTCGGGCTCACCGGCGGCAACAACGTCACCCATAATCCAGGAGGGGATACCGCGGTCGTTCAGACGCTTGGTAGCAGCCTCAGCCACGGAGGGGTCAACGATAGCAATCATGCCCACGCCCAGGTTCAGGGTGCGCTCCAGGTCGGCAAGGGGCACGTTGCCCAGCGAACCGATCAGGGAGAAGATGGCGGGAATCTGCCAGGTGGAGCGGTCCACACGACCCTCCAGGCCCTGGGGCAGAACGCGAGCCAGGTTAGCAGCCAGGCCGCCGCCGGTCACGTGCGAGAAGCCGCGTACACCGCTGCCGGTGGTGCCGTCTTCGCCGTTGACGGGGAATGCTGCCGCCAGGTCCAGGCAGTCTGCAGCGTACACGCGGGTGGGTTCGAGCAGCTCTTCACCGATGGTGCGGCCCAGCTCGTCCACCTGGCGCTCCAGACCCCAACCGGCAACGTTCAGGACCTTACGGACCAGGGAGTAGCCGTTGGAGTGAATACCGGAGGATGCCATAGCAATCAGTACGTCACCCTTACGCACGCGGTCCGGGCCGAGCAGCTCGTCAGCCTCAACCAGACCGGTTGCCGCGCCCGCAACGTCGTACTCGTCTTCTGCGAGCAGGCCGGGGTGCTCAGCGGTTTCGCCGCCAACCAGGGCGGTGCCAGCCTGTGCACATGCGCCAGCGATACCGCGCACAATGTCAGCGATACGCTCGGGAACGACCTTGCCGGTGGCAATGTAGTCGGTCATGAACAGCGGCTTAGCGCCGCAGACCACGATGTCGTCCACGACCATGCCGACCAGGTCGTAGCCGATGGTGTCGTGAATATCGAGTGCCTGCGCAATAGCGACCTTGGTGCCCACACCGTCGGTGGAGGTAGCCAGGTAGGGCTTGCGGTACTTGACGAGCTCGGAGACGTCGTACAGGCCCGCGAAGCCGCCCACGCCACCAACGACGGAGGAGTTGTGGGTCGCCTTGATAGCGCCCTTCATCAGCTCAACGGCGCGATCGCCAGCCTCTACGTCAACACCTGCGCTCGCGTAGGTTACGGTGGTGGTGTTCTCGCTCATTAGGATTCCTTCGGGGTAGCGGTAGCGGAGGAGTTTGCGGGGATGCGGTCCTGCTCGGTGAGCAATGCCTCGAGGTCGGCGTCGGGGCCGGGGTTGCACATGCCCATACCGGCGTCGTCTGCGGCAACCTGTACTGCGGAGAGATCGAACTTCGTTTCGAGAGTTTCGGTGCCTTCGCGGGTCTCAATGGAGACGGCCTCAGCATGCTCAGGCTTGGAGGGGACGGGGCGCTCCACGGTCACCTCAGCTGCCTTACCGGCGAGGGGTCCGCCCTTGCCCTTTTCTCCAGCGTCGAAGAGGGACTTGCCGCGTCGTTCCTCGCTCGGCAGCTCGATCGGGTATTTGCCGGTGAAGCATGCGGTGCACATGTTTTCGGCGGGCTGCTCGGTGGCTGCCATCATGCCGTCCTGGGAGATGAAGCCGAGAGAATCGGCACCCAGGGAGGAAGCGATTTCGTCCACGGACAGGCCGTTAGCGATCAGCTCCGCGCGGGAGGCGAAGTCAATACCGTAGAAGCAGGGCCACTTCACGGGCGGGGAGGAGATGCGCACGTGCACTTCCTTCGCGCCAGCTTCGCGGAGCATACGCACGAGGGCACGCTGAGTGTTACCGCGAACAATGGAGTCGTCAATGACGACGAGGCGCTTACCGGCAACCACGGACTTCAGCGGGTTCAGCTTCAGGCGGATACCGAGCTGGCGGATAGTCTGCGAGGGCTGAATGAAGGTTCGGCCCACGTAGGCGTTCTTGACCAGGCCGTTACCGTAGGGGATGCCGGACTCTTCGGCGTAACCAATAGCAGCCGGAACACCGGATTCGGGGGTGGGCATGACCAGGTCAGCTTCAACAGCGTGTTCGCGGGCGAGCTGACGGCCCATTTCTACGCGGGATTCGTAGACGCTACGGCCGGAGATGGTGGTGTCCGGGCGTGCGAGGTAGACGTACTCGAAGACGCAACCGGCGGGCTTAGCTTCTGCGAAACGCTGGGAACGCAGACCGTTCTCGTCAATGGTGAGGAATTCGCCGGGCTCCACTTCACGCACGTAGGATGCGCCGACAATATCAAGTGCCGCGGTTTCGGATGCGACAACCCAGCCGCGCTCCAGGCGACCGAGTACGAGGGGGCGTACACCCTGCGGGTCGCGTGCGGCGTAGAGAGTGTTCTCATCCATGAAGGTGAGGCAGAAAGCACCGCGCAGGGTCGGCAACAGGTCGAGCGCTGCTTCTTCAAGGGAATCGAAGTCATGCTCTGCCAGTAGAGCCGTAACGAGTGCGGTGTCGGTGGTGTTACCCTGAGCAAGCTCACCGTGCTTGGGGGGCTTGCCGCCGTTCTTTTCGAGGATACGGTCGTAAAGGTCAGCGGAATTGGTGAGGTTACCGTTGTGCGCCAGACAGAGCGTGCCGTGCGGGGTGGTACCGAGGGTGGGTTGTGCGTTAGCCCAGTGGGATGCGCCGGTGGTGGAGTATCGGGCGTGGCCGATAGCGTGGTCGCCGGGCATGGAGCTGAGGGTGGCTTCGTCAAAGACCTGGGAGACGAGTCCCATATCTTTGTACACGTGGATGCGTTTGCCGTTACTGGTTGCGATACCTGCTGATTCCTGGCCGCGGTGCTGGAGTGCGTACAGACCGTAGTAGGTTAGCTTTGCCACGTCCTCGCCGGGTGCCCACACGCCGAAGACGCCGCAGGCGTCCTTGGGGCCGTGGTCAATCGGATCGAGGTCGTGAGTGAGTTTTCCGTCGGGACGAATCAATTCACTTCTTTTCGACGTTGGGACTGCGGATGCGTCTGCGCAGGCGCAAGACGGACGTGTGTTTCTGTACTCGCACCTGCCTGTGTGTGCGGTAGCATACACCAGACCTTTAAAAGTGTACCGGGTTTCAATGTAGACGTGGTGAAGGATACGCTAAATACCTCAGGATGGACCACTAGAACAGGCACCAAACACGCCAAATCACGAAAACTGCGTGGACCTGTGAGCTCGTAGCGAATTCTAGAAGAGCGGCAACAAACCCGAAAGGTCACTACGCTCACCCGACGCATCCAGCGCACCGGCACTCACCGCCTGCGCCCACGAACAGGCACCCAGAACCAGCGCCGCCCACACGAGCGGACGCGCCTCCACAACGGACGGGGGAGTGCCGCGCGTATGGCGGGGGCCAGCAATACACTGAGTCACACCCAGCGGGGGTACACGCACCTCCACACTATTGCCGGGGGCGAGGGTTGCCAGCTCCTCCAAGGTGAAGCGCACAAAGGTCGCACGCACCGAGCGGGGGAGCGCGGCAAACGCCTGCTCCACCTCGGCGCTGTTCAGCAGGTACTCGCCTTGGGCATGCACATCTGCAGGCTCGCCGGCTGCCGCACGCTGCGCCTCAAAGAAAGCACGCACTTCGCGTACCGCCGCCATGCCGTCTGCTTCGGAAGTTTTACGTCGAATCGCCACGATTAGTCCTCTTCCGGGGCGCCGGGAACCAGACCCTCGCGGGTGAAAAGCTCCTCATACACACGCAGCTCGCCCACCTCAACCGGCTTGCCGTCCACGTAGCCGCCGGTCACCGGGTGAACCACCAGCGCGAGTAGGCGCTCGCATTCCTCGGCGCTCAGGTAGCCGCCAGCGGCGAGAGCACGCAGAGCCACGGCGTACATGGCGCGGTGCGAACCGTCGCTCATCTTCACCACCACGGATGCGCCCGAACGCAGACCAATGCAGAGCACGCCCTCCGCACCGCCCTTGACGATCGCGTCCAGTTCTTCGCTGAGCACGGTGTCGGGGGAGCCGGGTGCCTGAATCAGCTCGGGGTAATCCACCATGGCGGTCGCGACCGTGGAGGCGCGCGCATCCGCGCCGAGGTTGCGGATTGCCGCACCCAGGGTCGAGTAGGCGCGTGCGGCACCGGCCAGGGAGACGGCGTGCACGGGCGCACCGCAGCCATCAACGCCGATAGCGGCTACGGGCTCGCCGGTGAACGCCTCAATTTCTTCGGTGATGACCTGCTGCAGCGGGTGGGCGGGGTCGAGGTAGTTGTGCAGAGTCCAGTCCTGCGAGCCCTCTTCGAGGTCGCCGCGCTCAAGCTTGGCGGTGCACGCCCACAGGAATGCGGCGTGCTTGCCGGAGCAGGGGTGCGCCAGGGTAGTAGCGGCAAGGTTCGCCTGAACCATTGCCTGGCGTGCCTGCTTGTCGGAGGGGAGCGTGGGCTTGAGCGCCAGGTTTGCCGGGGTGAGCGGGTTGGTTTCGGTGCTGCCCTGGGTGAGTACGTCCTGCACGGCGCGCATCTGCTCGAAGGTGCCGCGGTGCGAGCCGCAGGCGATGGCGACCTGGGAGCCGCGCAGGGGCGCGCCCGCCTTCATGGATCCGATGGCCTGCAGCGGTTTGGCGGCGGAGCGCAGGTAGAAGGGCTCGTGAATATCGCCGAGGGCAAGCTGCACATCGCCGTCGGGGCCCAGCAGGATGAGGCGGCCGCGGTGGCGTGCCTCAATGAAGTTGTTGCGGGTGAGCTGCGCGAGTTCTACGTCGAAGGCGCTGCTGTGGTCGGTGGTGTGAGTGGTTGCCTGTGGGGTGGTGCTGTTGGTCATTCTTCTAGTTTAAACGGGGCATGCGGCTTGACCCTATTCGTGCTTAGTGGTGCGGAGCTAGGATGGGCTGGCGCGGTCGAAGGAGAGCCGTGTGAAGAGATTCACGCCCACTACGGGTTGAAGCTATGAGTAACTCATTTTTATAATTGAAGGGTGCTCAAGCGCAACAGGAAATACTGAGGTACGTGAGCGAGGCACAGCCCGCACGAACCGAAAGACCTGACCCGCGCACCGCATAGGACCGACCACGATTGACGCCCGACGAACCATTCTGGCGCCTCGACGTACCGCCTCATGAACATGGCGATGACCAAGGCAGCGGCAGATGAGCAAAACCCCACCCCGTCAATCGATGAGCTATGAGTGTATCCACGGTTCATCATCTCTGACATGCCCCAATATGCAGTCTGAGAACGGGCGTAATGTATCCAGTACGCAATTGATGCAGTCCCGGGGCCTCTATATCTAGGCGAAACTAGTTAGACGTGACCCGGTACGAGTATGCATCGCTTAATGCCCCTTACCCCTCAACTCACTCTTGATTGGTGAGCGGCAAACCATGTAAAGGAGTACATCCATGGCAGAGCAGAACAACACCTCCGCAAACACCTCCGCACAGAACGTCTCCCCCAAGGGTGGCGTGGGCGTGGATTCTGAATTCCACGCAAAGTTCTTCCCCATCCTGGCTCGCGTTGCTTCTGTGACCGCAGTGCTCATGTATGTCTTCTACTTCCCGCAGATTATCGGTAACCTGAACGGTCACAAGGGTGACTGGATCCAGCCGCTGGTCGCTGCGGTGAACTGCACCCTGTGGGTTCTGTACGGTCTGTGGCGCCCCAAGAAGGACGTTCCGATCATCATTGCGAACGCTCCCGGTATTGTCTTCGGTGGCCTGGCTGCTATTACCGCCCTCATCTAGTGCTTTAGTTTGATTCGGTAGCTTCGGTTACCGCGCTGTGCGGCTCTTCTCTAGCGTGCATTCTTGCGAATGTGCCGCTACATGAGAAGGGCCGCATTTTTAGTGTGCTCAGCTCACATTTTTGAGAGGGTACCGGGTACCCTAAATACTATGAAGGTTTTGGTACTGGGCCCCGGCGGCCGCGAACACGCAATTATTCGAGCGCTTCTGCGCGACCCTGAGGTAACCGAGGTGCACAGCGCCCCCGGCAACGCCGGCATTGCCCAGGATGTTCCCGTCCACGCAATTGATGCGAATGATCCCGCCCAGGCAACCGCCCTGGCACGCGAACTGAACGCCGACCTGGTTGTTATTGGCCCGGAGGCACCGCTGGTCGCCGGTGTTTCTGATGCACTGCGTGAGGCGGGTTTTGATGTTTTCGGCCCCTCTGCAGCTGCCGCTCAGCTGGAGGGTTCTAAGGCTTTCGCTAAGCAGGTCATGGAAGAGGCTTCCGTGCCGACTGCCCGCGCTTACGTGGCAACGAATGCTGCTGAGGCGCAGGCTGCCCTGGACGAGTTCGGTGCACCCTATGTGGTGAAGGACGACGGCCTGGCAGCAGGTAAGGGCGTTGTGGTGACCGAGGACCGCACCGCAGCACTGGAGCACGCTCAGGCTTGCTTCAACGCTGGCGGTACCGTGGTCATCGAAGAGTTCCTGGACGGCCCCGAGGTGTCCCTCTTCGTCATTTCTGACGGTAAGAACGTTCTGCCGCTGTCCCCGGCTCAGGACTTCAAGCGCATTTTTGACAACGATGAGGGCCCGAATACCGGCGGTATGGGCGCCTACACCCCGCTTCCCTGGCTGCCCGAGGGCTTCGTGCAGGAGGTCGTGGAGAAGGTTGCCCGCCCGACCGTGGCTCGTATGGCTGAGCGCGGCACCCCGTTCGTGGGTGTGCTCTTCTGCGGCCTGGCTGTGACCAGCCGCGGCGTGCGCGTTATCGAGTTCAACGCCCGCTTTGGCGACCCGGAAACCCAGGCGGTTCTGGCGCGTCTGCGCACCCCGCTGGGTCAGCTGCTGCGTGCGGCTGCTCGCGGTGAAATTTCTGAGGGTACCGAGCTGGATTGGGATCCCCGCACCGCAGTGGACGTGGTTATGGCTGCTGAGAACTACCCTGACACTCCCCGCAAGGGTGATGTTATCTCCGGTCTGGATGAGGCGAATGCTCTGGAGGGCGTGCACGTGATTCACGCGGGCACCGTGGTTTCCGGCGAGGAAATCCACACCGCCGGCGGCCGCGTGCTGGCCGTCGTGGCGCTCGGTGAGAACCTGGGCGCCGCCCGCGACGCCGCCTACGAGGGCGTTCGCGCTATCTCCTGGGCTGGCGCGCAGTACCGCACCGACATCGCGCTGAAGGCTGTGGAGAACCGCATCCACATTCCCGCCCCGCGCGGCTAAAACCTAAGGTGACCGGCTTCCCCGCTTGAGGGTGGGGGAGCCGGTCGCTTCTTTGCCACTCGCTTCTTTATCCCTCGCAGCCTCAGCTTTTCCCGGGTTCATTTCCTCGGCTCGGGGTGCTGTCGGCGGCGACCGGGGCAGGTTGGGCTCTCAAGATTGTGCCGTATTGATGACTGGTTGGCACTATCGGGAGCCGTGCCTGTCGCGGTATTGTAATTACACAGACTTTTTGCATCCACATCACACCACCTCATCAGGAGAAATTCTCATGACTTCTCGTTCTAACCCCGTGGAAATCCCGGGCTGGACTCACATTTATTCCGGTAAGGTCCGCGACCTGTACGTTCCGAATGAGGAACGTTTTGATGCTACCGGCTTGACCGTCAATGATGACGCTGAGCTGCGTGCCGGTTCGGTTATGGTTGTTGCCTCGGACCGTATTAGCGCTTTTGACCGTATTCTGCCCACCGAGATTCCGGATAAGGGCAAGATTCTGACTCAGATGTCCCTGTGGTGGTTTGAGCAGCTTAAGCAGGTTCCGAACCACGTGCTGTCCACTGACGTTCCGGATGTTGTGGCTGGTCGAGCAATGATTTGCCGCTCCCTGAACATGTTCCCGGTGGAATGCATTGTGCGCGGTTACCTGACCGGTTCGGGTTTGGCTGTGTACAACGAGACTGGTGAGATTGCTGGCGTGAAGTTGCCTGCGGGTCTGGTGGATGGTTCCCGCCTGGAGACCCCGATTTTCACTCCGACCGGTAAGGCTGAGGTGGGTGAGCATGATGAGCTGGTGACCCGTGAGGAGCTGTACGCTGAGGTTGGTCAGCCGGTGGGTGAGCGCCTGGAGGAGCTGAGCCTGAGCCTGTACACCACTGCGGAGAAGATTGCTCGTGAGCAGGGCATTATTCTGGCGGATACCAAGATGGAGTTCGGTACTGATTCGTACCGTGGCGAGATCACTCTGGGTGATGAGGTTCTGACCCCGGATTCTTCGCGTTTCTGGGACGCTCAGCAGTATGAGCCGGGTCATGCTCAGCCGAGCTTTGATAAGCAGTATGTGCGTGACTGGCTGCGTTCCCCGGAGGCGGGCTGGGACGGTTCGGATAACGTGCCGCACCTGCCTGAGGAGGTTGTGGAGAAGACTCGTGCCCGTTACGTTGAGGCGTATGAGCGTCTGACCGGCACGAAGTTCTAAACTCAATATTTCGGGCTGAATAAGTCTTTGAGATAGCTAAAGGGCGGTGCCCCGGAAGGTCATTCTTCCGGGGCACCGCCCTTTAATCCATAAGCTCTTTTACATGCATTCTTATAGGTGCTATACGTCATAAATACATCTTGTGTGTCTATTGTACGGGGGGGGGTTGTCCTCTATCATACTTAGTAATCGGCTCATGATGCTTCTACTCCGCAAAACGCAGGTTTACACCATATAGCTGGTCTGTAGATAGCCCTCACGATACGCTCGTATCACTGCCGGTTCTCGCCCATCAATGATGCTTGAGAAAGGTGAAGTTCATGGCAAAGAAGCCCTTCACACCCCTCGCCCTTATCGGTATTGCCTGTTGCCTGGGCGTATCGAGTTGCTCCACCACCGTTGAAGTTAAGCAAGACATTCGCAATGTCCTGGCAAGCTACGAGAATCCCTCCCCGGACATTAACGTGGCCCTCGTTAACGAAGTCAAAAAGTGCATGAGTGAGAAGTCCTTCACCTACTCCGGTAGCCAGAACATTATTGACGGCAGCTCCGTTCATGAACTTGCGATGAGTGACGCCCACTTCGCCAACGAAGAAGCGGCCACCCAAGGGTACTTATCCACCCGGCAGGGCAACGCTAGCTCCAGCAATGCACCCGCGATGGAAAACCCGGCATATCGGAAAGCATTTCAAGGCGACCCCCAAGCCGCAGACAGCAAAACCGTTACCATCACGATGAGTAACGGTTCCCAGACCGGCATGGCAACAGATTCATGCCTGGGACGTGCGGCAGAGGCTGTCTTTGGCTCAGCAGAAAACTACCTCAAATACATCAACTTCATTAACGAGCTCATCGTGGGTGGATCCAAAAATAACGCAGTAGAAGAAATGGGGAAATACTACCGTAATGACACCACCTACGGTGCATGCATGAAAGAAAGCGGATACACCGATATCCAGCACTTCGGAGATGCTCCCAGCTACGCAGAGAAAACCTGGGGTAAGTATAAGGCAGCCAATGCCGCCGCCAATGCGGAAGAGCAATCCCTAGCTCATGCTGACTACAACTGCCAAAAGTCTACTGGAATCCTGACTAAGGCACAGAATATCTACTACGAAAAGGCTGCGACCTGGCTCAATGAGCATGAGCCGCTCATCCTTGAAGTACGCGATATTGAACGTCAGGCACAGGAGCGTGCCGCAGCTCTAGTCAACGGCAACTAGCCAACGGCAACCAGTAAACGCTGATTCCTCGTTGGACATTTTCTAGCGAAAATTTTCTACCGGTCCTCTGCTCTCAACCGCGTTCACCCGCGGATGAGAGCAGAGGATACACCCCTTTATTCAACCCCCGCCACGTTGTTACCCTCAGCAATTACCCCTAGTCCCGCCCCATATTTCACCGCAGAAAGGTGAACCCATGAACACGCAGCAGAGTTCAGAAAACCCCCGCCGCGCCGCCACGACGGCAACCATACGCGCCTACCTGGTTCCGGTGCTCGTCATTCTGCTCGTCATCACCGGCGGGTTCTCCATCTACGCACTTAATACGGGGCTACGCACCAATGTTGAATCCAATGCGCAACCGTCCCGCGCCGCGCAACTAACAACCCGAATCAGCACGCAGACTGTTACCCGCACCTACTCGGGAGAAGTTAGCGTGTCACCCGCTCGAAGCTACACCGTGGGAACCCCTCAAGGAGTGGTGACCAGGGACGGTGCCAAGGCGGGTACCCAGCTGAGTAACGGCTCAATTATCACCACTATCAACGAGCGTCCCATCATTGCGTTCAAGGGTAGTATTCCCGCCTACCGCGACCTTGCCGTAGGCGCGCGCGGCGATGATGTTAAACAGCTCCAAGAGGCTCTAGAATCGCTTGGCTACAGTATCTGGGATGAGGAAGGAAACTACGGCGAAGCAACCGCCAACGCTGTCTACCGTTTCTACCTGGATCGTGGCTACTACCCTCCCGGGGATACTGACCGAACCGAAGAAGGACGCTACAGCACCGCACTGCCGCTCTCTGAATACCTCTTCGCTGACGGCAATGAATACACCGTAGACAACAGCTGCGGCACCAAAGGCCAAACCTCAACTCAGGCGCTGTGCACCCTATCCGCGGGTGGATACCGTCTGGTACTCTCCGCGGACGGTAGCGCTCTCAGCAATGAACTCGCTGAGGGACAGAAAGTCCAGATTCTTACCGATAACGGAAGTTCGCTCGAAGGCACCCTGGGCGCGGCCCTCACACCCGAAGGCTCAACTAACGCTGACGGCGGCGCTAACGCAGGTGCCTCCAACGGTGCGCAGAACAGCGCGCGACCTAACAGCGATACCTCCGCACCGGGAGCTACCGCACGGAAACGCTACCCCATCACAATCGACTTGCCGGAAAACACGACGGCATCAACACGTTTTCAAGCAACCGTCACTCTCAACCGAGGCGCTGAAAACGCCCTCGCAGTGCTTGAAGCCGCCGTCAAAACCGAAGAAAACGGAACGCACTCCATCACCCTGGATAACGGTCAGAGCGTTCCCGTCACCCTTGGCGTGTGCTCCGCCGGAATCTGCGAGCTCGTCAACCCCGCTGCAGAACTCAAGGCAGGTACCGTCGTGAAGCTGAAGGAGCGCTAAAATGCCTCATCACGAGACAGAACGTGCCCTCCCCACGAGCGCTACCGCCACAAAACCTAATATCGAGTGCCACAATATTGCGCGTTTCTTCCCGCCCTCCACCTGGGCACTAAAAAACGCGACCCTCAGCATTCATGAAGGCGAATCGGTGGCCATTACCGGCGCCTCCGGAAGCGGAAAATCTACGCTCCTCTCTATCATCGGGCTACTCGATCAGCCCTCTGAAGGTGAGCTGAAAATATTGGGCCAAAACATGGGCACCGCCAGCGACGCCGAGCGAACTGTAGCACGCCGTGAGCACATCGCTTTTGTCTTTCAGGCGTACCACCTTATCGCTCATCTGAACGCCACCGAGAACATTGCCCATACCCTCCGGATGCGCGGCGTACCGGGCCGTCAGGCACATCAGCGTGCGTTGCAGGCACTCGAACAGGTGGGTTTGGGGCACCGTTTGGAGGTTCTTCCACGCAATATGTCCGGTGGTGAACAGCAACGAGTCGCGGTCGCACGCGCGTTAGCCTGCGCCCCGCGTATCCTACTGTGCGATGAGCCTACAGGAAACCTCGACACTGAAAACTCTCACAAGGTGTTGGATCTGCTCCTCGCCGGCCGTGCGGAGAAGCAAAGCCTGGTCATCATCACCCATGAACCCGATATCGCGGCTCGCTGCGACCGGCAGCTACACATGGTCGATGGGATGCTCGTTAGCCCCGAACTCACTCGTCCCGAAGAGCTTGCCCACCAAACGCTCATAGAACCCGTTGTCAGGGGAGGATAGATGCTAAGGAACAACCTTCACTACGCTCTCCTTGCAGTTGTTCGCCGTTGGCGCCGCAACCTGCTCACGGTACTGGCGATGCTCGCGGGAACAACCACCATCATCATGCTGGTGGGCGTCAGCGAGTCGTCAGCACTCAACACGAGCTCGCAGCTGGTCAGTTACGATTCCACCCGGCTCGGTGTGCGCCTCCAGCCGCAGACCTGGGATATACCGGAGGATGAACTGCTCTGGCGCGTTAACCAAGTTCCAGAGGTCAAAGCTGCCGGTACAGTCACCGTCGATACGCAGACAACGCGTCCGCAGGTCAACAGGCCGGGGCAAGAAGGCCAACAGACACCCCTCGCAATCGTTTCAGAATCAGGTTTGAAAGCACGAGGTGCGCACATTGTTGAGGGACATTTCTCGGAACCTGCCCGCGAACGCCTCGGTGAGCCTACCGTCTATCTGGGTGTTGCCCTCGCGAAAGAGCTAGGGGTCAGCACTGAGCCCGGGCGGAACATGATTGAGGTCAACGGAATGCGAGCCTACGTACTCGGCATTATCCGTGACGGCGGCAAAAACGCTGCTCTCAGTAGCGCTCTTATTCTGCCGACCACCTCCACTTTCTTGCCGCAAGCCCACACCCTGCAACGCGGTATGGACGTCATCGTGAATCCAGGAAGTGCAGATACGGTCGCGGAACAGCTTAAGCAGGTACTCGATCCGCAGCGCGCCCCCGTTGATACAAATATTGAGATTCCGCCTTCACCGGTGACTCTTCGTGCTTCCTTGACGAAGGATAGCCGAGCTCTTACGACCATTATTCTGGTGGTTCTTATCGTCTCGACAAGCTTCGGCATTGTGATGACTATGCAGATTTCGGTCTGGGAACGCCGCAGGGAAATCGGCATCAACCGTGCATTAGGGTTGGGACGGCGAGATGTGGCGGTCAGCTTCCTTGCGGAGGCGGCTCTCCTCGGTGCCTTGGGCGCTCTTGGAGGCTTCATCCTCGGTATTCTCGGTTCCTGGGTTGTGTGCCTTCTCAACGGCTGGGCGCTATCTCTGCCGCCCCTTATCCTAGGGATTCCTTTCCTCGGCTTGGGTGTGGGCATCGTGGCGGGTGCATTGCCCGCCTACGCGGCAACGAAGGTTCAGCCGCTTGAGCTGCTACAATAACTGCCCAGCGAATAAGGGCGGTGCCCCGGAAGGTCATTCTTCCGGGGCACCGCCCTTTAGCTATGTGGGGTTATGAGGTTGAGTGGCACATCCTAGCCGGCGTGAATGTTCTCGTGGCATAAATCCTCGTGCAGAATATCCCGCGCCGGATGCTGCCGCGCCCGCTCCTCCGCAGCCCGGTCAGACAGCGAATAGAACCACGTAATATGCTCGCACACCCGCTCATAGGCTGCCTGCTCATCGTGAGAGGCAATCGCCTCAATAATGCCGTAATGCTGCTGCTGCAACGTGCGCTTGACCGCTTCCCAATCCTTCAAGAAAGGAACTGCCTCCTGCACATAGCTCATCGTCGCCATGTGCAGAGAGTCAATCACCGTATCAAGCACAATATTGCCGCCGAGCTTCGACAGCTCATAGTGAAAACGCGTATCGCAGAAATGGAAACGCTCATCGCTGATCTGCTCATCCATCTCCGCCAGATGTACGCGCGCCCGCTCCAACGCTGCCGCACGCTCCGGGGTGTCCGGCGCGGCAGCCGCCGCACGCGCCGCAGGGCCCTCCAGTAGCAGACGGGTTGAGACAACGTCCTTCACCGGCAGGCTACGGGTCGCAATGTGCATGCGCAGCGCCCAGCTGAGTGCATCCGACGGCTCCGAAATGATAATCGCGCCCGACTTCGGTCCCGAACCGGTACTGGAACGAATCAGACCCAGTGCGTTCAAAACCCGAAGGCCCTCACGGACCGAGGGACGGGAAATACCGTGCCGTGCCGCCAGCTCACGCTCGGAGGGGAGCTTATCGCCCACACGCAACTCACCCAGGCGCAGGCGCCGCTCAAAGGTCTCCAGAATGATGCTGTAGCTGCGGTCCGCCAGAATCGGCTGGCGCTCAACCACAGGGGGCGCCTCTGCAGGCTGGGTGTCGTCAAAAGAACGAGGCATACTCTCTCCTGATAACGAGGCGGATAACGAAAAGAAGTCTCGACTCAGCATGTTCTCCCAAACTATTGGGGCAACCTATCGAGTCATAAGGGGCATAAAAAGCGGGGCGGCGATACCGGAAAGGTACGCCGCCCCGCTGTGGCCTCCGGTCAAACCGGGGCGAATGTCCTACTGTTCGTGAAGCGGATGCTTCAGGAACTCTCTAAAACCTGAGCTTCAGATTAGGGAATCATGAAGGACAGCACGTTGGTCTGCAGGAAGACCAGGACGCAGACGAACAGGAGCATAGCGAAGGACCAGGGGAGGACAGCCTTGAGGATGTCGGATTCCTTGCCTTCCATGTCCACGGAGGTAGCAGCAATAGCCAGCGACTGCGGGGAGATCATCTTACCGACCACACCACCGGTGGTGTTAGCAGCCAGCATGAGCTCGGGGGTTGCTCCGTGGATACCTGCGTGCTGCAGGTTCTCAGCGGCAGACACCTGCAGCTTGGAGAACAGTGCGTTGGCGCTGGTGTCCGAACCGGTCACAGCGGTACCGATCCAGCCCAGAGCCGGTGCGAGGAACGCGTAGACGGTGCCCAGGCCTGCCAGGAAGGTACCCATAGCAATGGTCTGACCGGAGAAGTTCATGACGTATGCCAGTGCCAGAACCGAAGCAATGGTCAGGATGGACCAACGCATGCGGTAGACAACGGAACCGAACTCGGTGAAGATTGCCGGGAACTTGAAGGCGTAGCGGCCCTTCTCGTTGAAGAAGAAGTAGACGACCGCAACAACCAGACCGGAGATGATCAGCAGGGTGCCGGGGTTGGACATCCACGCGAAGTTGTAGACAGCGTCCTTGACGGGCTTGCCGTCAGCGGTGACGAGGCGGGAGCTCAGAGCCTGGATATCAATCTTGATGACGAAGCTCTTCAGCCATGCCTTCAGGCCAGCGTGCAGGTTAGCAACACCGAAGATTGCAACGACGATGACGTAGGGCAGCAGTGCCATCCAGACGCGAACGGCGGGCAGAGCTTCCTTCTCTTCAGCCTGTGCGGGCAGGCCGTAGCGTTCACGAACGCCTGCGACGCCGCGCGGCTTCCAGAACTGCAGGAAGACAACAGCAACACCCATGGAGACGATGCAAGCAACAACGTCGGTCAGGTTGTATGCGGGGGTAGCAGCGGTGACCCACTGTGCAATTGCGAAGGAGACACCGATGATCAGTGCGGGCAGCCATGCGTCCTTCAGACCCTTCATACCGTCAAGGATGACGAGCAGGATGAGCGGAACGAGCATTGCCAGGAACGGAGCCTGGTGACCAACGATGGTTGCGATAACGTGTGCGTCCTTGCCGCCAACGTCAGCTGCGGTGGTAATCGGGACAGCAACTGCGCCGAATGCCACGGGTGCGGTGTTAGCGATCAGAACGGTGACAGCAGCCTTAAGGGGCTTAACGCCCAGGGAGAGAATCATGGTTGCGGTAATTGCAACGGGAGCGCCGAAGCCAGCCAGTGCCTCGAGCAGACCGCCGAAGCAGAATGCGATGAGGATAGCCTGGATGCGCAGGTCGCCGCCGCCGAGGCGGTCGAAGACGCGGCGCAGGTCTTCGAATCGACCGGAGAGAACGGTGATCTGGTAGAACCAGATGGCGCCCAGAATCACCCAGCAGATGACCAGGCCGTAGATGGCGCCGCGGACGGCGCTCAGGCCGGCGAGGTCAGCGGGCATGTGGAAGCCCAGCGCTGCTACGAGGATGGATGCTGCCAGTGCCACGAGTGCGGACCAGTGAGCGCGTGCCTTAACGCCCAGTAGCATCACAAAGAAGGTGAGGAGGGGAATGGTTGCCACGAGCGCGCTGAGGCCGAGGCTACCTCCCACTGCATTGGTTACAGCGGTATAAGTTTCCACTGGAACTCCTTTGGTTCAGGGTGTGTTTTGTGTGTGGTCAGACCATAGATAATTCTGTGGGGAACGAGTCATTGTTCCCTGCATGGGGATGTGGTCAGACCATTGATCGCATGTTTAGAAGAGTACCGGATAATGTGGTGTTTCACCAAAAGTGACCTGACTCATTTTTGTGGAAGGCGACCGGAACCTGGGCTCGCTTCCAGTGAAACTGCCGAAATATTGCGGTTCTGATAGTTAATTCCAGGTTCTGAAACTCGAATATTTTCAGATACATCACGAGTTGGGTGTATGGGTCATTGGTTTACCCAGGGGAGAGTCTTCATTTGGACGCATATACCCGAAAAGAATGTTGTTTTAAAAAGGAAAAGCCCCATAAAACAACCATAAAATCTTCAGAACGGCGGATTTCTAGGGGGTTTATGGTCCACTTCTGTGTGTTTGATAAATGTTCAATCTGCGAAAAGAATATAGGGGTCTTACGGGGGGTGCATGGGAGATGAGGTCACATGTACCGGAAGGTAGGGAAATATACCTTAAGGTCAGGTCGACCTAACCGGTTATTTAACAAGGAAAGTATGTGCTATTCCAACTAGAGAAAAGCCGCCCAACGGTGTTAAATGGCTAGAAAGATAAAAGACATCACCACGGTTTCTGATCCCACCGCATCCCACCTCCACTTGGGGCGCGCACATTAGCCGGAACCATCCGGCCCAGCTTCCCCGACTCAATACATCTGAGTCGCTTCTTTGGAAGACCGAACTTGTTCGGACTGTGCCCCGCCTGCCCCAGACGCAGGCGGTGAGACCGAGAAACTCTGAACACAGAGGAAAGGACGGACAAGTCATGCGCATTGCACTCTTCTCCACGTGCATCGTTGACGGCATGTACCCCCGCGTAGCACGCGCCACCGTCGAAATTCTTGAGCGCCTGGGCCACGAGGTTGTCTTCCCCCCGAACCAGACCTGCTGCTCTCAGATGCACGTCAACTCGGGCTACTTCGATGACGGTTACGAAGTCATCAAGAACCACGTTGAAGCTTTCGACTCCTGGGACTGGGACGTAGCTGTTGCACCCTCCGGCTCCTGCGTTGCTTCCCTGCGTCACCAGCAGGCAATGGTCGCACGTAGCCGCGGCGACGAAGCGCTGGCTCTGAAGGCAGAGCAGATTGCTTCCCGCACCTTCGAGCTTTCCCAGCTGCTAATCGACATCCTGGGCATCACCAACGCTGCCGAGCAGCTCGGCTCCTACTTCCCCGAGCACGTCACCTACCACAGCTCCTGCCACGGTATGCGTATGCTCGGCCTGGGCACCCGCCAGCAGGACCTGGTCCGCACCGTCGAAGGCATCAAGTACACCCAGCTCGAGGGCATGGACCAGTGCTGCGGCTTCGGTGGTACCTTCTCCTTCAAGAACGCTGACGTCTCCGGCGCAATGGTCAACGACAAGGCAGACAACGTTGAAGCAACCGGTGCTTCCGTCTGCACCGGCGGCGACTGCTCCTGCCTGATGAACATCGGCGGTGCGCTGATGCGTCGCGGCTCGGACGTTCAGACCATCCACTTCGCTGAGATCCTCGCATCCACCAAGGAAAACCCGCTCAAGATTAACTCCGAGCGCGTCGAGCTCTCGATCGGCTAAGGAAAGATAAGACCTCATGACCGCTATTCAGCTTGGTATGCCCAAGGTCGTTCACTACGGCGAGGGCAACATTTTCGAAGAAACCCCCTTCCCCAAGTACGCGAAGGAAGAGCTCAAGAACGAGCAGCTACGCGCCAACCTGCGCTTCGTGACCCACGCGATCCGTAACAAGCGCGCACGCGTCACCGCAGAGGTGCCCGACTGGCAGGACCTGCGTAACACCGGTGAGTCCGTCAAGAACTACGTTCTGGCGAACCTGCCCGAGCTGCTCGAACAGTTCGAGCGTAACTTCACCGCCGCAGGCGGCCACGTGCACTGGGCACGCAACGCCACCGAGGCAAACCAGATTGCTTTGGACCTGATCCGCGAGCAGGGCGTGGACGAAATCATCAAGATTAAGTCCATGGCAACCGCAGAGACCGGCCTGAACGAATTCCTCGAGGAAAACGGCATCAACGCTATTGAGACCGACCTCGCGGAAGAAATCGTCCAGCTCGGCCACGACCGCCCCTCCCACATTCTGGTGCCCGCAATTCACCGCAACCGCCGCGAAATCCGCGACATCTTCCTGCGCGAAATTGAGGGTATTAACCCGGACATCACCGATGAGCCGGCAGAACTGGCAGAGGCATCGCGTAACCGTCTGCGTAACAAGTTCCTGAACACCACCGTGGCAGTCTCCGGCACCAACTTCGGTATTGCTGAGACCGGTACCCTGACCATCGTGGAGTCCGAAGGTAACGGCCGTATGTGCCTGACCCTGCCCGACACCCTCATTACCTTCATGGGTATTGAGAAGATTCTGCCCACCTTCCAGGACTACGAGGCATTCCTGCAGCTGCTGCCCCGCTCCTCCACCGGTGAGCGCATGAACCCCTACACCTCCATGTGGACCGGTGTGACCCCCGGTGACGGCCCGCAGAACATGCACGTCATCCTCATTGACAACGGCCGTACCGCTGTTCTGGCTGACGAGCTCGGTCGCCAGGCACTGCGTTGCATCCGCTGCTCCGCTTGCATGAACGTGTGCCCCGTGTACGAGCGCGCAGGTGGTCACGCCTACGGCTCCACCTACCCGGGCCCCATCGGCGCGATTCTGTCCCCGCAGCTCTCCGGTATCGAGGCTGCAGAGAACAACTCCTTGCCGTACGCATCCTCCCTCTGCGGCGCATGCTACGAGGTCTGCCCCGTGAAGATTAACTTCCCCGAGGTCCTCGTGCACCTGCGCGCTAAGGACGTCGAGTCCAAGCACGCTATCCGCGAGTTCGAGGGCAACAAGAAGGCTCCCTTCTCGCAGATGGACGGCATGATGCTCGGTGCGAAGAAGCTCTTCACCTCCGGCAAGATGATGTCGATTGCAGAGCGTGGTCTGCCCATGTCCCGCCTCATTACCGGCCGCAAGCACAAGATCACCGCTGTTCCCGGTATCGTCGGCGGCTGGACCGCTTACCGCGACATCCCCGAGCCCCCCAAGGAATCCTTCCGCAACTGGTGGAAGAAGGAGAAGGGTCAGGCTCCGGCACGCGATAACGCACAGCGCGTTGACATTCAGGCCCTCATCGAGGCTAACAAGGGTAAGGCAGCTGAAGCGGCTGCAAACGCTAAGGCTGCTCAGGAAGCCCGTGAAGCTAAGGAGAACAACTAATGTCCTCTGCTAAGGAAGATATCCTCGCACGTATCCGCTCGTCCCTGGCTGACGCACCCGTCGCCCCCGAGCCCGTACGTAACTACCGCCGCGTCAGCGAGCTGAACGAAGAGCAGACCATTGAGATGCTCGTCGACCGCCTCATTGACTACAAGGCAAATGTGTTCCACGCGAACAAGGAGAACATCTCCGAGGTCATCGCAGAACGCCTGGGTGAAAAGTCCACCTACGTGGTTCCCGAGGGCCTGAACATGGAGTGGCTGCCGGCTGACACCGCTGACCGCAAGCGCGTCACCGACTCCGGTAGCACCCTCAAGCCCGGCTGCCTGTCCCTGAAGGAACTGGACGCAGTTGACGCTGTGGTGACCGGTTCGACCGTCTCCTGTGCAGAGACCGGCACGATCTTCTTGAACACCAACCCCGATGAGGGTCGCCGCGCCATCACCCTGGTGCCCGACCACCACATCTGCGTGGTGCCCCGTTCCACCGTGGTGGAGCTGGTTCCCGAGTCGATCGAGCGTATCACCTACACCCGCCCCGTGACTATGATTTCCGGTCCGTCTGCAACCAGTGATATCGAGCTGATCCGCGTGGAGGGCGTGCACGGCCCCCGTACCCTGGACGTCATCATCTACGATGCCTAAGGTAAAGCGCCAGAAGGCAAACCTCTAAAGAAACCGCCCGAGAGCTAAGGCTCCCGGGCGGTTTCTTTATGCCCTCTCGGCTTCTGCATCTTTCAGAGCAGTAGAGAGCGGCGGAGAAGATAAGCGAACGGTGGCGGGCCCATGTTTCCCGCCACCGTTCTGTGCTTTATAGGGTGGTGTATCGACGGTTAGCGTTGTAGCGCCCTGTGAGGGTGCTTAGGCGCGTGCGTCGAAGTGCTGCAGACCGGAGTCCTCACGGCTACCGCCTTGGCCATCGCCAACATCGTGGTAGTCCTTGATCCACTCGATCTTCTGAACCCACTTGACCATCTTGTAGCCGTGCATGGAGTCCGCACGCAGACGGAGCGGGCCGCCGTACACATCGGGCAGGGGCTTGTCGTTCATGCCCCACGCCAGGATGGTCTCATCTTCCATCGCCATGGAGATGTCCAGGCACTCGTAGTAAGGTTCGGTCGGGCGGCCGTCGTAGGTGTGGCCCACGTGGCCGAAGGAGGTCACCATAACGTAGCGAGCCTCGTCGGTCTTCTCGACCAGTGCGAGAACGTCGCGCAGGCGCACGCCCTCCCACTTGGCGATGCCGGTCCAACCCTGCATGCAGGTGTGCATGGTGATGTTGACTTCCTTGCCCAGCTGCTTGAGCTCGTCAATGCTCAGGGACTTGGATTCCTTCACCAGGCCGCCCAGCTCGAGGCGGTAGTCAACGAACTCGTGCTCCTTCAGGCGGTTCCACTCGGTGCTCTCACGCTCTGTCGGCGGGCGAGTGTTAACCCAGTGGAAGGGCGAGATGTCGGCATCGGTGAAGGTCTTCTTCTGCACCTGACGGGAGGTGATACGGTCCAGCAAGACGTTACGAATCGGCTGGGTCAGACCCCAAATGAAGGTCTGGGTGAATCGCAGGTCGCGCAGGGACCAGTACGAAGCGAAAATCCACAGAGCCACAGCGAAGACAATGCCGCCAATGAGCATGGTGACTGCCTGAGCGAACTGTGCTGCGTCGACCTCGTTGTAGGGCTTGTTCAGCATCATGTGGGCGATGTTGTACTGGGGGTGAACCACGAACACCAGCGCCACGTGAATGACGGTGAAGACGCAGTAGAACGCCATGCCCAGGAAGTGGATGGAACGTGCGGTCTGGCGGTTACGGAAGAGGCGCACGTAGCCGGGGAAGCGGCCGCAGAATGCCGGGCTCATAATCGGGCCGGTTGCAATCATCAGCGGTGCCACGATGAACACCACAGTGAAGTACATAATCTGCTGCAGAGCGTCGTACGGCTGGAAATGCTCAATCGAGGGAATCTGGAAGCCAGCGTAAATCTGGATGGATTCCCACGCCTGCGGGATGATGTCCCAGCTGGTCGGGACGATGCGGCGCCACTGACCGGTCAGGAACAGCAGGGAGACATATACCAGACCGTTAACAATCCAGATGACGGTCACCAGCGCGTGCCATGCGCGGCCCAGACCAATCTGAGCCTTACCGGGCAGAGAAATCAGGGGAGACAGGGTGCGCTGGTCATCGCGCGCAGTAAATGCGCCGGGGGTGGTAGGGACCTTGTCCTTGGTGAACTTAATCCACTCAGAACCCGGGGTGCAATGGTTGTTCCAGTACAGGCGGGGGTGAGAGGCGAGAACTTCCCAACCTGAACGAATCAGGAAGCCCATCATAATGAAGTTGATAAAGTGCGTAATTCGGAGCCAGGCCGGGAAGTCCAGCTCTACGCCACCAGTGCTCGCGGTGAGGAGTAGTTGGTGCATGATATTTCCTTCGGAAATGACTGTGTGTGCAGACAATCGTTAGGATTCAGTGCGAGGCCTTGAGATGCGAAGTTAGAAATAGTTACCTTTCTGAACCATATGATCCTCCTCCATAGTTGGGAGCCGCCGGGGGTATCGTCGCGGATACTCCCGAAAGGGGCGCCTCCCGTGTGTGAGATGGGAGGTGCGCCAGCTCCCGCTGGGGCGGAAGCGACTCTGTGTATGTATGTTGGTTTATGTGTGTTTTAGGGAAATTCCCTGTCCGCTTTCAATTTTATAGGACAAAGTGTCAGTCGTGAAAGCTAAGACACGTCATGTTCTGTAATATTTGCATAAAAAATCCGAATTTAAGGAAGATTCTCATCTTTCCGCGGTTTATAGGGTCTTTCGGGTGCAAAAAACCCACCGCAGCCTCAAGAGGGGATGCGGTGGGTTTTGATCCTATATGTGGGATGCGTGTTGGTTTGCAGGGCTTTAACTGCCTGGTATTGTGTGGTTTTATAAATTCAATCCCACATAAGGTTGCGGTGACTGTAAGCGAGATACCCGCTCAAACCGGTTTGTAACCCGACCTTGAAAACGCCGAAGGCAACCGTACCGTAGCCGCTACTAGATCTCTGCAGAACCCGTATTTTCCGCAGAACCCTTACGCTTCTTTGCCTCAGCCCGAGAGGCTGCTCGGGACGCAACACTAGAACCAGCGGAAGTGTCCGTAGCCTCGGCAGAGCCGGGCTGAGCATCGGCCGGGGATTCAGAATCGGGCTGGGACTCAGAATCGGGCTGGGTCTCGGAATCAGCCTGCGACTTCAGCTGAACCACCGGAATCATACCCGTAGTCAGCTTTGTCTGAGCATTACGCTGAGCCTTCAGAGCATTCATCTGTTCCTTACGGCTCGGCGCCTGCTGAGACGGTCCAGCAGAACCAAACGCCTGACGAATACCCAACGCCCACAGCGGGAACAGTAGAACCGTCAGCGCGCCACCGGCAACCAGCAGCGACGCCGTGGACTCCTCCAGAAGACCCGAACTGGTCGCAACCTCCGTCACCGCCACAATAATCGGCAGACCCGCAGCCGAATACAACGCCAACTGCGCCTTCTGCGCGCGAGCGGTCAACCCCGAACGGGTATCGAAGAAATGCTCCGCCAAAAGCACCGGAACACCACGGCACAGCAGAATACCCACCACCACGGCAAGCAGACCCAAAGGCTTAGCCACCACGGCAGAGACATCAATGCCCATACCGCTGACCACAAAGAACAGCGGAATCATGAACGTAAAACCAACCACCTCAAGGCGGCGAGTCATCATGTGCAGAGCCGCCGGAGGGGTCAGGGTACGCAGAATCAGGCCCGCCGCGAACGCGCCCAGCACCGCATCCAAATCGAAGAGTGCGGTGCACATGATCAGGGTCGCCAGCAGGAACATCGCAAGACGCAGAACCGTCTGACCGGTAGTGTTCGCCTCCGCAGCCATAATCTGACGCAGACCCGGCACATGCGCAAACAGGCGGTGCGGAATCAACGCCGTAATCACCGCAACCACCATAAACGCCAGCAGCACCACAAACGCCATACCCGGCGAACGCGACGACAACAACAGCGAAATAGCGAAAATCGGCAGCAGCTCACCCACAGCGCCGTGCACCAGCACCGCATTACCCACCGGCGTACCGGCGGCACCATGAGACTTCAACATCGGCAGCAGCGTACCCAGAGCCGTAGAACTCAGCGCCACACCCACCGCAACATACGTATTCAGCTCACGCGAGAACGACGTAATCACCGCCGCACCCGCCATACCCAAGGCAAAACACACAAACCACGTGGCAATAGCGCTATAACCCTGGCGGCTACGCAGCGAGGACACGTTAATCTCAAAGCCCGCAATCAAAAAGAGCATGCCCAGACCAAGCTCCTTCAGCAGCGGGATGCCGCCCTCACTGCTGGCAAGATTGAACATATTCGGGCCAATGAGCAGACCAAAAATGAGCAGGAAAACCACATCCGGAATCTTCTTACCCGTCACGCGGGAAAGAATCGGGGAAAGCAACGCAACCAACGTAATCCAGAAAATGGACACAAACTGGCCGCTATCGTGGCTCGATCCATCCGACAGAGTCGTACCCGAAGCAAGAAGAGCACCAGACGCCCCCAAATCCGTCAAGAAAAGCGGGGAAAAAGTCGAAAACATAAAACCTCAACGTGGTGTGTGCAGGTGGGGCGCGTTTGGGACAGTAAAAGGAGCGAAATCATGCTCCCGCGGGATTGCCCCACCTTTAAGAACGTACCAATGGTACACACCCAACCTCGTGCAACAACACTTGAACAGCACTCACCAATAGGGCAAGAAGCTCCAGCCAGCAGCCGACCGAGAGGCGGCATGAGAGCAAAACCTCCGCGCCACCGCCGGACCAGACACAGCTTCCACCGTTACACTTAACACCTATGCCAGAGCATCCGGCACACACCACCGGATGCGGCAGATACCCTGGCAGCGCACATCCCCTGGCAGGGCACACACCACCGGCAGGGTGCACAGACTCTCAAACACGGCACTACAAGGAGCGAGGACATGGCAGCAGGGCGCACTCAACCCATCCCCACCGTCAGCAGCGGGGCACGCGCCGCCTCCCTCGGAGGAACCCGACGCGACCTCGGGCTCGACCTAGCCCGCGCCTTCGCCGTGCTCAGCCTGCTCATCCCCTTCGGATACTGGCTGCAGCTGATCCCGGTGTCCTGGAAATTCTGGATCCCGCAGACCCTCGTACCGGCAGAACCGCTCTTCGCCGCAATCCTGGGCGCAGCCGCCTGGCGCTACGCCCGCACCGCAAACTTTCCGCAGCTCTTTGCCGGAACCATCGTGCGATTCCTCGCGCTGCTGCTACTGGGTGTGGCACTCATGCAGGGCATCACCTACCTGCCGCAAGCCGGCGTGACCGTACCGACGCAGGGCTTCTCCTACTCCCTGCCCTTCGACATGCTCGTGCACCTGGCGCTACTCACCCTGCTGACCCTATTCGTCGTGCACCTGCCCCTGTGGGCAATCGCAGTGCTAGCGGTAGTCACCAGCCCCTTCATTACCTGGACCTACACCCTCCTCATGGACGTAGCCGCTCGGGCCGACCAGTGGACCGCTACCCAGCTGCCGTTCCTGGCAAACCACGGCGTCAACCACGCGCAGAGCGCCCAGCTCATCTGGGTCATGTGCCTGGGCATCGTGCTCGTGCGCCTCTACGACAACCTGCAGGCAAAGCTCGCAATCCCCGTAGTACTCGCCGTGCTGGCGCTCGCCGTCTACCGCACCTTCAACCCCTACACCGAGCTCGGCTTCCTCAACAGCCCGCAGGTGCTGCTAACCCTAAACCTCGCGGCAACCCTCTACTTCTGGGCCGAATGCGCGCGCCTGCTCTCCGCACAGGCGGGAATGCTTACCCCCATCGCCCGCCTGGGCCAGATGTCGCTGAGCGCCTCCATTGTTCTGAGCGGAATCATCATCTACGCCGGCCCCACCGTCAAGGCTCTCACCGTCGGCGAGCACTACATCGCCACCGGAGGCTGGGGCACCGCCGTGTACTGGAGCGCCTTCCTGCTGCTCGGCGCTGTTATCGCCCTGGGCTTCTGCACCCTCTGGTCACGCATGGCACGCTCCATTGCCGGACGCGGCCCCCTGGAGGCGATTCTCGCCCTCATCTCCGGGCGCGGCTAAACGGAACTGAACTCAAAACGAAAGCGACCCCCTCCCCGCGTTCCTGCGCGGGTAGGGGGTCGCCTCTATATGCTCAACATCTGCAACAGAAATACTGCGGGTACGACAAAGCCCCGGTCCAGAGGACCGGGGCTTTCTGTCGGGATGACAGGATTTGAACCTGCGACCTCGTCGTCCCGAACGACGCGCGCTACCAAGCTGCGCCACATCCCGATGTTGACCTATCAGTGAATACCGTAGGCAACTCACCTAGGATAACCCAAAAAAATTCAGAACGCAACACAGCGGCACACCACCGGTCGGGGAGAGGCAAATAAAGTTCCTAGGCTTCAGCCTCCTGAACCTGATTCAGCTCATCCCAGGAGGCGTACATCGCTGCAAAACGACCACCGGAAGCAATCAGCTGCTGCGGGGAGCCATCCTCCACCACGGAGCCCTCATGAATCACCAGCACACGATCAGCACCCAGAACCGTCGAGAGGCGATGCGCAATCACCAGCGCCGTACGCCCCGCCAACACGGTTCGTAGCGCCGCCTGCACCGCACGCTCACTCGGGATGTCCAGCGAAGCCGTCGCCTCATCCAGGATCAGCACTCGCGGATTCGCCAAGAACACGCGAGCAAAGGACACCAGCTGACGCTGACCCGCCGACAGGGTAATACCGCCGCGACCCAGCTGTGATTCGTAGCCCTCACGCAGACGCTCAATGAACGCGTCAGCGCCCACCGCCTTTGCGGCAGCCTTCACCTGCTCATCGGTCGCCTGTGGGTTACCCATGCGGATATTCTCCAGAATCGACGCGGAGAACAGGAACACCTCCTGGGTCAGCATGAGCACCTCACGGCGCAGCTGCGCATCCGCCAGCTGGCGAACATCCACGTCGTCAATACGCACCTGACCGGCTGAAACATCGTAGAAACGAGCCACCAGCTTAGCAATCGTCGACTTACCGGCACCCGTAGCACCCACCAGCGCCACGGTCGTACCCGGCTCAATGCGCAGGGTCGTCTCCTTCAACGCGTGACGATCCGACGTGTACCCAAAGACCGCCGAATCCAGCTCCACCAAAGCGCCCTGAACCGTGCCGGACGTGCCCTCAGCAGCACTAGACTTAGATGCAGACTCGGCGGTAGACTCTACAGCGCGCTCATGCGGATGCTCCGGTTCAGCAACCTCCGGCTCCTCAGCCAAGAACGACGACAGCTTCTCCAGCGCGGACATCGCCGACTGGAACATGTTGTAGAACTCAGAAAGCTGCATAACCGGCTCAAACACGCGGTTCGCGTAAATCACCAGCGCCAGCAGGGTACCGATCTGCATGGTGCCGCCCAGCACCGCATAACCACCCAGCACCAACGCACCGGCAATAAACACATTGCCCAAAAGCATCAGCACGGGTGAGTAGACGCCGAAAATCTTAATGGAATCCATCACCGCAAGGCGGTAACGCTCCGACGCCTGAGCGTACTCATAACGCATCTGCGCCTCCGCACCAAACGCCTTCACCGCGCGGATACCCGTAAAAGTCTCCACAAAACGGCTCGTCAAATGCGCAGACTCGGTACGCATCGTACGGAAAACCGGCACCGCGGTCTTCTGGAACCAGCGCGTCAAGAAATAAATCGGCACACCCATGACCAGCATGAACAGACCAATACGCCAATCCAGAAGGAAAATAGCGACCGCAGAAATCACCATGGACAGCAAGGTAATCGCCAACTGGCTGATGCCGCTGTCCAAGAAGCTGCGGACCGTATCAATATCGCTGGTCAAACGCGAAATGACCTTGCCCGAGGTATACCGCTCATGGAACGAAACACTCAGCGACTGCGCGTGACGGAACACCCGCTTACGCAGGTACACCACCACGCCCAGCGAAACGCGCACCGTGTACGCCACGTTGACCCACGAGAAGATCGCGGTTACCGCGGTAGCCGCCACAAAAAACGTCAGCAGGGTTAGCAGGGGAGAAACGTTACCCTGCCTAAGCGGCTCAATGGAACTATCCAGGACGCGGGCAATCAGAATCGGCGCAACCGCCGAGGAACCCGAGACCAAAAGCACCGAAATAATCGACAGAGCCAACGCCCCACGGTGCGGGCGCAACATCTGGCGCAGTAGAGCCATCGAGCGTTCGCGAGTCTCCGCGCGCTCCTGCGGGCTCATCTGCTCCCGCGGCTCCGCCGGACGATGATGGGCCATTAGCCCTCCTCCATCGTCATCAGCTGGCGGTACTGCTCCGAAGAGTCCATCAGCTCAGCGTGAGTGCCCTCCGCGACCACAGCACCATCAACCATCAGCAGCACGCGGTCCGCCAACGCCACGGTGGAGGGGCGGTGCGCCGTCAGCAGGGTCGTAGCGCCGCCCAGGCCCTCCAGCCCCTCACGCAGGCCGGTAATAATACGCTCCTCGGTGTTCACGTCCAGCGCTGAGAACGGGTCATCCAGCAACAGCACGGAGGGGCGCTTCGCCAGGGCACGTGCCAACGACAGACGCTGACGCTGACCACCCGAAAGGCTCAGACCCTCCTCACCAATGACGGTATCCAGACCCTGCGGAAGCTCCGCCACAAAATCGCACGCAGCCAGCTGCAGTGCGGTCTGGAGGGTCGCCTCCAGCTCTTCTGCGGCGGGGTAGTCTTCATCCTCGGTGCCGTGCTCGTACTGCTCGGCAACGCCCATCAGTACGTTCTCGCGGACCGTGCCGGAGAAGAGCACCGCCTCCTCAAAGACGAACGCGGTCTGGGCTCGCACCTCCTCAATGGACATGTCGGCGGTATCTCGGGTGCCAAAACGTAGGGAACCGGAGGTCGGCTCGTAGAAACGCGGAACCAGCGACAGTACGGTCGACTTGCCGCTACCGGTTGCACCCACCAGCGCTAGAATCTCACCCGGGAAGACCTTGAAGTTTACGTCCTTCAGCACGGAAACCTCGGGTGCCTTCACCTCAGAGTTTGCGTCGGTATCCTCAGCAGAAACAGGTGCTTCGGCAACATCGTAGCTGAACTGAACGTGATCGAAAGTGACAGATACTGCGCCACCGCTGGGGTACTGCATAGTTTCCTTCCCGGAGCCGCCCTCGGCAGACACTCCAGCTACTGTTGACGAATCAGAAGCACCCTGCGGATGCTCGGGCACAGACACAGCTGCGGAGCCACGAACCAGCGGCACCGCCTCAAAGCCGGGCTCGTCCATGACCTCGTTGTGGCGTTCCAATGCCACCTTATAGCTCAAATAGGCAGACATCAGCGCGGTCGAGCGCGTCACGTGGCTGAGCACGGTCGTCTGCACCGCAAAGTAGGCGGTCATCGCACCCAGGCTCAAGGTGCCCGCCGCAACCTGCGAAGCACCCACAGCCAGCGCCACCGCCGTGGAGACACCCACAATCAGGCCCTGGTACAGGGCAACGCGAGCCACCAGCATCGACCTGCCGTACTCGCGCACCTGCAGGGCATCCACAGACTCGGAGTATTCCTGAATCTGCTCGGGGGAGCGGCCCAGCGCCTTAATCACGCGGATACCGCGCACCGACTCCTCAATACGGGTGGAAAGATCGCCCGTCATTTGCTGAATCTCATGCGAAGCGCGGTAGTACTTGCGGGTAAAGTTCACCAGCGACAGCACCAAAATCGGCACGGTCACCACGAACACCAGCGCCAGCGACGGCGAAGAACGCAGCATGAAGAAGCCACCGACCAGGAACATCACCGCAACAGTCAGCATCTGAACAATACCGAAAGACAACCAACGGCGAATTGTCCCCAAATCGCTCATGGAGCGGGTCAGCAACTGACCGGAGGGCCAACGATCCAGCAGAGAAAGCGGGGCACTGAGCAGACGGTCAAAGAAGTTCATGCGCATGGACAGCTCAATCGTGGAGGTCGGGTCCACAATCAGCCAGCGCCTCCAATACATGAAGGAGGCATGCGCAATACCCAGCAGAAGCACCAGGCCACCGGCAATCCAGATGGCGCTCTCGGTGGTGCTCTGCGAGAGATGATCCACAATAATCTGCAGTACCTGCGGGATGGAAATCTCAAGGGCACCGGCACCGAACGCCACGAGCAGACCCACGCCCCAGCGCACACGAATCGGACGCGCATACGCGGCAAGGGTGCGCGGGGCACGCTGACCGTGCGCGTAGTCGATCGGGTCGGGGGTCGGTTCGCTCGCCGTCTCCAAGAAGGGATTACGGCGGCGCTTAGCCGTGTGTGCTGTAGAAGCCTCAGACATTAGCGGCGGCCACCTTCCGAAGCGTCGGCTTCACCCTTATCGCGAGCCGTGAGGGTCACCAGGATTGCCTCCGGCGGGCAGAACAGACGCACCGGCGCAAAACGAGAGGTACCCAAACCGGCAGAAACCTGAACCGGAATACCGGACTGCTCACTGACGCCTTTCGCACGCGAAGGCGGCAAATCGCAATTGCTGACCAACGCATGACCGCCGGGCAGACAGACCTGACCGCCGTGCGTATGACCGGCAAAAATAGCCTGCGCGCCGTCCTGCACGAAGCGGTGCAGGGTACGCATATAGGGGGCGTGCGCCACGCCGATACGGACGCTCGGCTCCTCACCCTCATCGAAGGCGCCGGGAGCGAAGCCGGGGTGCTCATCGTAGCGCAGGTGCGGGTCATCCACACCGGAGAACTCCAGACGCAGACCCTTAAGGTTCAGCGTATCGTAGCGGTTGACCAGGCCCGTCCAGCCGCGCGACTCGAACGCCTCGTGCATCCGCTCAATGGGCAGTGCTACACGCGAGCCCTCCTCAATCATCTGCGGGGTGCGCGGCTGCCACAGGTAACGCGCCGGGTTCTTGAAGACGGGCGCGAAATAGCAATTCGAGCCGGGCACAAACACGCCGGGGAAATCCATGAGCGGGTCGAGCGCCTCCAGCAGCGGACCCATACCGTCCACGTGGGAGAGATTATCGCCCGTGTTCATCACCAAATCCGGCTCCAGGGCAGCCAGCGAGTGCATGAAATCAATCTTCTTCTGCTGGCCCGGGATCATGTGCATATCCGAAATATGCAGAATCCTGAAGTCAGGACTACCGGCGGGCAACACCGGCAGGGACTCGGTGCGGAGCTGAAAATTGTTCAGCTCAATAAAGTGCCCATACGCCGCCGTGGCGGCCCCCAAGGCTGCAGTGGCGGCTACCGCCCCCGCTACCTTCTTCAGGAGCGGGGAGGAGCCGCGTGCGCCGGGGACCGCCACGGGGACGCGGGCGTTGACTGCGTTTTCACACATTATCAATCGCCTTTCAGGCTTCAGCTGATGAGCTGTGATTCTAGCTGTACGACAGAATCTTATCGCTGGGGGTGGTGAAGTCCTTCGTGTTGTACTTCGGTGCGATCGTCTTCATGAACGACTGCCACTGTGCACCCGCGTAGGTTGCACCATCGACGTACTCGAGGACTCGACCGTTGATGCCCACACCGTTCAGGGAGCGGAAGCCGAGGTTGTTAGAACCAACCCAAGACGCGGTGGACAGGCCACGAGTGTAGCCAACCTGCCAGGTCTGGGAGGAGTTATCGTTCGTACCGGTCTTCGCAGCCGAACCGTTCGGCAGACCAATACCGCGCTGAGAAGCGGAACCGCCAGGCTGGATAACACCCTTCAGAACCCAGCTGACACCGTTCGCGATGTCCGGATCCAGAACCTGCTCACACTGGTTCTGGTATTCCTTCATGGTTTCACCGTTGGTCTTGGTGATCTTCTCGATGGGGCGCGGGGTGCAGTACTTACCCTCAGAAGCGAAGATAGCGTACATGGATGCGCTGGTCAGCGGGGAGATACCGTACTTGGTACCACCAATGTTGGTACCCAGGTCGGGGATGCTGTGCAGCGGTTCGCCGGTACCGTCCAGGGCGTGCATCTTGATGGACAGATCGTGCACATCGCACAGGTCAATCTGGGAGAGCATGCCGTACAGGTACGAGTTCAACGACTGGCGAATACCGTACGCAGCGGTACCGTAGGTCAGGCCGCCGTTGACTGCGTTCTTGTAGGACCAGCCGTTCGGCTGACCGGTGTAGTAGTACTTACCGCCGTCGTAGCACTTGGCGTTCCAACCGAAGCTGGTGGGCCAGAACAGCTGGGTACCGTTCACGGTAGCGTTAGCGCCGCGACCGCTGATGAGCCACTGTGCCAGAATAATCGGCTTGAACGTCGAACCGGGCTGGAAGCCGCTGGTACCACCGTAGATGGCGTCAACGTTGTAGTTGTACTCGGTCTTGGAGTGGTCGTTCGCGTCTGCGGGGCTACCGAGCTCGGTGTTCTGTGCCATCGCGATGACGCGGCCGGTGCCGGGCTCAACACTGGTCAGTGCGGAGTTCACGTCGTTCCAGTTGGTTGCTGCCGGCTGGGTGGAGTCAACTGCCTGCTTTGCCGCAGTCTGAGCCTCGGGGTTCAGGGTGGTGATCACCTTCAGACCGCCACGCTTAATAGCGGTGTTACGCAGCTCAGCGGTTGCGCCGAGGGACTCATCCTGCAGCAGGTAGTTGACCACGTAGCGGCAGAAGAACGCCTTATCGCCTGCCAGGGAGCAACCCTGGGACTTGGTGTGGACGTTGAGCTTAATGTCGCTGGCGATAGCGTCGCTGTATTCCTTATCGGTAATCTTGCCGTCACGCAGCATGGTGCCCAGAACGATGTCGCGGCGTTCACGAGCCAGCTCGGGGTTCACGGTCGGGTCGTACACGTTCGGTGCCTGCACCAGACCGGCAAGAAGCGCGGACTGTGCCACGTTCAGGTCCTTAGCGGAAATACCCCAGTAGTACTGTGCCGCAGCCTCAACACCGTAGTTGGAACCACCGAGGTTCACGATGTTCAGGTAGCCTTCAAGGATTTCGTCCTTGGACTTGTTCTGCTCCATAGAGATCGCAAGCTTCATCTCGCGAATCTTTGCAGCGTAGGTCTTGTTACCGTTCAGGGTTGCGGTAGCGTCCTCACCACGAGCCACAGCGGAGTCAACAATGAGGTTGTTGACGTACTGCTGAGTCAGGGTAGATGCACCCTGACGGCGGCCGCTGTTGGAGTTAATGATGTTGTTCAGGAACGCACGACCGATACCGATAGCGGAGACAGCACCGTGGTTGTAGAAGTCACGGTCCTCCACCGAGACGATAGCGTTCTTCATATGCTGAGAAATCTGATCCAGCTTGACCGGTTCACGGTTCTCTTCAAAGAAGGTCGCGATTTCGGTCTTGCCGTCAGCAGCGTAAATAGTAGAAGGACGGGAGGAGATGCCATCGGCAATGTCGTCAGGAAGGTCCTGGAACCATGACATCGACGCGTTCGTGACCATACCCAAGCTCACGGCAGGGGGTACGACAATAATTGCCGCGAGGAAACCGGCAATCACGCTGAACGCGAGGAACTGCAAAAAATCTCCCGGGCGGCGACGCGCACGGGTTTTCTTAGATGAAGCCATTCATTCAGTTTATCCCATGAAGCTGTGAGAGGAAGTCTGGTTCGGCACCCCACAGGGAGGTGGGCGCCTCAGCCCTGAGAATAAAGCCTCCAAAGCGCCGGACATTGACCGAAACCATAGTAAATCCCTTTTACTTATTCGACCCTGAAAGCTAGTCTAGAGGGTATGAAGAAATGGGAATACGCAACTGTACCGCTGATGATCCACACGACCAAGGCAATCCTCGACAACTGGGGTGAAGACGGCTGGGAGCTCGTCACCGTTCTCCCCGGCGCATCCGCACCTGCTGGCGCAACCCCCGCGTCGAACATGGTCGCTCCGACTCAGGGCAACCCCATCGCCTACTTTAAGCGCGAGAAGGCTGACTAAGAGCAGCGTACCCGGCGGTCACCTCGCTATCCCGGCCCTCCTATTAACTAGGGGAGCGCGGGAATAGATGAGGAAGGCCGCCGGTTAGCCGTTTAACAGCTACCTGAATATCAGTAGCGTTTAGATTTACGGCATTTCCCCTATCACCGTTTGGGTGCCAGCACCCGCCATCCTTCTGGAGTAATCATGACTGAACCCCGTATTGAAGCACGTATCCGCGAACTCGGTTACGAACTGCCCGTAGCACCCGCCCCCGTTGCAGCCTACGTTCCGGCTGTTACGTCCGGCTCCTACGTGTACACCTCCGGTCAGCTGCCCTTCGTTGACGGCGCGCTGCCCGAAACCGGTAAGGTTTCCGACTCCGGCGCTGAAGGCTTCGTGACCCCCGAGGATGCGAAGAAGTACGCGGGTATCTGCCTGCTCAACGCCCTGGCAGCGGTCAAGTCCGTCATTGGCGACCTGGACCGCGTGCAGCGCGTCGTGAAGGTTGTCGGCTTCGTGGCATCCGAGGTGAACTTCACCGCTCAGCCCGCCGTCATTAACGGCGCATCCGAACTGCTCGGCGAAATCTTCGGTGAGGCAGGCCAGCACGCCCGCTCCGCAGTCGGCGTTCCCGTTCTTCCCCTGGACTCGCCCGTAGAGGTCGAGATCATTGTTGAATATGTCTAATCTGTACACCGGCGCGCTGCCGCTGTCTGCTATTCGTGCTGCCCAGGCTCAGCGGGCAGCACAAAGTGGCGCCCAAAAGACAGTGAACGGTATCGACGGCCACGGATCCGGCGAATCGCAGGATATCAAGACTCTACCCCAGCCGGTGCAGGAACGCCGCTTCGGCACCCCCACCCCGGCTGAGGGCGTGGAGCGCCCCCGCGTGTTCACCGGCCGCCAGTCTGTGGCTAACCCGCGAACCTCCTGCATCCAGCGTCTCTACACGATTCCCGAGTTCATGCGCACCGCCGCCGAAAGCTGGCGTGAAGGCGGTAACGAAGGTGCGACCGGCTGCACGATGCGCCAGGCGGCATCCGTCATTTTTGTGCGCGACGGCGACAACGGCCTCGAAACGATTCTGACCTACCGCCCCGGCACCTCCCCGCTCGGCGTGGTCGCGTTCCCCGGCGGCACGGCTCTTCCCGGTGATGATGAGTCTGCATCCTGGATCGGCCCCGGCGCCGAATACTGGGAAGAACAGTTCCACTTCTCTGATATCGCTCAGGCACGCCGTAGCGTCATGGCTGCCGTGCGTGAATCCTTCGAAGAGACCGGCATTCTGCTCGCTGGCGAGGACGATCAGGACGTGGTGGAACGATCCAGCACCCCCGAGCTCATGGCGTGGCGTGAAGCGGTTGCCGAGCAGGACAAGAGCTTCTCTAATTTCTTGACCTCCAGTGGTCTGAGCGTGCGTGCCGACCTGTTGCGCCCGGTCGCGCGTTGGCAGTCCCCGGACTTCTTCCTCAAGCGTTACGATATCGCCTACTTCACCACGGCGTTGCCCGTCGGTCAGGACCCGAAGCTGCTGCTCGGTAAGGGCGTGTGGGGTGACTGGCTGAACGTGCGTGAACTGCTCGAAGCCAAGGACACAAGCGAACTAGGCGACCGCATCGGCCAGCCCAACACGGTGGGACGCACCCTCGACCAGCTCATTACCCCCGGTGTGATGTGCATGCTCGAATCGCTGGCGAAGGCTCAGACCTCCGTGGCGTGGCTGTCCAAGCGCCGTAATATTGAGGTGAAGAAGCCCGTGCTCGTCACCCACAACGGTGCGTGCATGCTCTCCTTCACCGAGGTGGTTCCGGCTACCACCGGTTCCATCTACACCGGCGCGATGGGTGTGCTCTAACAGGTTTGCTCCAACAGGCCTGTTCTAATGAGCTACCGCAATGCTCGCTCGTATGATGAAGCGTTAAATAGATTAGGAGCCGTTTCCCCATGCAGAGGGAAACGGCTCCTGATCTATTTAAGTCGCGTGTCTTTCAGCGAGGGCGCCCTAGAATGCCCATGCTCAAAGAGGCTTTAGCGGGAACGCTGGCGCAGGCGGGGCAGGTCCAGAATGACAACTGCGCGTGCCTCCAGGCGGATCCAGCCGCGGGAAACGAACTCGGCAAGAGCCTTGTTCACGGTCTCGCGGGATGCACCAACCAGCTGTGCCAGCTCTTCCTGAGTCAGCTCGTGAGCAACGAGCACGCCGTCGGTCGCGGGGCGACCGAAGCGGTCAGCCAGGTCCAGCAGCGCCTTAGCGAGGCGGCCGGGAACGTCGGAGAAGACCAGGTCAGCCAGTGCCTCGTTAGCGTGGCGCAGGCGGCGAGCCAGAGTCTTAATAACCTGATCGGAGATAGTGGGATCGAGCTGCTGTGCACGCTTGAAGGACTCGTGCTTGATAGCAGCCAGGCGAGTCTCAGAGACAGCCACAGCGTTGGTCGAACGGGGCGAAGGATCGAAGAGAGCCATCTCGCCGAAGACGTCACCGGGACCCATGATTGCGACCATGTTCTCGCGGCCGTCAGCGGCGGTGCGACCCAGCTTGACCTTACCGGAGAGCACCGCGAAGAGCTGGTCGTCCTGGTCGCCCTCGTAGAAGAGGACAGCGTTGCGGGAGAGGTCAATCTCCTGAATGTCATCGGTCAGCAGAGCGAATGCTGCGTCGTCGAGGTTAGCAAAGAGAGGGGTACGACGGAGGATCTCGAGATCCATAAAGTTCTCCTAGATATGAGGTGATGAGCCGAAACTCGTAAATGTTCAGTGAGTGAGCCCGAACCGGTGTCATGCGTCTCAACATCTGAAATGTGAGAAGGCTCAAGCTAGTGTGACATATTCAACTGATATGAGCGTACCCTAAAAAAGCGCTTTATGCATTCCGATACAGCGAGCTTTACAACAAAAGTTATTTCTTTCGAGTAAATTCAAAGCTTCCCCACAGGTTCACCACCTAATATCAGGCATTCAGGTGTGTACTTTTATCGGTACCAAGCACGCTGACGCCCTCATGACAAGGAGGCTCCCGCCTCCACACGCGGTACGATGCGACGAGACAGAAACCCGACCCCAAACCCCGGGTACACAAGCCCGCCGCACCCACCACCGGGTGTTAACGCGCCACCACACTCACCGGGCACAGCCCGCACCAACCACAATGGGCACACCGTGACCACTTCTACCCACCAAGGAGGCAATTAGTCGTGACGACTGGCATCAACCTGCTTGATATTGCTATCCCCATCATCCTGCTGCTCTACTTCCTCGCCGGAGTCCGCAGCGGATTCTTCACCACCCTCGGAACCTTCCTCGGCCTGGGCCTGGGCGTCTGCGCCGCAGCCTGGCTCGTGCCTCTCGCCGTGGCATCCGTGGGATCACAGTGGAGCCTCATTACCGCCGTCGGCGTGCTCATCATCTGCCTGACCATCGGACAGTGGCTCGGCCTCCTTGCCGGACGCACCATCCGCCGCGTCACCGATATCACCCCGCTCAAGGGCATTGAACGCTTCTTCGGCGGCGTGCTGAACCTCGCCGCCTGCGCCCTGGTCATGGTCGTACTGACCATCTCCATGCGCACCGTACCCATCCCGCAGCTCAACACTGCGCTCAGCGACTCCAAGACCCTCTCCTGGATGGTCGCCTCCACCCCCGAGGTCGTCAAGGACCGCATCAACACGGTACGCAATGACGTGCTCGCCTTCGGAACCATTCCGGAAGTCAGCCAGCTCATCGCCCCCGAAACCAGCGCCCCCACCCAGACCGTAGAATCCGCGGCACTGGACCGGGCGGCTGCCTCCGTGGTTGAGATTCTGGGCGCTGCCGAGCAGTGCGGCTACACCTCCACCGGTTCCGGCTTCGTGGCGGATAACGGCCTGGTCGTCACCAACGCCCACGTGGTCGCCGGCGTGACCTCCCCGGTCGTGCAGGACTCCCGCGGCCGCACCTGGCCCGGCACCGTCGTCTACATGGACAGCGAACAGGACATCGCCTTCATCGGCGTTCCCAAGCTGCCGCTCGAACCGCTGACCATCGGCAACAACGCCACCGCAGGTAGCCTCGTAACCTTCATGGGCTACCCCAAGGGCGGCCCGTTCAAGGCGCTGCCCGCCACCGTGCAGGGCATCGGCAACACCCAGACCATCGATGCCGACACCGGCCGCGCCAACGCCATGCGCCAGGTCTACCAGCTGGCAGCCGACGTGCAGCACGGCAACTCCGGCGGCCCCGTCCTCGACGAAAACGGCAACGTGGTCGGCGTGATCTTCGGTAGGGCAACCACCGGCCAGACCGGCTACGCCATCACCGCAAGCACCCTCAAGCAGGCACTGGCCGAAGGCGGCGACAACACCGCCGCAGTCTCCACCGGTACCTGCCGCAAGTAACTAGCCGCTAAATAGCGATAAAAGTTCAGGCTCCCCCCTCACACGAGGAACGGGAGCCTGAACTATTTAACGAAAGGTGGCGGCGCGCTGTTACTCCGCGAGGTGCTGTGCCAGGAAATCAACCGCCATGACATAACCGTACGCACCCGCACCGGCAATCACCGCGGTAGCCTGCGGCGACACAAACGAATGATGACGGAACTGCTCACGACGATGCACATTCGACAGATGCACCTCAACCACCGGAAGCTCAGCCGCCTCCAGCGCATCGTGCAGCGCCACCGACGTATGTGTGTACGCCGCCGGGTTGATAATAATCGCCGCGCCACGAGTACGAGCACGCTGAATCTCATCCACCAGCGCACCCTCATGATTCGACTGCATAAACTCAACATCAAAACCATGATCCGCCGCGCGCTCACGCACCATACGCTCAATATCGTGCAGAGTGGTGTAGCCGTACACCTCGGGGCGGCGCTGCCCAAGCAGGTTCAAATTCGGTCCATTAAGCACAAAAATCGTATCTGACATAAAACCAGTGTGGCACAGCTGGCGCCCGCTGAGCGCTAGCCGGCGCGAACTGCCCAGAAAATGATGGGGAGCGGGCCAAGTACGGTGAACCTCGCTACCGCCCACACGCCCAAGCCCGGTACCCTCGCGCTATGACCGAGAACGCCACCCGCACCGAAGTAGAGAACACCGCGGCAGAAAATAACGCGGCTGAGAACAACGCGGCAGAGAACGCCGAATCGCTCCTACAGATCCGATTCGTTCCCGAATTCAAAGCCGCAGCCGCCGCACGCCGCCTCAACGCCCGCGCACCCGAAAGCCACCTCGCCACCGTGCGCCGCGCCCGCAAAATTAACCGCATCCTCGGCGAAACCTACCCCTACGCCGTCGCAGAACTCGACTTTGACAACCCCTTCGAGCTACTCATCGCCACCGTGCTCTCGGCACAAACCACCGACGTGCGCGTCAACTCCGTCACCGGTGCACTCTTCGCACGCTACCCGGACGCCGCCGCGCTCGCCTCCGCACGCACCGAAGAGGTCGAACCCTACATTCAGTCCCTCGGCTTCTACCGCGCCAAGGCACGCTCCATCGTCACCCTCTCCCAGCAGCTCGTCGAACGCCACAACGGGCAGGTTCCCTCAACCCTTGAAGAGCTCGTAGAACTCGCCGGAGTCGGCCGCAAAACCGCGAACGTGGTCCTCGGAAACGCTTTTGACGTGCCCGGACTGACCGTAGACACCCACTTCGGCCGCCTCGCCCGCCGCATGGGATTTACCACCGCAGACGCCCCCGAGACAGTCGAAAAAGACGTCGCCGAACTCATCGAACGCAAAGACTGGACGCTCTTCTCACACCGCATGGTCTACCACGGCCGCCGCATCTGCCACGCCAAAAAGCCCGCCTGCGGCGTATGCCCCGTCGCCGACCTCTGCCCGTCCTATGGCGCCGGGGAAACGAACGAACAAGCAGCACGTAAACTCATGAAATACGAAATGGCACCCGGTCGAGAAGATCTGCACCTGCGATTCCTGCAGGGCGCAACCCGCCGCGAACTCATGGCAGAAGGCTACCCGCTCAGCGCCTAACGGCGACTAAGCCGAACCGGAACGCAGCCGCGCAGAAGAGAGGTACACAGATGAGCGCACCCGAGCAGTCGGTACAACCCGAACAGGCTGGGCAGGATGCACAGCACCCCGCCCAGCAGGCACTGGCGGCTCTCGCAGAGGGCGGCGTGGAATTTGACGTCCAAGCCCTACTGCGCAGCGCACCCGCCAGCCCCCTCAGCAAAGAAGCCGCCGTGCTGATCCTCTTTGGTGTGCTTGACAACTCGCCCTCCACCGGCAAATTTGACGGCTGCCCCGAAAACGTCAGCGCCGACCTGGATGTACTGCTCCTCGTACGTGCCGCAACCCTGCGTTCACACGCCGGTCAGCCCGCCTTCCCCGGCGGCAAAATCGACCCCGAAGACTACGCGCTCGCCGAAACCACCGGCGAACCCGTCGCCCACATCGCCGCCCTGCGCGAGGCGGTCGAAGAAACCGGGCTCGACCCCGCCGGCGTGCAGATCCTAGGCCAGCTGCACACCCTGCCGCTACCCATCAGCAACTTCATGGTCACCCCCGTCATCGGCTGGTGGAACAGCCCCGTACCCGTCGAGGTCGTCGACCACAACGAGTCCGCGCTCATCGCCCGCGTGCCCGTGCGCGACCTGCTCAACCCCGCCAACCGGCACACCGCCTACGTCAAACGCGGCCGCACCTCACACCGCACCCCCGCCTTCGAGGTGCGCATGCTCGGCGGTGAAGAATTCACCGTCTGGGGATTCACCGCAATTCTGCTGGACCGGATCTTCGACTCGCTCGGCTGGACCGTGCCCTGGGATCAGAAAAAGATGCGCCCGGCACCCGGCTACGAGGAGTAAAGCTCATCGCAGAATAAGCGCTTGACTAGCGGATATAGGGTGCAGATAGGGGTGGCAGGTAGCTTGAACGAAGCTACCTGCCACCCCTATTTTTTGTTGTACGGTGCCGCTTATGCGCGGCTGATTATTTACCGCAGATTATTTACCCTCGGCGTAGTTGCGCACCCGCACCACCGACACCGGAAAATCAACCGGCACCCGACCGAAGAGCAGACGCGCCGCCTCCGCAGCGCCCTCACGCACGATACGCTCCACGCGATCCGCCTCCAGGTCGGGACCGCACAGCAGAAGCTCATCGTGCAAAAAATACACAATGCGGGTGCGCATCGGCATACCAAAAATCCGCTCCGACAACAGACGAGAACGCACCGCGCCCATCCAACACAGAGCCCACTCCGCCGCCGTACCCTGCACAATAAAATTGCGGGTCATACGCCCGTGCGCACGCGCAGTCGACACCGCACGCGACTCAGCCGCCGGCGAAGACCGATCAGCCACAATCTCACGGAAACGCTCATCCACCGGCGGGGACGTACGACCCAAAAAAGTCGTCACCTGACCGCCCGCCTCACCAATACGAGCCGCACGCTCCGTAAACTCCATCGCCTGCGGAAAAAGCGCCGCCACATGCGGCAACAGGGCACCAATCTCACCGCTGCGACCGCCATACATAATCGCCAGCATGCCCACCTTCGCGTGGGAACGCTCCGTCAAACCCACACCCTTCAGGCGCGCCAACTCGGCAATACCCGCATACAGGTCAGCGCCACGACCCGCCGAAGCGAGCGCCTCATCACGGCTCAACGCCGCCAGAATACGCGGCTCAATCTGCGATCCATCCGTCACCGTCAGCACCTGACCCTCCGGCGCCTGCACCGCCTGACGAATCTCCGCAGGCAGCTGCAACGCACCACCGCCGGAAGCGCCCCAGCGCCCGGTCGCGGCGCCACCCACCTCAAGATGCGGGCGGAACGCCCCCTCAGAAACCCAGGTATCAGCCCACGTCCAGCCGTTAGCAGTCCAAATACGGTACAGCTTCTTATAGCGCAGAATCGGGTCAATCAGCGCCCAACGCTTCTCCCGCTGAGCCGGAATCGCATCCGCCCAACTCTTCAACTCCCACGAACGCGTAGACTTCACCGAAACCCCCGCAGACTGCAGAGCACGCAAAAGATCCTGCGGCGAATCCGGATTCAACGACGGCATAAACAGCATGCGCTGAATCTGCTCCGCCAACTCCTGCATCTTCTGCGGACGCTCCCCAGGCACCGGGCGCGGACCCAACAACTCGCACAGATGCTCATGATGCGCCTGCACATTAAACGGGATGCCGTAATAGCCAATCTCAGCCGCAACCAACGCACCGGCAGACTCAGCCGCCGCCAAAAGACGCAGCCGTTCCGGGTGCCTCGACGCACCGATAGCGCGCGCCTGCGCCAGCCACTCACGCATCAGCACACGCACTACCGGATGCTCCGGAAGCAGGGTCACCGGGCCCGCCGCCAACTGCGGGGCAAAAGGCTCATGAGGCGCCGCTTCAAGGAAATCGGGGGAGGAATCTGCGGGGGACTGGGTGGCGTTGGTAGCGGGCGCACTCAAAAAATCGGCGCCGAACAGCTCCTCCTGACCCTGAATCTGCCGCGCCATCGGCAGATACCCCTGAGGATCGGCCGCCTCACGCACATCAGAAAGATCCAGCACCGGGCTGTACTCCACAAAACCGCTCGGATGCGTAGCGGCAGTCGCCAAAATTCGCTGCACCAGACGCAAATCATGGCACAGATGCACCCGCACCCCGCGGCGCAGAAGCAACGGGTCAACGTGGCGGGTATCAGCCCAAATCCAGCGGGGGAAACGCGCCTGCGCCGAATCTGCCGCCTGCCGCTCTACCTCTCGCACATACGCCGGAAGATTCGCCGCACTCACCCGATCCGCGCGCGTAATCCGCGGAATAAAGGTCGGGTCCTGCAACTGCTCAGCGGTTGGCGCCGAAAAATGAAAAGCACCCCACGAGGTCACCGGCTGAGCACCGCGCGAGGACGCACCCGCGGCAATAGCCGAGGTGACCGGGTGCGCGGGGGTGCCGGTCTGGGCGGTAATACCCGCGCCGGTGGCAGGACTGAGCAGAACGTACATTCTTCCATTATCGAGGATGTGTCGGTAGAACGGGTGGTGCGTGGTTATCACCAGAATGTACGAGTGGTTTGTCATAAAAGCGCCGGATGCGTGCGTTTTGTTCGTTTGAGGTGCGTGCATCGTGGATATTTCGGGGTGCGCGAGGAGTTATCCACAGAACGCTCATTCTCATAAAAATTCGGGGCGGGCGCAATGCTCTCCTAGAGCCATGAACCCCGTCATGAATCCCTCCAGCAATCCCGCCGGGCACCCTGCCAACAATCCCGGCAACCCCAACGGTTGCTCGCCGCGTGCCGCACAGGGCGCGAATCAGCCGGGCGCACAGAATACGGGCGTCCAGAACACCCGCACGCACTCGCTACCCGCCCTGCTCATTCCCGAAGACTATCGCGCCCGCGCCGTCGCCCTGCACGCCCGCGAGCTGATTCTGCGCTCGCCGCAGATGAGCGCTATCGCCCTGGGTGGTTTTAGTGGCGGGTTCAGTGCCGGGTTCTGTGGCGGACCCAGTAACGGATTCAGCGCCGGGGCCGAGCGGGCAGGGGAGCGGCCGCCCGCAGAGGGCGTGGTTGCCGCGGACAGTGCAAACGCTGCGAGTGCCGCGGGCGGTGGGCTACTCCAAGAATCCCAGCCCCTCCGCGAGATTCTCGAAAACGCCGTGGACGAGGCAATCTGCGCCATCGACGGCGGATGCCAGGGGAATGCTCGGGGGAACGCCTGGGGGAACACGAGTGCAGAAGTAACGGGCGCAGACGGAACTAATGTGACGAAGCCCCGAAAATTCCGTGTCAAAACTGCACCGCCCACCTCCTGGAGCTACCCCAGCGTGGAATACGTGCCCGTCAACCGGCAGACCGCGCTGCGCTACCTCGCCGCGGAACTCTACGGCCTCGGTGCCCTCGACCTGCTCCTTGACGAGGGGCAACGCGCCGGAACCATCACCGATATCTACGTGAACTCGCCCTGCGATATCTGGGTGGGCATCAACGGAACCACCCGCCCCGTGGCGCTAAGCCTCGGCAATGAGCGGCGCGTGCGTGACCTGGCTGAGCGGCTCATCCGCAGGCACGGCGGACAGCTGGATGCCGCGCATCCGGCAGCTGACATTAGCGACGCGCAGGGTCGGCGTATCCACGCGATTATCCCGCCGCTGAGCGAACGCACCCGGCTCTCCGTGCGCCTACCCGCCCGCGAGCGCCCCACCCTGGCGCAGTTACAGGCCGCCGGGCTGTGTGATGAGGCGACCGCCGCCTATCTGCGCCGCATGATTGCCGAGCGCCGCGGGTTCCTCATTAGCGGGGGCACCGGCACCGGCAAAACCACTCTGCTCAACGCCCTGCTGGGGCTGTGTACGCCGCAGGAGCGCCTCATTCTGCTCGAAGACACCCCGGAACTCGCGCCGCAACATGAGCAGGTGATTGCCCTCAAAACCCGTGCCGCGAACTCCGAGGGTGCCGGCGAAATTGGGCTAGGTGAGCTCATTGTGCAGGCGCTGCGCATGGGCCCGGATCGGCTCGTGGTCGGTGAGTGCCGCGGCGCGGAGGTGGTGCACCTGCTGACCGCCATGAATACCGGTCACCGCGGAGCTGGAACGACCCTGCACGCCAATAGTGCGCAGGCGGTGCCCCTGCGTCTGTGCGCCCTGGGTGCGCTCGCCGGGCTGGATAGTAGAACGGTCGCTCTACATACGGCGACGGCTTTTGAATGCATTATCCACCTGGAACACCGGGACGGACGCCGCCGTATCGAGGGTATCTACAGCCTGCACCCCGCAGTTGAGGGGAGCGAAGAGTATCTGCAGGTCAGGCGTATTTCTGTGGGCTCCGAAGTTGGGTACTAGCCCCCGTAAAGGGGAAACGGAAAACGTGAAAGGAGGAACCATGAAAAGGGAAGAAACGAGTCGAGGAAGCCTTCGCGAACGCTGGGCTGAGCACCTCGCCGGAGCAGCCAGCGCCGAGGAAATGCGCATGTGGCCGCTCATGCTACGCACCCTCGCCCTGAACCTGCGCGCCGGCATTCCCCTGCAGGAAGCGGTGCACGCCGACCCTGGCACCGGGCAGTTTGCACAGTTCGGGCAAAACGAACCGGTGCCGGATGCGGGGAAAATGCACGCGAAGAAAATAACAGCCCGGAAAAGCGCTGGGAAAAGCGCCCAAGCTCGACGGGCACGAGGCTTCTCGCCCCTTTCCGAAGAGTACGGTCAGAAACGATGCGCCGAAGATATTCGCCGCTTCACACAGGCTCTCGCCACGGTTACCTCCTGGGGTGTACCCGCGCACCTCGCCTGCGCGCAACTGCTCGAAAGCAGCACCCGGATGCGCCCGCACAGCCGCGAGCGCCTGCACGACCTGCAGCTGAGCCTGCGGATGAGTGAGAGCGCCGGCGCGCCGCTCGCCACGAGCCTGGAACGCGCCGCAGAACACGCCGAAGAACGCATCGACGCGCTCCTGGGGCGGCAGAGCGCCCTTGCCGCGCCGCGTGCCACTGGCAGGATTCTCTCCTGGCTGCCGCTACTCGGCCTGGGGTTGGGTGTGCTCATGGGAAGTGACCCCGTGGGCGTGCTGACCGGCTCCATCCTCGGGGCGCTTACCGGTTTGTTCGGGCTGGGGCTCGCCTTCGCCGGGCGCCGCTGGACCGCCGCGCTCGTGCATCGGGCGGAGGTGGAGAGTACACGAGCTGGGCATACAGGAGGCGAGCAGGCCTTGAATGCACCGACTGTTGATACCGCCCTCGTACTGGAACTACTCGCCGCGCAGTTGAGAGCCGGGCTCGCACCGCTCGCCGCCTTGGGTACCCTCGCTGAGGCGCTCAACAGCCGACCCCTGCATACGGTCTGCCAGCGCCTACAGATGGGCAGTAGCTGGGGGAGCGCCTGGTCGGGCTCCGCGGCGGGAACCTTCGGTGAGCTGCGGGACGCGCTCGCTCCCGCCTACACGGGTGGCGCACCCAGCACTGCGCTGCTGCTCTCCCTTGCCGATGCGCACCGCCTCAGCGAGCGCCGCGCGGCAGAACGCGCCGCCGGAAAGCTCTCCGTAGCGCTCGTGGTACCCCTCGGGCTGTGCTCGCTGCCCGCCTTTATCTGCTTGGGTATTGTGCCCATCATCATTTCGCTACTACCCACGCTGACCGGCTAAAGAACCATGCGCATAAGCGCTGTTGACCAGCTGAAATGCCGAAAAGTTTAGACCCTCGCCCATCTGCAGCGAACGCGGATGAGCACCCACCCCGCCCCGCATGTTTAGGGCACAACGAAAGGAAAACCAATGACGAACACCCTCTGCGAAGCAATCCGCCACGACCTGCACCCCGTCGGCGCTCCGGTAAACGCCCCGGCCGGTGCTCCGAGCGAAATTCAGCCCGCCGCGCTCGGTGCCGTGCAGGGCGCTGAAACGCAGACCATTCTGGGCCCCGTGCCGCTGTCCGTTGCCATCGCAACCACCATGAAGCAGCTGCGCGAAGAATGCCCCGAACTCTTTACTGATGCTGAGCTTTCCGCCGGCGCTGAGCAGAAGCATGCCGGCCCCAGGATTGACCCTAACGAAATGGAGATTGATATGAACACGGACCGTCTGAACCCCGACCAGGCGCTGACCATTGCCCGCGCGCTCGCCGAGGGCTGCACCCTGGACGAATGCGGCGCTACCTGCCGCAGCCTGGGTGAGCACGCGCCCGGCTGCACCGAATATGTACCCGCTGAGGGGCACGAAAAGGCGCTCGAAGACTACGCCCCCGCGGGGGACCCAGAGGAAGGCGCCTCCACCGCGGAGTACGGCATTGTGATGCTCGCGGCGGTCGGTTTCGCGGGCCTGCTGGTGCTGATTCTCAAGTCAGATGAGGTGCGTTCCATGCTCCTGGATATTGTGCGTAACGCCCTGTCCATTGCGGGCAATACGGGGCTGCTCTAGAACCTTTGGTGAACCCGCGTAGGGTTTGCTTCTAGGTATTGGAAGTCCTGGAAAATCAAGTCAGAAAGGAGGAATAAAGAATGAATGCTCATGTGAATTTGGGTGCTTTGCGGTGCGCTCGTCTCGCAGGAAAAGTCGGGGCGGAACCGGCACCCTCAACCCCGCACAAGAGCCCAGCAGAAGAGGGTGTGATTACCGCCGAGTTTGCGGTTGCCCTACCCGCCGTGACGGTGGTGCTCGCCCTCTGCCTGGGTGCCGCCTCTACGGGGGTTGCGCAGCTGAAAGTGGAGGAGTCCGCGCGAACGGCCGCACGAGCCGCCGCCCGCGGGGATTCCGAGGCGCAGATTCGCTCCGCCGTCAGCCGCATCGACCCGGTGCAGAGCGTGCAGATTTCTGTTTCTCCTGATGCTGTCGCTTCTGATGGTGCGGTCGCCGCGGATGCGGGGCGTGCCCGGGAAGTGCACGTGCGGGTGAGTCGCCTCGCCCCCGGCGTAATCGGCTCGGCAACCGGCTGGGTGCTGCGGGCGGACGCTCACGCCCGCGTTGAAGGCAACGGTGGCACTCAGGAAAGCAGTGACAGTGAAGAAAGTACCGGCAGTGATGGCGAATAGAAGCGCGGTTCTTGCTTGGTCTGCGGACGAATATTCCGAAGAGGGTAGCGGCACCGTCCTCGCCCTCACCATTATTGCCGCGCTGCTGGTGCTGACCGTGGTGATCGCCGGGCTCATCGGGGTGGTGTCCGCGAACCGCAGGGCTTCCGCAGCTGCTGATTTGAGCGCACTCGCGGCGGCGGATGCCTACCGCGGGCTCACCGAGGGCGACCCGTGTGCGGTCGCGGCGGATCTTGCCGAACGCCACGGGGCACACCTGGAATCCTGTACGTTTCCGGACCGCCCTGAAACGGTGGAGGTGACGGTCGCCGTCCCCGTCGCAGGGCCCATGGGGATGTTGGGCCCGGCGAGGGTGCGTGCCCGCGCCGGGGCTGAACACCCCGAAGAAGAGTACGCCGAAGAAGAGCACGCCGCGGCGGGCAACGCGGAGGAGCTGAGCCCCGATGAGGTTACCGAGCTGGAGGAGGAGCTGGATACTGGGCAGGACTCGGTGCCCGAACCTCCTGAGCCGGAAAGCCCAGCCGACTAGGCTATTTGCGCTCGCCGGGAGTTGTCATCCCAGCCCGTCCTGCATCCCCAGCACGCCCCGCACCCCAGCGCGTTCTACGCCTCCGCCATGCTCCGCAGCATTACCTGCAGTAGTGCCCGCGCGCCGTGCTTGCTGAGCGGCTCGTTGCGGTTGCCGCACTTGGGCGAGTGCACGCAGGAAGGGCAACCGTTGTCGCATCCGCAGCTTTCGATGGCTTCGAGGGTGGCGCTCAGCCACTGCGTAACCGCGTTGAAGCCGCGCTCGCTAATGCCCGCGCCGCCGGGGGCGGCGTCGTAGACGAAAATGGTGGGTCTGCCGGTGTCCACGTGAAGCAGTGTGGAGAGCCCTCCCAAGTCCCAGCGGTCGCTGGTGGCGATGAGCGGTAGTAGCCCGATGGCGGCGTGTTCGGCGGCGTGCAGGGTGCCGGGGCCGTCCTCTTCGGTCACGCCCGCGCCGAATAGGTAGCTGGGCTCGAAGGTGAACCAGACCGCCTCGGTCATGAGCACTTCCGGCGGCATGGGTTGCGCCTCTTCGCCCAGGTATTCGCCGCCGTAGACGGAGAAGCGCCGGTAGCCGGTGACCTGATCGGTGACCTGAACCTGCCCGCGGTGCATGGTGAGCGGGGCGAGCTGCGGTTCGCCGGGAGCAGTCTCGCCGGGAGTAGGCACACTGGGAGCAGTCTCGCCGGGAATCGCTTCCCCAACAGCGTTTTGCGCACCGTAACTAACCCGCGCACGCTCCGCCAGAATACGCACCTCGGTGCTCTCAATGGCGCGCGTATAGTAGTCCGGGTAGACGCGACTGAGCAGAATCACGCGCTCGCCCTCGCTGAGGGACTCAACCACATACTGCGCGCTCTGGTGAATGTAAATTGCGCCCGGGTGTCCCTGGCTCATGGCGTGCGCGGCGTCCATGGTGCCAACCAGGGTGCCGTCTTCGGCATCGATGAGCTGGTAGGGTCCACCGCCGGTGCCGCGGATATCGACCAGGTCGGCGGCTGATTCGGCATGCGTCCAGTACCAGCCGTCCGGGCGGCGACGCAGGTACCCCTGCTGCACCAGCCGATCCAGCAGCGCGGCGGTATGCGGCCCGAAGAGGCTCAGTTCTTCGGCGCGGATGGGTGCCTCCTGCGCGGCGGCGCACAGCTGCGGTGAGAGAACGTACGGGTTTGTCGGGTCGAAAACGGTCGCCTCAACCTCCTGCCCGAAAATCGCCTCCGGGTGGTGCACCAGGTAGGTGTCGAGCGGGTTGTCGTCGGCAATGAGCACGGCGAGCGCGTCCTGACCGCTTCGACCCGCGCGGCCCACGCGCTGCATGAAGGAGGCACGGGTACCCGGCCAACCCGCCACGAGTACGGCGTCCAGCCCGGAGATGTCGATGCCCAGTTCCAGTGCGGAGGTGCTCGCCAGGCCGAGCAGTTCGCCGTTGCGGAGTTTGCGTTCGAGTTCGCGGCGCTCTTCGGGGGTGTACCCGGCGCGGTATGCGGCGACGCGGTGGGAGAGACCCGCCTCCACCTCGTCGAGGTAGCGTTGGGTTTTCTGAGAGAGGATTTCTACGCTGCGGCGCGAACCGGCGAAAACCAGGGAGCGGGTGCGGGAAAGCACCAGGTCGGTGAGCATTTGCGCGCCCTGCTCCACGGGGGAGACACGGCGCGGCGCCTCCTGCTCAGCCTTCGACTGGACCGCCTGCTGCTGGGTGCTGCGGGCGCCCTTGGCGAGCTGATCGTGCGCCTTGGGCGGCATGAATTCGGGCTCCCAGAGCGCGACGGTGGTTTCACCGCGTGCGGAGGTGGACTCGGTAACGGCGGTGACCGCCTGCTGCGGCACGCCGATGAGCTTGGAGAAAGACTCGACCGGGTTGGAGCTGGTTGCGGAGGCGCCGTAGAACACGGGCACGGTGCGGTAGAGCGCGCAGACGCGGCGCAGGCGGCGCAGCAGGTTGGCGATGTGTGCACCGAAAACGCCGCGGTAGCTGTGCGCCTCGTCGAGCACCACGTAGCGCAGCCCGCGCAGGAAGGATGCCCACTGCCGGTGGTTGCTCAGGATTGAGTAGTTGAGCATGTCCGGGGTGGTGAGGATGAAGTTGGCGTGTTCGCGGATCCAGCGGCGTTCGCCGGTGGGGGTGTCGCCGTCGTAGCTTGCCGCGTGGAGTCCGGGTAGGTTGTAGGAGGTGAGGGCGGTGAGCTGGTCGGCGGAGAGTGCCTTCGCCGGTGAAATGTAGAGAACGTTCGCTCTATTATTGAGGTTTTCTGCCACCGAATACGCGGAAGTTGAGCTCACCGGCTCGCCACAGGATGCACGATAAATAGCGTCCAGGGTGGGCATCAGGTAGCTCAGGGTCTTGCCCGAGGCGGTGCCAGTCGCCACAATCACGTGCCCGCCGCTGCCGGTACTCTTCGCGTCTTCGGCGTGTGCGGGAGCCGGTGCCTCAATGCGCCCAGGCTCAAGACGCTCAGCCTCAATCCGCCCCGCCTGCCAGCCGTAGCGTGCCGCACTCGCCGCCAGCGCCGCATCAAGACCCGCATGGGCGGCGTCTGCCGCCTGCACCTGGTGGGCGTAGGGCTCGGCAATACCGAGCGATTCGAAGGCCTCCACCACGCGCGGATGCAACCACTGCGGCCACGGCGCGTAGCTCGCCTCCCTGGCGGCAATGGTGTGAATGTGGGTCATCTGCTCGGGCAGGGTTCCGGTGCGTTCTGCCTCCGGCAATAAGGATGCCAGCACCTGCTGTGCGCTCGCGGGCAGCTCGCGGTAGCGTAGCGTTTTTGGGCGCGCCGCAGACTGCCCCTGCGGCTGTTCGGGCTGGTGTACAGGCTGGTGCGTGGGCTGCTGGTTGGGGTTCTGCAAGGAGGTGCTGTGCGGCATGGGTTCCATTGTAGAGCGGTGGGCTAAAACCTGACCTGCCGCCGGTCACGCGCTACCCTGGACACCGGCTCCGAACCCGGCTCCGAGCCCGGTTCCGCACCCGCTCGGATTCCGCCCCGACCCCGAGCCTAGCCCCTAACCTAACCCCGCCCCAGGCACCGCTTCTGTGCCGCCGACCCCGTAGTCAGCGCGCACATATCAAAAAATTTGCATGCTTTAGACGTATATGACGATAAAATAGTTCCGTGGCTCAAAATAAGATTATTCTGTATTACCAGTTCGCCCCCATCGCCGACCCGCAGGCGGTCATGCTCTGGCAGCGTGCCCTCTGCGAGAAGCTCGGCCTGCGCGGGCGCATCCTCATTTCCAAGCACGGTATTAACGGCACCCTCGGCGGCGAAATCAACGCGGTCAAGGCGTACACCAAGGAAACCCGCAAGTACCCCGGCTTCAAGAACATGGAGTTCAAGTGGTCCGAGGGTGGCGCGGAGGACTTCCCCCGCCTGTCCGTGAAGGCACGCGACGAGATTGTGGCTTTCGGTGCTCCCGACGAGCTGCAGGTGGACGAGAACGGCGTCGTTGGTGGCGGCGTGCACCTGAAGCCTGAAGAGGTCAACAAGCTTGTTGAAGAGCGCGGCGACGAAGTGGTCTTCTTTGACGGCCGTAACGCGTTTGAGGCGAAGATTGGCAAGTTCAAGAACGCTATCGTTCCCGACGTGCGCACCACCCACGACTTCATCCGCGAGATTGAGTCCGGCAAGTACGATCACATTAAGGACAAGCCGGTCGTCACCTACTGCACCGGCGGTATTCGCTGTGAGATTCTCTCCGCGCTCATGAAGAACCGCGGCTTCAAGGAAATCTACCAGATCGACGGCGGCATCGTGCGTTACGGCGAGAAGTACGGCGATAAGGAACTGTGGGAAGGCTCGCTCTACGTCTTCGACAAGCGCATGCACATGGAATTCACCCCGGACACCGTCACCATCGGCAAGTGCGAACAGTGCGGCGCCCCCTCGAACAAGTTCGAGAACTGCTCCAACGATTCCTGCCGCGAGCTGGTTCTGCTCTGCCCCGAGTGCGCAGCTGATGACGCGAAGCGCCACTGCGTGCCCGAGTGCTCGGTGGACCGCGAAGCAGCTGAGGCGAACGCCTAATGGCAGCCGCTAAGGGCGGCGCGGTTCAGATTTCTGAACCTCGCATTGAGGAACACCCGGCGATGGTCGTTGCCGGCGTTTCGCAGGTGTTCCCCCTGGACGGCGACTTCTCCTCGCTGTGGGATGAGCTGAATCAGAAGGCGTCCCCGGCGATGCTGGATGTTCTGAACGTGACCCAGTACCTGGGCGTGTGCACTCAGCCGAACCCGAAGGGCCAGGTCCGCTACACGGCGGGTTTCCTGGTGTCGGAGCCGGCGAGCGCGGCGAAGCTTGGTCTGGGCGTGCTGGAGTTGCCTGCGAGCACCTATGCGGTGGTTGAGGTGACCGGCCCGATTTCGGAGTCCATTCCGGCTGGCTTTGCGAGCTTCGAGGAGGCGTTCTTCGCGAAGAATCCGCAGTACCGCCCGGTGGGTGGCCTTGAGGTGTACGGTCGCGGCGATATGCAGGCGGCTGATTACCGTATGGAGCTGTGGGTTCCGCTGGTGAAGCGTTCCTAGGGCAGTTTGTTTCTGCCGTTGTAGTTGCAGTTTTAGCTGTTGAATAGAAGGGCCCGGTGGTGCGATGCGTTCGTTCCGCCGGGCTTTTTTGTGCCCTTTTCGGCTGTATTTTGCGCCAGCATTTTGTGGCGGTATGTGTGCCTCGTGCGGGTGAGGCGTGCGGGCGGGTGAGGCGTGCAGGTGGTGTGTGCAGCGAAAGTTGGGGAGGGATGCTCTGTGCGTAATACCCTGAAACAAAATACTTGACATGTAAAGTAATTGGGTTTAGATTTAAAACACTAGCCCGGCACTACACGAACCCGGGCGCAACTCGCTAAGGAAAAACAATGAGCACCCCCACTAACCCCAGCACCCCGCAGCTCGACGAATCCATCCGCATCAGTCACCTCGAACCCATGCGCGGTGAGGAGAAGAAGCTCGGCTTCCTCTCCTTCGGCCACTGGGCTGAGGTTCCCGGCTCCCGCGTGCCCTCCGCGGCAGAATCTCTGCACCAGGCAATCGACCTTGCCGTAGGTGCCGAAGACATCGGGCTGGACGGTGCGTTCTTCCGCGTGCACCACTTCGACCAGCAGCAGGCAACCCCCTACCCGCTGCTCTCCGCAATCGCCGCCAAGACCGAACGCATCGAGCTCGGCACCGGCGTGATTGACATGCGCTACGAAAACCCGCTCTACATGGCTGAACTTGCCGCCATGGCAGACCTCATTGCGGCGGGCCGACTGCAGCTCGGTGTCTCCCGCGGCTCGCCCGAATCCGTTATTCGCGGCTTTGAGAGCTTCGGCTACTACCCGGCAGAAGGCGAAAACGAGAGCGATATGGCGCGCCGCCACCTCGACATTTTCCTCAAGGCAATCGAGGGTGAGGGTATGGCGCCCAGTGCCCGTGTGGCGGGCAAGTATGCCCCCGTCCAGCCGCAGTCGCCGGGTCTGCGCGAGCGCATCTGGTGGGGCGCGGGCACCGATAGCACCGCCGTGTGGACCGCGCAGAAGGGTCTGAATCTCATGTCTTCAACCCTGATGCTGGAAGATAGGGGCATTCCCTTCGATCAGCAGCAGGCGCAGCAGATTCGCCTCTTCCGCTCCGAGTGGGTAAAGGCGGGTAATTCGGGTGTTCCGCGTGTTTCGGTGTCCCGCTCGGTGCTGCCCGTTATCGACGAAACCTCGGCACGCTACTTCGGTCGCCGCGCCGCGGAGGACTCGCAGGATTACACCGGCATTATTGACAACAGCTTCTCCCGCTTTGGTCGCAGCTACATTGGCGATCCGGCGGACATTGCCGAAGAGCTCGCCCGTGATGAGGCGGTCCAGGCGGCGGACACCGTGCTGCTGACCATTCCGAACCAGCTGGGCGTGGACTTCAACCTGAAGATGCTTGATGCAATCGTGAAGGAGGTCAAGCCCGCGCTGACCACCAAGTAAAGACCCTGAGGTGAAGACCCCGCAGAACCTTCTGCGCCAGCAGGGTTTCGCGCCAGCGTGCCGCCGTCGCTTCCGTGATGGGCGGTGGTCGCTGATGAGCGCGAACTCTGCTGCCTCCCGAGGGCAAGGGCGCGGAGCACGTGCGGCAGTCCGCACAAGTGGACAATTGGTCAGTTATCACTGTATAGTCATCGTATGCTGACTATTGCTTCACACCTCGACGTCATGAACCGGCTCGGCCGCGCCATGGCCGACCCGACACGTTCCCGGATTCTGATGACCCTCCTCGGCGGCCCGAGCTATCCAGCCGTGCTCTCGCGCGAGCTGGAGCTGACCCGCTCGAACGTGTCCAACCACCTGACCTGCCTGCGCGATTGCGGAATCGTCGTCGCCGAGCCCGAGGGCCGCCAGACGCGCTACGAGATCGCCGACCCGCACCTCGCCGCGGCGCTGACGTCCCTGATCGACGTCACGCTCGCGGTGGACGAGGCCGCGCCGTGCATCGACCCGGCATGCTCGGTGTCGGGCTGCTGTGGAACGGCGGCGGGAGCATGAGCGAGACCCTGACCACCGCACGCCGCGCGATGCTGCACCGGCGGGTCCGCTTCATCGTCGGCTTCACGATCACGTACAACGTAATCGAGGCAATCGTCGCAGTCTGGGCAGGCGTCCTCGCCTCGTCCGCGGCGCTCATTGGCTTCGGGCTCGACTCGGTTGTCGAGGTACTCTCGGCCGCGGCCGTCACCTGGCAGTTCACCCGCAAGGACCCTGAGCGGTGGGAAACGGTCACCGTCAAGGCCATCGGCATCGCGTTCTTCGCGCTGGCGGCCTACGTCTCGATCGACGCGGTGCTGGCCCTGGTCGGCCAGGAGGGCCCCGACCGCAGCCCGCTGGGTCTCGGTATCACCGCGCTGAGCCTGGTCGTCATGCCTCTGCTGGCGTGGATTGAGGTCTGCACCGGGCGGGAGCTGGGCTCCAAGAGCGTGATGGCCGACGCCAAGCAGCTCATCCTGTGCATCTACCTCTCCGGTGCGGTGTTCATCGGCCTCGTCCTCGACAGCCTGTTCGGCTGGTGGTGGGCTGACTCGGTCGCGGCGCTGGTCGTGGCGGTGCTCGCGGTGCGCGAAGGCCTGGAGGCCTGGCGCGGCGACGTCGAGTCGCCGTTCGAAGTGCTAGAGGACCTCGAAGACGAGGACGACTGACCCGTCGCCCGACGATGAAGAGCCAGTGCTGCAACCCAGACATGCGCTACAAAAACCCGCTCTACATGGCTGAACTTGCCG
>NZ_KV821857.1:56881-66510 GCF_001815755.1 Rothia sp. HMSC061C12
GCTCTACATGGCTGAACTTGCCGCCATGGCCGATCTCATTGCGGCGGGTCGACTGCAGCTGGGTGTGGACTTCAACCTGAAGATGCTCGACGCAATCGTCAAGGAGATCAAGCCCGCGCTGACCACCAAGTAAAGACTCTGAGGTGAAGGTCCTGGGGTAAAGACCCTGAGGTAGACCCCGTGCCAAGCTGTTTCCAGCGCTCTGTAATGCGCTGAGATGCTTGTTTCCATACAGCTTGAGCCACGCATACAGCGATGCCCCGGCAGGCACCCGCAAGGGTTCCGCCGGGGCATTACTATGCTCACGTTCTTAGGAATCCTTCTGTCTAGAAATCCCTCTGTCTAAAAGTCTTTCGTCTTTTCCCAGGGCTCAATAGCGCCCGGAACCACCTCAAAGAGCGGATGCGCGCACGCCGCCAACTCGCCGCGCGCCGCCAGGCGCTCGCTCAACTGGTGCTCCCACTCGGGGTCGCGCCCCGCCACCTTGTGCCGCAGAAAGGCGAGCTCGTACTCCAACTGACCCAAAGGAACGGGAATCAGTGCGACCGAAGCGTACGGGTTTTCCGCCTTGTCGGCGCAGTTTTTACCTGCACCATCTTCGCCCGCACCGTGTTCGCCTGCACCAATCAGCGCATGGTTGAACGAGTAGCCGCGGGCATCCGCCTCATCCGCCAGCCCGGACAGGTAGGTGGCAACCGCCTCCAGCGGCTGCGGATGCGCGCGAAAACGAATCAGCTGCGGATGGTTCGTGTACCCGCGAGTCAGACCCCGCAGCACCTTCTGCGCCAGCAGGGTTTCGCGCCAGCAGGCGACCAGGGCGCGACGATCGAGCAGGGAAGGGTGAAGGGACCAAAAGCGCACGCCTAGCCCTGCGCTTCTGCCGCATGTACCTCAGCGGCATTTTCGTCAGCCGATGCTGCGCCCGCGTGCTCGTCGCTAAAGTGCAGGAAGCTCTTGAGCACCAGCTCACGCACCGCGTGCAGCAGGGTGTCGCGCGGATGCTGCTCCTGCGTACCGCGCGCGGCGGCGGCAGCCTCATCGTATTCGGGCCAGGACAGCAGCATAGCAAGAGCAGCCACAATCTGACCCACGGCAAGCTCACCATCGCTCGCCGACGCAAAACCTGCCGTCTCGGTGGAGAGCAGCTGGGTGCGGCACAGACCCGAACCGGCACGCAGCAAAATGACGCTGGGGTGCTCTGCACCGGGGCGGCCGTGGCGTTCCTCGGTGACGTCCTCGGCAACCTCCAGGTGTGCGGTTAGGAGCGCCTCATCGTCCATGGTGGCGAGGCGGTCGTAGCGGCGCACGGACTCGGTGAGGGCGCGGGCGATGGGCTGCTGAATCGGGTAGGTGATCTCCTCGAAACGCTGCAGGGGCTCGGTCACGCCTGCCGCGGTCGCCTCGGTCGGGCGGCGCAGCCAAATCATGCCGAAACCAATAGAATGAACGTTCCGGGAAGCGAAGTCGTTCAGGTACGCCACGTAGGTCTGCTCGTAGTGGCTGCGGTCGCGGTTCTCGCTCGCATCCTTCAACCAGGTCTCCGCGTAGGAGGCGGGGGTCAGCGCCTCACGCTGAATAAACCAGGCCTCCGCGCCGCCGTCGGCAACCCAGGCGCGCGGGCGCTCATCCCACGGGCGCGGTGCATCCGGATCCTCAGAATCGCGAATAATTTCCCAGTTACCCAGCATCTGCGCGCGACCACCGGGCACCAGCACCGACGGCAGCTGACGCACCATCGTGCTCACAATTTCGTCACCGGGCAGGCCGCCGTCGCGGTAGGTGAACTGCTCCTCGGCGCTCTCACCGGCAACGCGCGGGGTAATCACGAACGGCGGGTTTGACACCACCAGGTCGAAAAGCTCACCGGCGACCGGCTCCAGCAGGGAACCCTCACGCAGGCTCACGCGCGCCTGCGGGTTCTGCGGATCAATATTGAGTGCCTGCGCGTTCAGCAGCAGGTTAAAACGGGTGAACGCCAGGGCACGCTCCGAAATGTCGGTGGCGGTCACGTGCTTAGCGTGGGCGAGCAGGTGGAAGGTCTGAATACCGCAGCCAGTGCCCACATCCAGGGCACGCTTGACGGGGGTGCGCTCGGTAATCTGTGCCAGAGTCAGGGAGGCGTGACCAATGCCGAGCACGTGATCCTTACGGAGCACGCCGGGGCGCTGATGCGCACCCAGGTCGGCGGCAACAAAGATTTCGGTGCCGTCATCGGCGGCGTGCGGGCGCAAATCAACGCTCGCGGACCAGCGGGTAGAATCCGCAGCGTCGCGCTCAATCAGCGCGGCATTCTCGAAGTCAACCAGGGTATCGCCGAAAACCTCGGCTGCCTCAGACACAGTGAGCGGGCGAGCCAGCAGGAAAAACGCCAGCAGACGCGCCAGGTTCTTCTTACCCGCGCTGTAATCGCCGCGCAGAATATGCTCCACACGCCACAGGCCCGGAACTACCTGGTCGCGAGCCATCGCCTCAGCCGCCTCAGCACCGAGCAGTTCCTGCACAGCGTCATAGCTGTAGTTCAACGCCAACAGGCGTTCACGGATGCGGGTCAGGCGGGCGTAATCATCGCTGCGGGGAGCATCCGCAACGGCGGCGTACTCGGGAGCGAAAGAGGCGGCAGAAATAGTCATGCACACCATTCTACGCACCCGCCGCATCTGCCCGGGCGCGCCCACCGTGTATAGGCGGCAGCGCAATGACACAGCCCCGACCCACCCACTGACCAAAACCGTCATCTGCGCAAGAGCACCCACCCCATCGCATACACTGAAACCATGAGTAACCTGTACCCCGATGAAAGTATCAGCGTCGACAAGTGCTGGGAGCGTCTGCACGCAAACACTCTCGGCCGCCTCATCCTCACTGACGGACAGCACGTCGATGTGCTGCCCGTGCTCTACGCCGTCGCCAGCCAAGACGACAAGCAGGAAATCTATATCCGCACCACCCGCGGCAACAAGTTCTCCTCCGTGGTGGTCAGCCGCCGCGTCGCCTTCGAAATCGACGAAACCCTCGAAGACGGCATCCGCTCCGTCATCGTGGTCGGTATCGCCCACTGGCTACCGCCGGAAATGACCCCGCAGATTGTGCGCACCTTCGACCTGCCCGATTCCGAAACCCACGAAATGCAGTGGGTGCGCATTGCGCCGCAGACCGTGTACGGCCGCGAATACCCGCTGTTGCCCGCATACCTGGACGGCACCCACCCCGACTCTGATACCCTCACCAGCTAGAAACGCAGGTGAGCGGGTGCGGTGCGCCCCAGCAACCGCCCCCATGTATCCCGTGCACACACCACCGCTCCGGTACCGTATGATGTACCGAGTACCCTGCGCACTTATGCAAGCTCAACACGCCCGGTCCTCATCAACCAGAACCGGGCCAGCTCGCCCAGTGCCGGGTCACCGCGCGCTCGCCGCATGAAACGAACCGAGCGCACCACATCAACCCAACATAAACTACACCCCCACCAATCACCTCACCCGCGTACAACCACACCCCGCCGGCGCCCACAAGCGCCAGCGTAGGTTATGGTTGAATACGTAGCTTTTCAACACACAGATAGAGGAGTGCCGTGCCCGCTCAGGCAAAGACCGGAAAAGCCCTGCTGATTGTGGAGTCTCCCTCCAAGGTCAAAACCATTAGCAGCTACCTCGGCGAGGACTACCTTGTCGACTCGTCCATGGGCCATATCCGCGACCTTCCGCAGCCCTCCGAACTGCCCGAAAACCTCAAAAAGAGCCCCGTCGGCAAGTTCGCTGTCAACGTTGAAGAGAACTTCGAACCCTACTACGTGGTCAACCCCGACAAAAAGAAAAAGGTCGCCGAACTCAAGCGCAAGCTCAAAGAAGTAGACGCGCTCTACCTGGCAACCGATGGTGACCGCGAAGGTGAAGCCATCGCATGGCACCTGAAGGAAGTCCTCAAGCCCAAGGTACCCGTCTACCGCATGACCTTCCCCGAAATCACCCGGGAAGCCATTCAGCGTGCCTTCGGCGAACTGCGCGACATCGACCTGCACCTGGTCGACGCACAGGAAACCCGCCGCATCCTCGACCGCATCTACGGTTACGAAATTTCCCCCGTACTCTGGCGCAAGGTCGGCCGCGGCCTCTCCGCAGGTCGCGTGCAGTCCGTCGCAACCCGCCTCGTCGTTGAACGCGAACGCGAACGCATGGCATTCGTCGCCGCCAACTACTGGGACCTGACCGGACGCTTCCTGACCGCAGCCTCCGAAGGCTTCGACGCCAAGCTGGTCGCTGTAGACGGCAACCGCATCGCCACCGGCAAGGACTTCGCAGACAACGGCACCCTCAACACCTCCAAGGTCACCCACCTGAACGAGGAAGCCGCCCGCGCGCTCGCCGCAGCCCTGCAGACCGCCGCGTTCTCCGTACGCTCCGTTGAGACCAAGCCGTACAAGCGCCGCCCGGCAGCACCGTTCACCACCTCCACCCTGCAGCAGGAAGCCGCCCGTAAGCTGCGTTTCTCCTCCCGCGTGACCATGCAGGTGGCGCAGCGCCTCTACGAAAACGGTTACATCACCTACATGCGTACCGACTCGGTGGCGCTGAGCGAGCAGGCAATCTCCGCCGCACGCCGTCAGGCATCCGAGCTGTACGGCGCAGAATTCGTGCCCTCCGCACCGCGCGTGTACACCTCCAAGAGCAAGAACGCACAGGAAGCCCACGAAGCAATCCGCCCCGCCGGTGACACCTTCCGTACCCCGGACGCTGTGCGCGGCTCCCTGTCCAACGACGAATTCCGCCTCTACGAACTGATCTGGAAGCGTACCGTCGCCTCCCAGATGGCTGACGCGACCGGTTCCACCGCCTCCGTGCGCCTGGGCGCCGTGGCATCTAACGGCCAGGACGCTGAGTTCGCTGCATCCGGAACCGTCATCACCTTCCGCGGCTTCCTCGCCGCCTACGAGGAGGGCGTTGACGCATCCCGCGTGGCTGAGCGTGAGGCGAAGGACGCTGAGAAGCGCCTGCCGAACCTGACCACCGGCGAGGCGCTGACCGCCGAGGCGATTGAACCCGCCGGCCACGAGACCCTGCCGCCCCCGCGCTACACCGAGGCGTCCCTCGTGAAGACCCTGGACGAGCTGGGCATCGGCCGCCCGTCCACCTACGCGGCGGTTATTTCGACCATCATGGACCGCGGATACGTGAACGTTCGTTCTGGTTCGCTGATCCCGTCCTGGATCGCGTTCTCCGTGGTGCGCCTGCTTGAATCCAGCTTCGGCCCCTACGTGAACTACGAGTTCACCGCGCAGATGGAAGAAGACCTCGACCGCATCGCACGCGGCGAAGAATCCCGCGTCGAATGGCTGGGCGAGTTCTACTTCGGCGGCGGCTCCAAGCGCGGCCTGAAGCCCATCGTCGACAACCTCGGCGAGATTGACGCCCGCAGCATCAACTCCATCCCGATTGCGGACGGCATTGTGCTGCGCGTGGGCAAGTTCGGCCCCTACCTGGAAGCCGAAGGAACCCTCGACACCGAGACCGGCGAACTGACCGAACCGATTCGCGCGAACGTACCCGCCGACCTGGCACCGGACGAACTGACCGAAGAGAAGGCACGCGAACTGCTCGAACAGGGCAAGTCCGACGGCCGCGTACTCGGCGTTGATCCGGTCTCCGGCAACCAGATCGTGGCACGCGACGGCCGCTACGGCCCCTACGTCACCGAAGTCATCGAAGAGATGACCGAGGAGCAAATTCAGGCATACCTGGACGCGCAGCCGACCGAATACTACAAGAACGGCAAGCCCAAGCCGAAGAAGAAGCCGAAGCCCGCCAAGCCGCGCACCGCGTCCCTGTTCAAGTCCATGGACCTGGCGACCGTGACCCTGGAGCAGGCACTGCAGCTGATGAGCCTGCCGCGCGTGCTCGGTACCGACGCTGAGGGCGTGGAAATTACCGTGCAGAACGGCCGCTTTGGCCCGTACCTGAAGAAGGGCACGGACTCCCGCTCGATTGGCAGCGAAGACGAGATCTTCACGATTACGCTGGAACAGGCGCTGGAGATTTACTCCCAGCCGAAGCAGCGCGGTCGTGCGGCGGCTAAGCCTCCGCTGGCTGAGCTGGGCGTGGACCCGGTCAGCGAGAAGAAGATCGTGGTGAAGGACGGCCGCTTTGGCCCGTACATCACCGACGGTATTACGAACATTACGGTTCCGCGTGCGGAGTCGGTCGAGTCGCTGACCCACGAGCGTGCGGTGCAGCTGCTTGCTGACAAGCGCGCGAAGGGCCCGGTCAAGCGTAAGACCGCCGCGAAGAAGACCACCACGGCTAAGAAGACGACCGCAAAGTCTACTACCGCGAAGAAGACGACCACTCGTAAGACCGCGGCGAAGAAGACCGCCGAGTAATCTGCCGCGTCGTCAGCCGAGTAGCGTTTCTACTTGAAGGCGCAGGATGCGTCCCGAACCCCTTAGCGGGGTGGGGCGCCTCCTGCGCCTTTCGCGTGCTCGGGAGAGTACATGCCCTGCGCATTTTTTGCCCGCGCTGCGTTTCTTAGGCTTGCGCTGTGCTGATGCTGGGCATCCGCCCGGATTGTTTGCGGAGTGAGCCGCGCCTCTGACAGACTGGAAGAGGCGCCGCACCTGCGGTACCGCACACAGACGATATCCCGCCGCGGGGCGGGGGAGGGGAGCGCATCGTGCGCCTGGGAGTTCTGGATGTCGGGTCGAATACGGTCCACCTGCTACTGATTGACGGCAGCCCTGGAGCGCGCCCCGAACCGTACGCGTCGCACAAGATTCCGCTGCAGCTCGTGCAGTACCTCGACGCTGAGGGCAACATTTCGCAGGAGGGCGCGGACGCGCTGACCCGCTTCGTGACTAGCGCACGTGACTTCGCGATTGAGAATGAGGCGGAGGACCTGCTGGCGTTCTCCACGAGTGCTATCCGTGAGGCGGGTAATGGTGCGGCGGTTCTGCATCAGGTGCGTGAGCAGACCGGCGTGAGCCTGAACGGTATTTCGGGTGATCAGGAGGCGGCAATTACGTACTTTGCGGTGCGCCGCTGGCAGGGTTGGGGTGCGGGACGCATCCTTGATTTTGATATTGGTGGCGGCTCGTTTGAGTTTTCGACCGGTACGAATGCGTTGCCGGATGCGGCGATGAGTGTGCCGTTGGGTGCGGGCCGTCTGACCCGTGAGTTTTTTGATGAGCAGCCGCCGAGCCCGAAGCAGGTGAAGCGTTTGCGTAAGTATGTGCGTGAGCAGATCGCCCCGGTGGCGGAGAATCTGTTGCGTTATGGTGCGCCGGATATGACGGTGGGTACGTCGAAGACGTTCCGTTCGTTGGCGCGTATTTGTGGTGCGGCGCCGTATTCGGCGGGCCCGCATGTGAAGCGTGAGATGCATTTGCAGGATTTGCGCCTGTGGACTCGTCGTATGGAGGCGATGACTGTCTCTGAGCGTGCTGACCTGCCGGGTGTTTCGAAGGCTCGTGCGGAGCAGATGCTGGCGGGCGCTATCGCTGCGGAGGCGGCGATGGAGGCGTTCGGGGTTGAGACGATGCGCGTGTGCCCGTGGGCGCTGCGTGAGGGCCTGATTCTGAAGCGTATTGAGCACCTGGCGGAGGGCACGGGTACTCCGGTCAACCCGAAGACCCTCCTGGGTGCTTAGTTGATGGGTAACGTGGCTGAATATCCGCAGTGAACCCCGCAGGCTGGTGCGTAATGGGCACCGGCCTGCGGGGTTCATGATGTTCTTTATCATTTCGTGATAATCTGTGAACGCTGACAGTTGCACAATGATGTAAAACGCGGCTGTCTAGGAAGTTTATCAACCAACAAAGTTGTCGGAAAGGGAATGCTTATGGGTGCTGAAGAAGAATCTAGGAAGATTCTAAATATTATTGATAAGGTTAATGGAATATGGGGTGATGAGCATGAAAAGCAGCGAAAAAAAATTTTCAAAGACAATATAATAATCCGCCCATTTATTCATTTTGTGTATGGGTCAATCCCGTATGTTACACCCGTTTTAATTTATATTTATTGTGATATGTTGTCTGCTGCGACTGGTGGATTACCTTTACGTATGGATTTTATTACTCATACTGTTGAATTAATATTTAATGCTCCATATTATTTATTTGACATTAGATTAGGTGTTATTACTTCGATAGCTAGTCTTTTATTGAGTCTTTATGTGAGCGTGGGGAAATATGTTGATGGGCTAAGCGGATTGGTGAATGACGCTCGACGTATGGCGTACCGGAAGTTTGCTCGAATGGTTGGATTGATTGTATTTTATGTATTTGTCGTAAATTTTTGGCATGGCCTCTTGGCCGGATATTTTAGGGGTGGTGTATCTATCCCCTATCCATTTAAGTTTCTGGAATCTCCTGGTTGGGGGAAAGCGATTGTTCCCGAAGATGTAAACTTGTCTCGATATGGTGATATGCCCCTATGGGTTTTGTTGTTCTTCGCGTGGTTTGCTCTTGCTTCATCTTTAATGTTGACGTATAGCGAAAAGGATGCTCTCATGGAAAATTTGTCTACCTTGCGTAGAATTAATAGTTTTATGAATGGTACAGATGGATCTCCTGCTGTTGAATACACGCTGGCTCGTAGGATTTATGACAGAGATAAAAGAGTCGGGGAACCTGCCGAAAAATATGGGGGCGATTTTATAGATACCTATGGATATTCGGGGTTTGATTTTGAATTAGAAATTCCCTTCGGCTGGGACCGCATGAAATTTTGGGTGATTATTATTATTTGGTACTCATGGCTTATTCCCTGTTTTCTAATATATTTGCAGTATAAATCGTTAATTCTTACTGCAGCCTATGTTACGTGTTTTGTTATTGTTGCCTGTATTGGAGTTCTTTCTGTTGGGAAGAATCGAAATTTCTTATTTGTTAAAGTTTATAAATTTAATACTCATTATTTGAAGCTCCCTCAGAAAGTCTTAGAGTTTGTAAAATTTTGGAATAGTTCAAATCAATTGTGGGTTGTTTTTTATGCACTAGCATTCTTTCCTGCTCTTATTCTGTATGGGGCTATTAGGAATCAACTTCAGATTGAGAGTAATATTCTGCTCCTCGATTTTAAGGGTGATTGGCTTAAGGATTTAATATGCCTCTTTACTACTGTAGTGGCTTTTGTGATGCCTCAAGTTTATGCACGATTAGTGGTGAGGCCATTGTATGAAAATGAATTTAAGAAATATTCTGAAAAATCTATGGAGATGACACTTAAAAAGATGGATAGGAAGGGAATTCTGAAAATAGAAAATTTGAATTACCTAGCAGTTGCATACATCTATTGTCTAATGAGAGATGTTGATAGGCTGTATTCTGAATATGAGCTTGAAATTGGTTCTGCCCCTGTAGTTGATGATAAACACTAAAGGTTATGATTAAGAATCCACTAGTGTAGGTGCGGTAACAAATCTAGGCACAGAAGACATGAAAACTGGAGATGAAAATAAAATCTTACCCTGTTCTAGACGATTCCACCCTATGCCTCCGCAGGTGTAAAAGTTGAGAAGCCACATGTGTTTCGAACGGCCACGTTATAAGTGGCTTCTCGCTATTGGGGGTTGTACCCCTCGCAGAATTTGTGCCATGGTTTAGCGTCTTCTGCCATGGTTTTTAACTACGACCA
>NZ_KV821858.1:0-28660 GCF_001815755.1 Rothia sp. HMSC061C12
CCCTCGCCAGCTGGATAGGCTCCGCCCTCGAATACTACGACTTCGCCGTCTACGGCACCGCCGCCGCAATCGTGCTCAACCGCATCTTCTTCCCCGAAGACACCGCCGCCATCGGCATCCTCAAGTCCATGGTGGTTGTGGGCGTCGCCTACGTTGTGCGTCCCTTCGGCGCCATGATCGTTGGACCCCTCGGTGACCGCTACGGCCGCCGATTCGTCCTGATGCTCACGCTCTTCCTGATGGGCTTTGCCACCTTCGCAATCGGTTGCCTGCCGACCTACAGCGAGGCGGGTATCCTCGCCCCCACCCTGCTGGTCATCTGCCGCATGATTCAGGGCCTCTCCGCCGCCGGTGAGCAGGCAAGCTCCATCTCCATCTCCCTGGAGCACGCCAACGAGCATCAGCGCGCCTTCACGACCAGCTGGACCCTGCAAGGCACCCAGTTCGGCTCGCTACTGGCGACCGCCGTGTTCATTCCCTTTGCCGCCCTGCCGGACGAGCAGCTGCTCAGCTGGGGCTGGCGCGTACCCTTCTGGCTCTCCGCCTTCGTGGTGGTGACCGCCTGGCTGATTCGCCGCTCCCTCTCCGAGCCGCCCGCCTACCTGCAGCGCGAAAAGCTCACCGAATCCCCGCTCATGCTGGTCTTCAAGCACTACAAGCGCGCCGTGCTCACCATTGCCGTGTGCGCCATGGTCAACACCGTGAACATGGTCTTCACGACCTTCGCGCTTTCCTTCGCCACCAAGGGTTACGGCCTTGACCGCAGCACCATGCTGCTGGTGCCGGTCGCCTCGAATACTCTCGGCCTGATTGCGATTCCGCTTGCCGCCATGCTCGCCGATAAGATTGGCCGCAAGCCCGTTTTCATTACCGGTGCGGTGGCTTCTTCCCTAGTGATGTTCCCGTACCTCGGCGCGATTGCCGAGGGTAACTGGGTTGGTATCTTCGCCTACGGCGTGCTCATGCACGGTGCGCTCTACTCCATGGCGAACGGCGTGTGGCCCGCCTTCTACGCGGAGATGTTCCCGACCCGCGTGCGCGTGACCGGCCTGGCGCTCGGTACCCAGATTGGCTTCGCGATTTCTGGAGGCGTCGCCCCCGCCGTGGCGACGAGCCTCGCCGGTGCTGACCTGCATAATGCAGTGCTGCCCGCCGTGTTCACGGTTGCCATGTGCGTGCTCGTGGCGTTGGGTGCGCTGACGGCTCGTGAGGGTTACAAAAAGACCCTGGATGAGCTGGATGCATAGCCCACAGAATATATTCCGTATATAGAATAAAAGCAGGTGGGGCTGGATAGTTAGCTATCCAGCCCCACCTCCGTGTTTAATTTTCTAAACCCCTTGCTGTGCCGCAATCAGCGCCTCAAAATGAGCTGCCATGCGCTCTGCATTTGGTTCTAACTCGGTGAAGAGGCGGAAGGCATCCACCGCCTGACCGACCGCCATGTAGCCGCCCGTTAGCACCTCGCACCCGGCGGCACGCGCTACCTGTACCAGCTGTGTTTCCTGCGGCAGGTAGATGACGTCCGCAACCCACAGGCCCTCGCGCAGCACCCCGGCGCTCAGCGCCGAATCGCTCAACGGCATACCCGGATGCACGTGCATACCCACCGGGGTCGCATTCACCAAACCCTGAGCTTCCAGTAGAGCTTCAATGAGGCGCTCATCCTCGGTTAGTACCTCGATTCGGGTCTGGGGGAAGAGCCCACCCAGCTGCTCCGCCAGCCCCTGCGCCTTCGCCGCGTCACGCTCGAAGAGGCTCAGGTGGTGCACCCCCAGGCGGCACAGCGCGTACGCCGTGGCGCTACCGGCACCGCCGGCACCTAGCTGCACCACGTGCTCCATGCGAGCCGGATCCTCCGCCACCTGCGGCAGGCCGCGCTTCAGCCCCGCGATGAACCCCGAATAGTCCGTGTTGTCGCCGTAGAAGCTGCCGTCCTCGCGAATCACCACGCAATTGACCGCGCCCAGGGCGCGTGCCGCATCCGAGAGCTCGTGCAGGTGCTCCATGACGGACTGCTTGCACGGGTGCGTGATGTTGAAAGCGTTAAAACCGAGCAGTGCCGCCGCATCCAGAAGCGCTGGGGCGGAGGCGCCGTCCAGGTTCAGGGCGTCCAGGTCGACGGGGCGGTACAGGTAGCGCACCCCGTGCGCGTCCGCCTCCGCCTCGTGCATGGGAGGGGTCAGTGAGGAGGTGATGCCGTCACCAATGAGACCCACCAGGAAAGATTCAGTACGCAAACTCATAGTTTCACTGTACGTGTCCACCCCTCAAGATGCACCTACTTTCTTGAACCCGTACCAAATGCGCGCTGGATTTGGGAAGAAGATAAAAATAATTTCTACGCCCACAAGAGCGATATGTCTGACAGAAACACCTCAAAGGTATAAGCTTGGTATAAGTGCTCGCGCGCCACGGCGCGCACATGAGACCACACAGACACCGTCACAGTGAAGTGATACCGATATTCGGAGGATAGATTGTCAATGACTGACAAGGCTATGGCACACTTCGCTGGCGCCGATGCATGGGTCGAGCAGTATTTCCTGAACAGCCCCGAAGATGAGCGTGAAGAGTTCACCCCGGCAGAGTTAGAGGATTTGGCTCGCACCCACCGTGCGCTGGCTCAAATCCGCCTGCCCAAGACCCCTGTCGTTGCCGCACGCAACGACGAGTACAACACCACCTTGTACGTCGCGACCGACGACATGCCGCACATCGTCAGCTCCCTGACCGCATGCCTTGCCGCGCACTTTGGTGGTTTCGTCACCATTCTTCACCCTACCTTCCTCGCTGAACGCGGCCCGGACGGTACCCTCCTGAGCCTGCGCGGCACTGGCATGCGCGGCAACCTCGCCAGTGGCGATACCGCCACTCTTGGCGTGCCCTCCCTCAAGCTCAGCGAGAACGCCCCGGCGGGTACCACTGTCGCTATTGAATCCTGGATTGCGGTTCGCCTGACCCGCTACCTCACTGAGGAAGATCAGCGCCGCTGCGAGAAGGAAGTTGAGCGCGTCCTCGCTGACGTTCGCGCCTGCCATACCGACCTGGACGCTATGGTCACCCGCGTTTTCGACCTGGCGCAGTCCATGTATGACCTGCGCGGCGCAACCCTGGGCCACGGTGAAGAGTCCTACGCTGCCCACCCGCGCGGTGTGGAGCCCGCCTCCCGCGTGGAGGTGGCACAGGACTTCCTGCGCTGGCTGACCCGCGGCAACTTCGTGTTCATGGGTGTGAAGGAGCGCGTGCTGGACGGCACCTCCGGCACTATTTCCCTGGTGGACCGCCCCGGTTCGGCGCTCGGTATTCTGCGCACCACGGAGGGTAAGAGCCGCATCCCCCTTTCGGGCGAGACCCTGGAGCGTGCCCTGTTCCCGCGCCCCCTGTACATCACGAAGGCGAATTCCCGCTCCACCGTCGCACGGAACGACTACCTGGACTACATTGGTGTGCGCCGCTTCGACCTGAACGGCCGCGTGATTGGTGAGTACGTCATTCTGGGTCTGTTCACCCGTCAGTCGTACGCACTGCCCGCTATTGAGACTCCGCTGGTGCGTGAGCGTATCGCGATGGTGCGCCGCCGCCTCGGCTACCACCCCGGTTCTTACTCTGACAAGGCGCTTCTGGGTGCCTTGGAAGATTACCCGCGCCTGGAGCTGTTGCACGCTTCCGCTAATGACCTGACCGATACGTTCGGCGGCATCATGGGCCTGGAGGAGCGCCGCAAGACCCGCCTGTTCCTGCGCGCCGACCAGTTCAACCGGTTTATTTCCGCCGTGGTGTACCTGCCTCGGGATCGTTACAACACGAACGTGTGCTCCCGTATTCAGCGGGTGTTCCAACAGGAATTTGATTTTAGTGCCATCGACCATGAGGTGTACCTGTCCTCCTCATCGCTGGCGCGTCTATTTTTCCGCATTCGGCTCACCAACCCCAATGATGTGCCGAAGACGGATCATCAAGCTCTCGAAAAGCGACTGCAAGAAGCCGCCCGCTCCTGGGTGGAAGCAACCGCAGCTGCTATTGAGGCATGGAAACCCGGAGCGGCAGGCCGCCGACTCGCATCAGCCTGGGCAGATGCGACTAGTGCAGCCTACCGAGCCGATTACACAGTAGAACAAGCAATCGAGGATATCGTGATTCTTGAATCTCTCTCGGGCCAGAAGCCCGCCGCAATCAAGGTTGAAGCCGGCGAAGCCAACACCACCCGACTGAAGACCTACCTGTCCGCACCTCACACCCTCACCGAGCTGCTGCCGGTTATGCAGAATATGGGTCTGGTCGTTGTTGATCAGAAGCCTTACGAGTTCAAGCCTGAGGATGGCGAAGACTACGGCTACCTCTACGACTTCGGAGTTGAATTCCCCGAGGGCGTGGACGCAAACGCTGTGGCTTCCCTGTACGAGGATGCCCTGAACGCCTACCTGCTCGGTGAGCGCGAGTCCGATACCCTGGACCGCCTGATCCTGGCTGAGGGCCTGACCTGGCAGGAAGTACGTCTGTTCCGTGCCCTGAACCACTACCTGATTCAGCTGGGCCTGGGCTACACCCCGTCCTTCATGTCGAACACCCTGCTCGCAAACCCGGCCATCACCAAGCACCTGGTCGAGTTCTTCGAGGTCAGCTTCGACCCGAACAACGGTCTCAACGATGAGCAGCGCAACGCACGCCGTGACGAAATCGAAGCAGCCCTGGTTGAGGAACTGAACCAGATCCCCACCCTGGACGCTGACCGCTACCTGCGTTCCCTCGGCAAGGTCATCCGCGCTATCCTGCGCACCAACGCATACCTTGCTGACCGCCCCGCACTCGCGTTCAAGGTGGCACCGCAGGAGATTGACTTCGCACCCCTGCCCCGCCCCAAGTTCGAGATTTTCGTCTACTCCCCGCGCGTTGAGGGTGTTCACCTGCGCTTCGGTAGCGTCGCACGTGGTGGCCTGCGCTGGTCGGACCGCCGCGACGACTTCCGCACCGAGGTGCTCGGCCTGGTCAAGGCACAGATGGTGAAGAACGCCGTCATTATCCCCACCGGCGCGAAGGGTGGCTTCTACCCCAAGCAGCTGCCCGACCCCGCAGTGGATCGTGACGCATGGATCACCGAGGGTCGCGAGTCCTACAAGGTCTTCATCGGCTCCCTGCTGGACGTCACCGACAACCTTGCGGTGGGCACCGACGGCTCCGAGACCGTTGTCCGCCCCGAGGGTGTTGTGGCACGCGACGCTGACGACTACTACCTGGTCGTTGCAGCGGATAAGGGCACCGCAGCATTCTCCGACACCGCAAACGCAATCAGCCTGGAGCGCGGCTTCTGGCTGGGCGACGCCTTCGCATCCGGCGGCTCCGTCGGCTACGACCACAAGGCAATGGGCATCACCGCACGTGGTGCATGGGAGTCCGTCAAGCGTCACTTCGCTGAGCTGGGCCACGACGCTCAGACCGAAGAGTTCACCGCAGTCGGCATTGGCGACATGTCCGGTGACGTGTTCGGTAACGGTCTGCTCCGCTCCAAGGCAACCCGCCTGGTCGCAGCATTCGACCACCGCGACATCTTCCTGGACCCGAAACCGAACGCGGCAGTGTCCTTCGACGAGCGTCAGCGCCTGTACAACCTGCCCCGTTCCTCCTGGCAGGACTACAACCGCGACCTGATTTCCGCCGGTGGTGGCGTGTACTCTCGCGGCCTGAAGTCCATCGAGATCACCCCCGAGGTGCGCGAGGTTCTGGGCCTGGACGAGTCCGTCACCGAGCTGGCACCGACCGAGCTGATTTCCGCAATCCTCAAGGCACCGGTCGACCTGATCTACAACGGCGGTATCGGTACCTACGTGAAGGCATCCACCGAGACCAACGCACAGGTGGGCGACAAGGCTAACGACGCACTGCGCGTCGACGGCAAGGACCTGCGCGCCAAGATTGTTGGCGAGGGCGGTAACCTCGGCTTCACCCAGCTGGGTCGTATTGAGGCTGCACGCAACGGTGTCATCCTCAACACCGACGCAATCGACAACTCCGCAGGTGTGGAAACCAGTGACCGCGAGGTCAACATCAAGATTCTGGTGGACCGCCTCGTGGCACACGGCGAGCTGTCCAGCGAAGAGCGTGCTTCCTTCATCGAGTCCCTGCAGGATGAGGTCGGCGGCAAGGTCCTCGAGACCAACGTTGAGCAGAATGTGCTGCTGCAGGGTGAGTTCCACGGTTCCTTCCTGGGCATCAACCTGTACAAGCGCCTCATGCGCGACCTGGAAGAGCGCGCCGGCCTGAACCGCGCCGTTGAGTTCCTGCCCACCGACGAGGAGCTGGATGCACGCCTGGAGAACACCGGCGATCGTCTGACCCGCCCCGAGCTGTCCGTCCTGGCTGCGTACGTGAAGATTTACCTTACTCACGCACTGGAGCAGACCGACTTCGCGGACGACCCCTACCTGGAAGGCGTTCTGCGCAGCTACTTCCCGGCAGCACTGGTCGAGCGCTTCGGTCAGCACCTGGATTCGCACCCGCTGCGTAAGGAAATCATCTGCACCCGCGTCGCTAACGAGCTGGTCAACATCGGCGGTATCACCTTCGCATACCGCGTGATGGAGGAGTTCAACGTCGGTATCGATTCCGTCGCACGCGCCTTCATCGTCGCTCGCGAGCTCTTCGAGCTGGGCACCGCAGCTAAGCTGCACCGCGAACTGCCCCCGAAGACCCCGCTGGATGCATGGTTCACCGTCCTGCGCGACAACCAGCGTGTTCTGGACCGTGCAGTCCGCTGGTTCATCACCGAGCGTGGCGTGGTCGCTGGCACCAGCATCTCTGAGCTGCTGGAGACCTTCGGTTCCGTCGTCGAGATGCGCCGTAACCTGCCCGAGTACCTCTCCGGCATCTCCCGCGACCGTGTTCGTGCAAAGCGCGACGCAGGCGAGGCATGGGGCCTGCCCGAGGAACTCATCGTCATCTGGATTCGCGGCTTCGAGGGCTACGCCCTGCTGGACGTCATCCGTGCGGCACGCGACCACGACTTCGAGGCAACCTCGCTGGCACCGGTCTACTTCGCAACCTACAACCGCTTCAAGGTGGACGAGCTGCTCGGCCTCATCTCCGACCTGCCTCGCAACGACCGCTGGGAGATCCTGGCACGTCAGGCACTGCGCGGCAGCCTCTACGAGACCGCAGCAGAGCTGGCACTGTCCGTGGCAGAGGGCGCCAAGGGCGACTTCTCCACTGTGGAAGGTGCACAGCAGGCTCTGGACACCTGGGTTGAGGACCACCCGACCCGCGTCGGCAACATCGACCGCGTCCTGAAGGAGATCCGCGAAGCTGCTCCCGACGCATCCGGTCACCCGCGCTTGGCTGTAGTGTCTGTGGCACTGCGTACTCTCTCGAGCGCATCCTAAATAGCTAAGGCCCGTTAGGGTCGCTTAGAGCATCCCGGTTCCCTCCCTGTGGGAGGGGCCGGGATGCTTTTGCGCAGGGACACATGGTGCGTGCGCAGGTAGTGCGGGGGATCCTTGGTTGGGTGAACCTTGTGCCGGTGTGCCAGCGCGTCAGCACCTCGCGTGGAGCACCCAAATCAAGGTTGTTGCACCCCGCGTATATTGCATAGAATATTGCTCTCACTAGATGTTTTGCATTCTTGTGTGACGCGCATTATGTGGGTGTGTCCTAAATCCCTCCAAATATCAAGTAGAGGGTTAAGGAAACCAAAGGTTTTAGTTGATATATGCCGTATATTGATTCACGGCGGCATCAGCGCAAACCATGGGGACCCGGCACTTCTCGGTACGACGAGTCTTCCCCCCTGGCGCGTCACACGGTGCTGTTCAAACACACTGCCCCTAATCTTTACGATTATCGACTGAAAGTCTGCAAGATTGTCTACCAACCACGGTACCGAGGAAAAAACCACCACCGCCTGGCGCCTCCTCATTAACTTTCTGCTTTACGTTTCCCCGGTCGCGCTGCTGACCACCGTCTTCCCCATGGTCACCCCGACCATTAACCGGTACAACCTTGATGGTGTACCCCTGATCCAGGTGATTCTGGCGGCGTCCATTACCGTTCCTTGGCTCAGCCAGGCAGCCTGCCTGCCCCTTTACCGTGCTATCCAGATGGAGCACAAGAAGATTGCGGACGCCCGCGAAGGCCTGCGTATTCACGCTGAAACCCTTGAGCACCAGCTCAAGCGTGCCGAAGCACGAGCCGTACGCGCACGCATGTCCGAGCCGCAGTTCCAGGACATTACCGACCTGACCGCGTTCACCCGCAACTGGCTCTATCTCTTCTTCATGACCATGCCGCTGGTGCTGCTCTTCGCAATTCCGGTCGCCCTCGTTCTTCACTGGAGCCCGACTGCATTCGGTGCGTTCTTCGTCCTGGGCGTTCTCAACATTGCGTTCGCGCAGCTGCTGGTCATCCCGAACCTCGCGAAGAACCGCATCATCTGGTTCATCGCGTGGCTTGGCTACACTCTTGCCTTGTACTGCTATCCCGTCATCTGGTTCCTGCCGCCGCTGGTTGGTTCGCTCATCCTGCTTGTGAGCCTCGGTAAGGACCTGGTGCACCTGCTGCACTTCGCGCGCATCCCGCTCAAGGACATTGCGCTCGACGCCCTGCGCGGCTTCTTCACCGGCTCCATCATCTGGGCTGATAAGTACATGCTCTTCCTGGTCACCGGCGGTGAAATCAACGTCGTGGCAATCTACCTGAGCCTGATCCCCTGCGTTATCGCCTACAACTACTTCTTCGTGGTGGAGGCAGACCGCGTCAACGCAAGCATCCAGCACCTGTGGACCATCTTCGACCGCCTGCCCTACAAGGGTGTTCAGGAGGAGTCCTCGAAGGCTCTGCGCACCTCCAACCACGCTATCCGTAACTCCCTGCTGATTTACATCGCCAGCGCTATTGTCACCGGCATCCTGATGTTCATCTTCCTGCCGCAGTCCTACCCGCTGGCGCTCTCCGGCCTGGTCGTGGCGTTCCTCTTCGTTGCAGTGGCACTGCTGATTTACCAGATCGAGTACATGACCATGTACGTCACCGTGCAGCTGCTCTCCGCAGCGCACCTGGTGCTGCTCTTCATCTCCTTCATGATCCTGCCCAACGAGACCGGCTACCTGCCCATCATCGTGGGCGAGACAGTGCTCGCCTTCGCATGCTACCGCGTCTACCGTCAGGCGTGGGCTGCACCCGAGTACTCCCTCTTCTGGCGTCGAGCCCTCGCCTGGTAAGAACCGCACGGTCCGCGAAAGATACACACGACAATGACTGAACAGATGTACCGAAACCACTACGCGCCGCTGCAGCTTCCGGCTCCCGGCCCCCACTACAGCGACCCCGAATACCCGGACGTTGACGTCGCCATCATCATGGAATCCACCTACCCCTACCTCAAGGGTGGGGTGTCCGCGGTGGTGCACGATATCGTCTGCGAAAACCCGGATCTGACCTACGGCATTATTCACATCGCCTGGGATAAGAACTCCCCCCACGAAGACCTCTACGGCATGCCCGAGAACGTCAAGTGGGTCAAGGTGCTGTACCTGAGCCTGGAAGTCAACCGCGACGCCTTCGCGGAAGCCTGCGACCCCTCCGCACTGCGCATGAACTTTGCGGAGCGTCAGGCGCTCACCCAGCGCCTCATGGACGGATTCAGCGCCCTCATCGCCGGCGACGTGAACCCCCTCTGGAAGCTCTACGACGAGGGCATCAACCCCGCAACCCGCAGCTACAACCTCTTCGGCCTCTTCGGAACCCGCGAGTTCATGCAGGCGATTGCGGGTCTGGGCTTCTTCTCCGAGGTGCCCTTCGGTGAGCTCTTCTGGAAGGTGCGCGACTTCGTCTCCATCCTCTTTGCGATCCTGCACGAGCGGATGCCGCACGCCCGCGTCTACCACGCCCACACCACCGGGTACGCGGCACTCATCGCCGCCGCAGCCGCACGTGACCACGGCACCAGCTTCCTGCTGACCGAGCACAACCTGTACATTCGCGACACCGTGAACACCAAGCTCGAACGCAACATGGCGAAGCCCGTCACCACCGACTACGCCTTCCTCAACGAGGAGCGTGAGCACCCCGGCCTGGGCCCGGTCACCCTCGACGAGCGTGCCTGGTCCGTCTGGTTCGTCGAAATGGGACGCTTCTGCTACCCCAGCGCCGACATGGCAACCTACCTGTACCCCAAGGCACTGGAAGAGGCACGCGGTATTGGTGCGCCCATCGACCAGATGAACGCGGGCGAGAAGGACCGCGCAATCATTCTGCCCAACGGTATGCTCATCGAGTCCGTGGCGGAAGCCTACTACGCCCGCCAGTCGGCGCGTGCCCGCATCCTCGCTGAGGGCCGCGGCCACGTGTGGCGCTTCGTGTTCATCGCCCGCGTGGTGCCTATTAAGGGCCTGACCGACCTGATTCGCTCCCTCGCGGTGCTACGTGATCAGGGTCTGGTGAACTTCCACCTGGACGTGCTCGGCCCCAAGGACCACCTGCCCGAGTACTACGAACTGTGCCTGCGCACCATCGAAGAGCTCAACATGGGCGAGTACATCACCTTCCACGGCACCGTGAACGTGCGTGCGATGCTCGACCGCTTCGACCTGCTGCTCATGCCCAGCTACAATGAGGGTCAGCCGATTGTGGCGCTCGAGGCGATGGCTGCGTCCATCCCGCTGGTCAGCACCGACGTGGGCGGTATGTCCCAGCTCATCGACGATGTGCTGGTCGCCCCCGACGGCCACGAAATCGGTAACTGCGGTATCTTGACCATCCCCGGCGATATTCACGGCTTCGCGGCGGCGCTGCGCACCCTCATGGAGGAGCCCAGCATCTACGAACGCTACTGTGTGAACGCCTACGACCGTATCGTCAGCTTCTTCCAGCTGCGACTGGTCATGGACCGCTACAACACGATCTACCGCGAGCTGGGCAAGCTGCCCCCTCGCGCCCCCGAATTCGACCCGGAGTACGATGGCGAATAAACTCACCCGCTTGGGCGGACCCGGCAAATTTGGTGCCTGGGTCCGCTACGGCGGTAAGCCCATTACCCAGCAGCAGCTCGATTTTGCGGTCAAGAACTACTCTGTCGCAATCCTGCAGCCCTGGGAACTGGACGCAGCACGCTACCTGAAGAAGCGTGCACCTCAAATGGTGGTACTGGCGTATAAGTGCCTGTCTTCCACCCGCTCCTATGAGCCCGGCCCGATTTATTCCTCGGGTGTGTCTTACCCGCTGGCGCAGTCCATGGCGAACTCCGGTAAGGATTTCTTCGCCCACCGCCTCAACGGTGACCGCATCGAGTGGAAGGGCTACTCCAAGCACTTCCAGATGCAGGTGTGGAACGCCGACTACCGCTGGCACTGGGTGGACGCTGTGGTGCGCGAAATGCGCGACTCACCCTTCGACGGGGTCATGGCGGATAACGACGTGGAGAACGACTACTACGGTCTGGACCTGCCCATCCAGGGCGTGGAGTCCATGACGAAGATCCGTGAGCACCTGGATTTTCTGGTTGCTTACGCCGGTATTGAGCTGAATAAGATCGGCAAGATTCTGGTGCCCAATATTGCTGAAGCGCGTCTGCGCTGGGGCAAGTGGGAGCGTCACAGCGCCTACGGTGGCGGCTTTGAGGAGGTGTGGCTCGGCTGGGGTCCGAACGATTACCTGACCTCGCCGTATGCCGTGATGCAGGGCCGTGAGATTGCGAACGGCTCGGCGGGTGACGTCAACCTGGGCGCTACTTTTGCGGGCCTGGGTGGCCGCAGTGCCGCCTCGCAGAAGAAGGTGACGATTCTGCGCACCCCGCTTAGTGACCGCAAGGCTCCGATTACCGGCACGGATGAGAACTTCCTCTACGGTTTGGCGGGCTTCTGGGTGTTCGGCGGAGGCGCCTTCACCGGCATCAGCGCAACCCACCACGACGCCTACGACGAGATTCCGCACGCCCCCGAGCTCTCCTATGATCTGGGGGACCCGGTCGGCGGCATTATCGCGCAGAAGACCGCGCAGACCCGCGCGTTTACGAACGGCTGGGCGGCACTGAACACCGGCTCGAAGGATGTGACCGTGAAGGTTCCCTCCGGTTTGGTGGATGCGGCAAACCGCCCGGTGCCCTCGAGCTTCACGCTGCGGGCGCATCAGGGTGTGGTGTACCGCCGTAAGGCGTAATTTACCCCTTATTTGCGCATATAACCTCATAAACAAACCCACCGGCAATATAGCCAAATGGCTATATGTACCGGTGGGTTCGTTATATGTGTGTCAGATGAGCTGGGGTGACCTACTTAGCGGGGTAGGAGGGCACGTCGTAGCCGCCCATACGCTCCAGAACGCGAATCACCTGGCAGGAGTAACCGAACTCGTTGTCGTACCAGACGTAGACAATTGCGGAGTCATCGGTCACCACGGTAGCCAGCGAGTCCACAACACCCGCGGTGCGGGAGCCCACGAAGTCGGTGGAAACGGCCTCGGGGGAATCCGAGTAGCCCACCTGGCGGCGCAGAGCACCGTCAATGGACTCGCGGCGGAACAGCTCGTTCAGTTCCTCAGCGGAACCTGCGGGCTTGGTCAGCTTCACGTTCAGGATTGCCATGGAGACATCCGGGGTGGGAACGCGGATAGCGTTACCGGTCAGCTTGCCCTCCAGCTGCGGCAGAGCCTTCGAAACAGCCTTAGCAGCACCGGTCTCGGTAATGACCATGTTCAGCACAGCGGAACGGCCGCGGCGGTCACCCTTGTGGAAGTTATCGATCAGGTTCTGATCGTTGGTGAACGCGTGAACGGTCTCAACGTGGCCGCGCTCAACACCGTATGCGTCATCCAGAACCTTCAGCGCCGGAGTGATTGCGTTGGTGGTGCAGGATGCTGCGGAGAGGATCTTGTCCTCATCGGTGATGACGTTGTCGTTCACGCCGAACACGATGTTCTTCATGTCGCCCTTACCGGGAGCGGTCAGCAGAACACGAGAAATACCGGGGCGGTTCAGGTGCTGCTCGAGGCCCGGAACGTCGCGCCAGCGGCCGGTGTTGTCCACCAGCAGAGCGTCGTTGATGCCGTACTCGGTGTAGTCGACAGTGGTCGGGTCCGAAGAGTAAATGAAGCGAACCGGAACACCGTTAGCGATGATGGTGCTGTTCTCCTCGTCCACCTCAATAACGCCCTTGAAGGGGCCGTGAACCGAGTCGCGCTCCAGCAGGGATGCACGCTTGACCAGGTCCTTATCACCGTTCTTACGCACCACAACAGCGCGCAGGTTCAGACCAGAACCCAGCGGCGAGGAGGAACGCTCCAGCAGAATACGAGCCAGCAGGCGACCAATACGACCGAAGCCGTACAGCACAACGTCCTGCTCCTTCGGCTGGTCACCCTGGTGGTTCACAGAGGAACCCAGCTGCTCGGGCAGCCACATGGACAGCTCGGGGGAGCCCGCCTCGTGGTGTGCCTTGTGCAGGGCAGCAATGTTAATCGAGCAAGCGCCCAGGTTCAGCTCAGTCAGAGCACGAACCAGCTCGAGGGAGTGCGCGGGGTTCAGGGGCGCACCATCGATGTGGGATACGAAATCGTGCAGCTTCAGCAACTCAATGACAGACTTGTTGACCAGGCTGCGGCCGTGAATGCTCAGCACCACGCCGTTCTCGCGGTGCAGCTTACCGATGAGGGGGATCAGCTCCTCTGCGGTAGCCTCACGGTTAACCCAGGTAGCGGTTGCAGTCGTCACGTATGACCTTCTTCCTAACTTCGTCGTTGGAGGGTAGGCGCGACGGTGCTGTCGCGTCAATACCGTGCCGGGCGTTAAGACCCGGCGTCGGTTTAAGTCTAACCCGTGCGGACCCCTTCAGAGCCTCAAAATTAGTGATATTGGGGCTAAAAGTCAGAAGAGGTAAAAGTCAGTTCCTGCACCCGCCCGGCAAGCCAACACAAGCCCTCAAAAGGAAAAGTAAAACCACTTCAAATACCCACAAAAACACACCCCACGACATGGGAAAACATAGGTAAAATTGAAACCATGTTGACTGTAATCGGTGAAGCACTCGTAGACGTCGTCCACCAGCACGACGGAGAAACCCGCGCCTACCCCGGCGGATCGCCCATGAACGTAGCCGTCGGCGCACGCCGCCTCGGCCACCCCACCAACTTCGTCGGCCACTACGGCCCCGACGCCTACGGCAAGAGCATTGACGCACACCTGGAAGCATCCCAGGTAACTCTGCCCTTCGAGCACAGTGCTGAACGCACCTCCGTCGCCCAGGCAACCATCGGTGCCGACGGCGCGGCAGAGTACGAATTCGACATCACCTGGTCCCTCGAATCCGTCGCCGAGAAGCTCACCGAACTGGCACGCACCTCCGACGCAGTGCACACCGGCTCCATCGCCGCCATGCTCGAACCCGGCGCGCACGTGGTCGCCGCAGCCTTCGAAGCAGCCCGCGACAGCGCCCTGCTCAGCTACGACCCGAACTGCCGCCCCACCCTCATCCACAACGTTGACGAGGGCCGCGCTTGGGCTGAAAAGTTCGTGTCCCTCTCCACCGTCGTGAAGGCATCTGACGAGGACCTGCAGTGGCTCTACCCCGACCGCTCCCTCGACGACACCGCACGCGCTTGGCTTGACCTCGGCGCTGAGCTGATGGTCATCACTCGCGGCGAGGACGGCCCCATCGCCTTCACCAAGAAGTACCCCGAGGGCATCAGCCAGCCCGCACACCGTGTTGAGGTTGCGGACACCGTCGGCGCCGGTGACTCCCTCATGGCGGCGCTCATCGCGGGCCTGCTCGACCGCGGTATCGCCGGTGCTGAGGCGCGCGCCAAGGTCGCCGCACTGACCGCCGAAGACATCGCCGACCTGCTGCGTTTCTCCGCAACCGCAGCCGGCATCACCGTCTCCCGCGCGGGCGCTAACCCGCCCACCCGCGAAGAACTGACCGCCGTACTCAACGGCTAAATAATCTACGCCTCGCCGGCGGATAGCTCACTCTGTCCGCCGGCGTCGCCATATCCACCCGCACCCCAACGCTGAGGAGCACCATGACCAACATCGGCACCGCACCCCTGCCCCGCGAACCCTACGCGGGCCTGCCCGAACTGCCCGAATTCACCCTGACCTCCACCGACATTCAGGACGGCGGCACCGCCCCCGAATGGATGCGCTCCGCCCTCTTCGGCGTGGCGGGCGGTCAGGACCGCTCCCCGCAGCTGTCCTGGAGCGGATTCCCCGAGGGTACCAAGTCCTTCGTGCTGACCTGCTTCGACCCGGATGCGCCGGTCCCCAGCGGTTTCTGGCACTGGACTGTCTCCAATATTCCCGCCAACGTGACCAGCATTGACACTGGCGCGGATGCACCCGCCGGCGCCCTGACGCACCGCAACGACGCCGGTGTGGCGGGCTTCCTGGGTGCTGCCCCTCCGGCTGGTCACGGCCCGCACCGCTACATCTTCTGCGTCACCGCCGTGGATGTGGAGAAGCTCGACATTGACGAGAACGCCAGCCCCGCCGTCGTGAACTTTAACCTGCTCGGCCACGGCCTGGGTCGCGCGTTCCTGACCGTCACCTACGCGGAACCGGCGGCACAGCGGCATAGCGGCACGCCGGCACAGTCTCACCAGACCCGCGCCCTGACCAGTACCGTACACTGACCAGCACCGATACACCCCACCATTGAAGGCATATCTGCATGATTAAACTCATCGCCAGCGACCTGGACGGCACCCTCATCGGGCACGACTTCCGGTTCCGCCCACGGACCTTGCGCGCCCTCGAGGCCGCCCGCGCCGCCGGAATCGACATCGTTTTCGTCACCGGCCGCCCGAGCCGCTGGCTCACGCCCCTGCGCGAGCAGACCGACTTCGACTCCTACGCCATCTGCTCCAACGGGGCGGTGGTGTACCACCTGGGCGCGAACGAGGTGGAAGAAGTCAACGGTGCAGACCCTGCGGTGATTGCCCGCGCCCACGAGCTGCTGGAGCCCATGTTCCCCGACGCCACCTACACCCTCGAAACCGTGGATACCGTCTACATTCAGGGCCCGCACGACGGCGGTGAGGTGCTTGAGGGCGCCCGCGTCGTGGAGGCGAAAATCGCCGAAGCACTCGAACGTATCGGCTCAACCCCGGTCATTAAGTACCTGATTCGTGTGCCCGGCATGGACCCCGATATTCTGCAGGCGCGCGTGCATCAGGCGGTCGGTTCGCTGGTGTCGGTGACCCGCGGCGTGGTCGGTGAGCCGCTCGTGGAGATGGGCTCTAAGACCGTGAATAAGGGGCGGATTCTGGAGAAGTTCGCGGCACGCCATGGCATTGAGGCGCACGAGGTGATGGCGTTTGGTGACATGCCGAATGACGCGGAGATGCTCTGCTGGGCGGGGGAGGGCTTCGCGATGGCGTCGGGTCAGCCGGCGCTCATTGCGAAGGTGGGGCGTACCTGCCCACCCTTCGATGAGGACGGTGTAGCGCAGACGATTGAGGCGATGCTCGCCGAACGGTCCTAGCCGCCTAGCACTAGCTATCCAGCACGAGCCATCCAGCGCTAGCGGCTAGGTGAGCCTCTGCAGACATAACGTAGACATAACTTAGACATAAACTTTTATGTCTACACATAAAAAATTTGAGTCTAGACATAAAAATTTATGTCTAGACTCAAATTTTTGTGTCTGATTTGTGTCTAGACTAAAATTTTTTGTATGAACAACGTGGAATGGACCCCCGAATGGCTTGCTGAAACCATCAAACTACTGCGCACCCACGGTAGCGATACGCAGTTTATTGAGGTTAAAAAAGCCCACGGAGGCTACCCGGGAAGCCTAGACGCAACCCTGAGTAGCTTCTCCAATAGTTCCACGGGCGGAATCATTATCTGCGGCCTCGACGAGAATAATGACTTTGCACCTGTAGGCGTATACGACCCTGCAGACCTAGAAAAAACCCTCGGCAACAAGCTCCGCAGGGGCCTCAAGCCTCCGAACACCATGGAATCTGGCACTATCCTCTATGAAGGCACCAAAATCTTTGTTGCCACAATTCCTCCGCTGCCTCCCTACGAACGACCCGCCTACATTGGCGGTAAAGCGTACGTGCGTTCCGGCGACGGTGACCACGAAATGAGCCGCCACGAAACCGACCTGATGGTGGCTCAGCGGACACGCACCGGATTCGATGAGGAGCCGGTGGAATACACCTCCATAGCTGACCTAGACGAAGGCCTCAAAACTGCTTATCTGCGAGACGTACGCGCTAAATCACGCCGCCTTGCTGGAAGCTCCGATGAAGAAGTGCTCCGCCGCAAGGGAATTATTGCCCTCGGAACCGACAACCTTTCCCTTGCCGGCCTGTACGCCTTGGGTTCTTACCCCCAAGAGTTCAGGCCCTCGCTCAAAGTCACTGGAGTCGTCATCGACCCAAACGGTAAAGCTCGCAACCTCGACAAATTCGAGGCGGACGGCCCCATCCCCGCCATGCTCGAAGAGACTCTGGCATGGATCAATCGGAACCTGGCACACCCGGTTGTCGAGCTGTCCAATGGGCATCTCATCAACGGGCAGGAAGTACCCGATATTGCCCTTCGTGAGATTCTGTCGAATGCACTCGTACACCGCAGCCTCAACCCCAAAGCAGATACCGAAGAGGTGCGCGTCAGGATTTTCCCTGACCGGATTTCTGTAGAAAACCCCGGTGGTCTATACGGAATTACCCTTCAGCGCCTGCAAGAGTACGGCGAACGTTCCCGTGTGAACGACCGCCTGTACGACATTTGCACGCACGTAACAACCCCTGAAGACGGATACCGAGTCATTGAGGGGGAGGGTAGTGGCATCTATACGGCGCAGGAGGCGGTGCGTCAGGCAGGGTTGAAGCCCATCAAGTTCGTTGATGGGGTCATTCGTTTTACCGCGATGATCAGCCGGGAACCTCTAGTTGGCGATAGTGCCGCCGCCGGTTCACTGCACCAGAAGCCGGAAGTAGACCCGAACCTACCGTCATCTACGACTCCTGGCACTCGTCAGGAGACGGTGCTCCTCGCCCTGCGCTCGCTACGCCACCCCGCCGGTATCGACGACATCATGGGTGCTCTACCCGGGCCTTTTGCCAAGCTGCAGAAGCCGCAGGTCCGGTACGTTCTGACGAAGCTTCTTCAGGAGGGTGTGATTGTGCGTGAAGGCGGTCGAGGCAACCGCAATACGACATACCGGCTAGCCTAATCGAGCCTAGCCTAATCGAACCCTGCACATACGAAAAGTGGCCCGGATGGAAACCAATCCATCCGGGCCGCTTTTCTACGCCCTATGCATCAGGAGAATCACTCCTGCCAGGCGGTAAGGAGCCTAGTGTCCCTCAGCGCTCTTCTCAGGGTCGAAGGGCTCCAGCGGGTCGCCAGCAGCCTTCGTGGACTTCGCGAGGAAGGTCATCAGGTGGAAAACAATCAGGGTCGCAGCGGTACCCAGAGCAATACCCGCGAAGGACAGCTGATCGAAGGTCCAGGTGTAATCCGCGATACCCACAATCAGTGCCACAGCGGCGGTGGTCAGGTTGATCTGGTTCGAGAAATCAACGCGGTTCTCGCTCCAAATACGAACACCGAGCATACCGATCATGCCGTACAGAACGGTTGCGGCACCGCCCAGAACACCCGCGGGAACGGTTGCAATTGCCGCACCGAATGCGGGGAACATGGACAGCGCAATCGCGAAGATAGCCGCCACCCAGTACGCTGCGGTGGAGTACACCTTGGTTGCAGCCATCACGCCGATGTTCTCAGCGTAGGTGGTGGTACCGGAACCGCCGCCCATACCGGCGATGGTGGTTGCCAGGCCGTCCGCCATGAGGGCGCGGCCCGAGTAGTCGTCGAGGTTCTTGCCGCTCATCAGAGCAACAGACTTCACGTGACCGATGTTCTCAGCCACGAGCACCAGAATCACGGGGATGAACAGGCCGGCGAGCTCCCAATGGAACTCGGGGGTCTGGAACTGCGGCAGGCCAATGATGCCCTGGGTCTGCACAGCCTTGTCAATCTTCGAGAAGTCCACCTCGCCGCGAATCACAGCGGTGATGTAGCCAATGCCCACACCCAGCAGGATGGACAGGCGGCCAATGATGCCCTTGAACAGGACCGAAATCAGGATGATGGAGCACAGGGTCACCAGCGCGGTCACCGGTGCCACCATGAAGTTGTCCTTAGCGCTGGGCGCCAGGTTGAAGCCAATGAGTGCCACAATCGAACCGGTCACGACCGGGGGCATGAGCTTGGTGAGCCAGCCGGTGCCAGCGAACTGAACAATCAGACCGACCAGGAACAGTGCCACACCCGCCATGACGATACCGCCGAGGGCACCCGCCGGGCCGTGCGAGCTCTTGGCAGCCGCGAGGGGCGCAATGAACGCAAACGAAGAACCCAAGTAGGAGGGGACGCGTCCGCGAGTAATGAGCAGGAACAGGACCGTGCCGAGACCCGAGAAGAACAGGGTGGTTGCCGGCGGGAAGCCGGTAATAATCGGCACGAGGAAGGTTGCGCCGAACATTGCAACCACGTGCTGCGCGCCAATGCCGATAGTAATCGGCCAGGCGAGGCGCTCGTTCGGGGCGACGAAGGAACCGGGCTGAATGCTTCGACCGTCGCCGTGAATCGACCAGTCAAAGCCGAGAAGTTTAGAGATGCTCAAAGGGAGCTCCTGAGGTGAATGTGGTGGTGTATAAAATTCCACATAATTCTACGCGCATATGGGTGTAGGTCACAGCTAAACGCCTATAAATATGAGCAGAGATACGTTAATTAGGGCATAGTCTTCTTTTATTGTGGGCTCCATATCCCGTATATAGCCCAGAATGCATCAATACCCCGTATATGCAATTCAAAGCATATACGGGGTATTGATGCAAAGAGCGAATAAAAACACTCGCTATACGTAGCTCATTAGCTTAGAGAGCGTCACGCAGGTTCTCCAGGTGATCGTAACGCGCCAACTCATATCGCAGGTGACCTTCGGTCGGCGACTGAACCGGCAGGAACGACGCCTCACGCAGGCGACGAGCAGTCGGGGAAGTAGCCACGTAACCGGCGCCTCCAACAACCTGCAGCTCAAAGTGAGTAGCAATGGTCGCAAAGTGCGAAACACCCAAACGCAAGCTCAGCAGGTCACGACGCTCAGCACGCTCCGGCTCAGACGCCAGACGAATCAGTTCCTCACGCAGGCTCTGGTACTCGGTCAGAATCAGCGGGAACTCAGGGCGGAACACGCCCTGAGAGACGTCCAGGTGCTTAGCAGCCTCCTGCAGGGCGCCAGCGGCAAGACCCAGGCAGAACGACGACTGAACCAGCAGGAACGGCGCGGTCACATCGTGCAGGAACGCCTCAATATTGTCGCTCAGAATGTCCTCGCTCGGAACGAAAACGTCCTCGAACTTCAGAGTGCCAGACTCGGTGCCGTTCAGTGCCAGCAGGTTGCGGTGGTAGTCAACGCTCAGACCCTCAACGTTCTGGCGAACCGTCACGATGTAGCGGTTCGGGTGGCTCTCCGGGGCGTTCTGCACAGCCACCGGAAGAACAATCACGCCGCCCGGGTACAGGTTCGACGCCCACGACACGGAACCGTTCAGCTTCAGACCGCCCTCAACGAGAGTGCCCTCAACCTTAATCGGTGCCAGGCCCGAAGCCTCCTTGTACGCTGCCGCCATCGCGGTGGTGCCGCTGACGGTTGCATCCGCCAGACCCTCGGGCAGCTCGCGGCCCACAGCGTCAAAGAACGCGATGGTGGAGCGGTGAGCCCACAGGGAGAACGCAGTGGAGGCATCCTCGGTGGCAAGGTCGAACGCTACCGAAACCTGGGGGACCAGGGAACCGCCGTCACGGCCCAGAGTAATCAGGCCGTCCTTAGCGATTTCGCGCAGGTTCTCGAAGGGGGAACGCTCGCCACGGTCAACCGCGCTAGCGTGGGTTCGGGCGAGGGCGAGCACCTGCTCGCGCTGGGGGTAGTCGTAGAGGGGTTCGAGAGTGAACTCGGACATGGGGTTTCTCCTAAGCGGGGAGTGTCACATCTATGCGTGCAGCTTGAACAGTCGGTCAATGGGGGTGCTGACGGCCTTACGGGCGCGAACAACAGCTTCTTCGTCGGGTGCGTCGTAGAAGCAGAGGCACTTTGCGGTGTCTTCGCGAACGTAGGTGCGCAGGAAGGAAACCTCGGGTACTTCAGCGTACTTGGGGGCGTTTGCCTTCTTGCGGGTCAGGTACTGTTCCATGGTGATTTCTGCGGGGATGTCCCACTCAACCAGGTAGTCTGCGTCCTTCTTGAGCTTCTTGATGTCTTCGAGCTCTGCGCCGACCAGGCGGACTGCGTCGGGGCCTGCGACGGCTGCGCGCTCACCGATGGCTGCGGTGAGGTCGGGGCCGAATGCGGTGCTCTCAGCTTCGACGATGACGAAGACAATCTTGTGGTCTGCGGAGACCTGGGTTTCGATGAGCTCTGCGCCGTGGCTCAGGGACGAGTTGACGGTCTCGATGAGTGCGGTTGCTTCGTCCTTGGACGGCTGCGCGGGGGTCAGTTCTACCAGGTAAAGTGCCATGATGTTCTCCTCGGCTTAGGGTTGAAGGGTTGTTCCGGAAGGGGCCTTCCGGTTTGTTATGGATTCACCTTAGACCCGTGGTTGAGGGCTGTCTAGTAGATTTCTGTTCGTGGCTTAATACGTCCTTTTTGACTCTAATGTTCGTCATGTGTGTTCATGCGGAGACATAAATCGTCACAGTTCCGTGCATGGGAACCCGCCTACAGCCGCAGAATTTTCGCGTGGGTTATCGAACCCGGAGGCGCATCTATCCGCGCCGTCCCGCTCGTGCTGCAAAGTCGTCGAGGGCGCGGTTGAGAGCGGGGACAGTCCACACTTTTTGCCCCTGAATTTTGACGCGTTCTTCACGCAGAATTTGCAACTCCACCATGCGGTTGAGGAGGCGATACACACTAGCCCGGGACCCCCGCGTGTGTTCCTCCACCATGCGTGCGGTGAAGGCGGGCTCGGTACAGCACAGGTCGGTGAGGGAACGCAGGAGAGGGGTTTTACGCTGGGCAATGGACAGCACCTCATCGCGCAGGGTTTCAATGTCTTGCGCCAGGATTTCTGCGTTGGTAATTGCCTTCTGTGTGGCGTCGATGAAGAGCTCGATGATGGGCTCGGCATCGCCTGCACGGTAGTCGGTGAGCGCCTGAATGTACCCATCGGTATCGTGCAACAGCCCGGAGGAGACGGGCAGAATCACGTGGCGGGTGACGCCGCGGGCGAGCAGGAGCGCGGAGATGAGGGCTCGCCCGGTTCTGCCGTTGCCGTCAGTGAAAGGGTGAATCGTTTCAAATTGGGCGTGCGCGATAGCCGCCTGCGCGAGGGGGTCAATATCGCGGCGGTTCATGAAGGCTACAAGGTCTTCGAGGGCGGCAGGAACCCTCTCGTGATGCGGCGCCACATAGTCGGCGGTTACCGGCGAATCGCCCTTAATCCACACCCACTGGGTGCGGAGTACGCCGGAGTCCTGCTGTAGGCCGCGGGTCAGTTCGCGGTGCATCGCGAGGATGTTATCGACGCTAATGTTTTCTGCGGTGTTCAAGGCTGCACGCATGGCGTGAACGTTGCGTGCCACCAGCTCGGCGTTAACGCCAACTTTCGACCCGCTTGCACCCAGGACAGCCAGTGAGAGCTTGCGGGCACTAACGGTGAGGTTTTCGATCTGCGAGCTGGAGGCGGATTCGCCACGCAGAAGAACCGCAGAGAAGGGGATGCCGCCGATGTGGTGGAGCCGCTCATCGAAGCGGGTCATTGCGGTGGCGTTCTCCTGGAGGCGCGCTCGCAGTGCGGGGCTGAGTTCGACGTTGAGTGCGGCAATGGAAGCGGGTACGGCGCTGGAGAAGGTGCCGGAGTTGCGGCGCGTTGCGCGTCGGGAGGCGAGGGCGTCCCGGTGAACCCAGGGGGTTTGCGGCTCCCATGTGAGGGCGGGCCAGGTGGTGGCTGAGGGCATGGTTCCTCCTCCTGGGTGTCGTTAATGCTGGTCGTGCTTGAGGGGTCTTAATAAGACAATACACTTCAATTTTCTTATTAAGGCGCTTAATAAGAAAATCTGCGCGGATTGTCTCATTAAGGAACATGCTCCGAACGCCCCTCCTGAACCCCCCTCGACATTCCGGGGCTCCGACTGCCGGGAGCATACACCGGGGCATACACTGGAGCATGTACCAGGGCGTATAGTAAGGGCCCCGAACCCTTGGTAATTCAAGGATTTGGGGCCCTCACATCTACACGCTCACGCTGCCCGAAGCAGCGAGTTGGCAGTGTAGATAAGCAACTTTGCGGTTACTTCACGCCGCGCATCATCTTCTGAACCGGCTTGTGCACCAGGAACAGCAGAATACCGGTCGCGATGGTGATAATACCCATCCAGGTGAAGTAGGGAACCTCAGTCTCCATGCTGTAGAACGGAGCCAGCCAACCGGACAGCACGGTGCCCATTGCCACGGAGGTGAAGTACAGCGCCATCATGTTCACGCGGTGCGCCTTCGGTGCGAGCTTGGTCGCCAGCGAAATACCCACCGGCGAAATAATCAGCTCAGCGATGGTGCAGACGAACAGAATCAGCACGATCCAGCCGACGTTCACGCTCTGAACGCCTGCTTGAGCGAGGAAGATCCAGAACGCCAGGCCGATGATAATCAGCGCTGCGGAGAACTTCAGGGTGGTGACCGGCTGGCGGTCACCCCACTTGGTCCACAGGGCGGAGAACATCATGCCGAAGACGATGATGAAGATCGGGTTGATGGAGTTGACCAGGTTCGGGCTCAGCTCCATGCCCAGGATGTTCCAGTTGAGGCGCTCATCCGAGTACACCGCCATGACGGTGAACTGCTGCTGGTACAGTGCCCAGAACACGGCGTTTGCAATCCACAGGGGGATGAACGCGGTGACGCGGGAACGCTCATCGGAGGTTACGTCCTTGGCGCTCAGCAGCTGAGCGAACAGGGCGATAGCGCCGATGAAGATGAAGCCCATGACCCAGTTCTTGAGGTTGTCTGCGGTCATCAGACCGGTCGCCAGCAGGATGCCGAGAACGACGACGATACCGACCAGTGCCAGGAAGAAGTTACGCTTCTGGGCGCCGGTGAAGGGGGTACCCACGTGGTGCACAGAGGCGGGCAGGTTCTTGCGGGTCAGCGAGTACTGAATCAGGCCGGCAGCCATACCGATTGCGGCAAGGCCGAAGCCGAGGTGGAAGCCGCCGGTCTGCCAGCCCCAACCGGTCAGGATCGGGCCGAGCAGTGCACCGGTGTTCACACCGATGTAGAAGATGGTGAAGCCTGCGTCGCGGCGGGAGTCGTTGTCACTGTAGAGCGAACCGACCAGCACGGATGCGTTACTCTTCAGACCGCCGGAGCCGATAGCGACCAGCAGCAGACCAATCACCACGCCGGGGACGCCGGGGATGAGGGAGAGGGAGACGTGACCCGCCATGATGCCTATGGCGGAGTAGAATAGGGTACGCTCGGGGCCGAGGATGCGGTCACCGAGGATACCGCCGAGGATTGCCATGAGGTACACGACTGCACCGTACGCGCCGATAACGCCGGTGGCGAGGTCCTTGTCGAGGCCCAGGCCGCCCTTGTCGGCGGTGTAGTACAGGTAGTAGATCATGATGCCCTGCATGCCGTAGAAGGAGAAGCGCTCCCACATTTCTACGGTGAACAGGTTCGCGAGCATGCTCGGGTGGCCGAAGAAGGTCTTGGTGTCCTTGGGTTCGGCACCTGTGATGGTGTTGGACATGGTGGTAATTCTTTTCTGTGCAAGCCCGGGGTTCTGTGTGACCCGGGCAATATGTGTATAAGTGTATACCCTTGCCCATGCATATGTATACATGGCACGCACCTATATTTCACAGAATAAACTCTTATTCAGTGCATGAAAAACCATTTCGATTTTTTCGTATGCACTGCTTCCGAATCTCGCAAACCCCCAAATACCGGGCTAGATGCGCCACGCACCCCCAAAGCGCTAGAGTGGAACCATAACTATGCCCACCCGGCACCCCGCCGTGCCGACCGGCTCATTTTTAACCATTTCAAAGGAGAACCCCATGACCGCTGTACCCCAGGTTGACCCCCGCGACGTTCCCGCAGGCGCAACTATCATCGACGTGCGTGAAGACTACGAGTGGGAGGGCGGCCACGCCACCGGCGCCAAGCACATCACCCTCGGCACCATCGCTGAGCGTCTGGAAGAACTGCCCGCACCCGGCGAAGACTTCTACGTCATCTGCCACGGTGGCGGCCGTTCGAACCGCGCGGCAACCTTCCTGCGCGAACACGGCTACGCCGCACACAACATTGCGGGCGGCACCAGCGCATGGTTCGCTGCCGGTCTGCCGATGACCAGCGAAAACGGCGAAGCACCCGCAGTCGTTCACTAAACCGCCAGTTCGCCTGTACGCCATACAATGGAGTCCGTGACTGAAACTTCCGCGGACCGTATTTTTTCTACCTCGAACGCTCCCGCTTCTGCGTCCCCTCATGCCCTGCCGAGTATTCTGCAGAGCATCCCGTGGGATGCGCAGACGCGGGAGCTTGTCGTGCGCCCGCTTCCTTTCGCGGTGAACTGCGAGGAGGCGTACCCGCTGCTGAGCGGTGGCGCTGAGTATTCCTTCTGGCTGGATTCGGCGCGTGAGGAGTCGCCTATGTCGGTTGCCTCGTATGTAGGTGTGGTCCCGGCGCAGCTGTCGCCCTTGCGCGTGGATTCGGCGCGTGCGGCGGCTGAGTCTGGCGGGGAAGACCCCTTCGCCCAGTTGGAGGCGGCGCTCGCCCGCGCACCGCGCGTGCACCCGGATACCGCGGCGGCAACCGGTCTGCCCGCGGGTTTGCGTGGCGGTTACGTGGGCTATTTCGGCTATGAGGCGCGTGCCGCCATGGGCATGGAGCACGGCCACCCGGTGCCGGGCTATCTGCCGGCGTATGAGGCGCCGACCCCGGATTCTCTGTGGTTGCCGGCGGTCCGCTACCTGGTGCATGAGCATGCCCGCCCGGGGGCTGCGGCGCGTAGCTGGCTGGTGGGCGATGAGTCGTGGTGTGAGGCAGCGGAACAGCTGCTGAGCGCGGCGGGGAAGCGTGCCTCCGAGGGAACCCCCGTAAATACCCCTGAGCTCGCCGAGCTTCTGCTCTTCCCGGCACCCGCAGCGGAAGCCTACATGGATGCCGTTCGCACTAGTCAGCGCGAAATTTACGAGGGTAACAGCTACGAGGTGTGCCTTACCGCGCAGACGGTCGCGCGCATCCCCAATCCGAGCCCGGAGCTTTTCTTTGAGCTGTACCGCCGCCAGCGCGCCCACAACTCGGCACCGTATGCGGCGTATCTGCGGTGCGGTGATTTTTCGGTGCTTTCTTCTTCGCCGGAGCGTTTTTTGAGCGTGGATACGCACCGCAACGCGCAGACCAAGCCGATTAAGGGCACGATCGCTCGTGGCGTTACTCCGGAAGAAGACGCCGCGGCGGCGGCATGGTTGCGTACCGATGAGAAGACCCGTGCCGAGAACCTCATGATCGTGGATCTGCTGCGTAATGACCTGTCCACGGTGTCTGACCCGGCGTCCGTGCGCGTGCCCGTGCTCATGGGCGTGGAGAGCTATTCGACGGTGCATCAGCTGGTGTCTACGGTCAGTTCGCGTCTGCGTGAGGGAATTTCCGCGGTGGCTGCCGCGCGGGCGTGCTTCCCGGGTGGTTCGATGACGGGTGCCCCGAAGCCTTCGACCATGCAGATTATTGAGGGTCTGGAGGGTCGCGCTCGCGGCGTGTATTCGGGTGCTCTGGGTTTTGTGTCTGCGGATGGTTCGGCGAACCTGTCGATTGTGATTCGCACGCTCGTGGCGCACGATGAGGGCACGGTGACTCTTGCCGCGGGTGGCGCTATCGTGGCTGATTCCGACCCGACCGCCGAGTATGAGGAGATGCTGACGAAGCTGCGCGCTGCGTTGCCGCCGTCGGTGGGTCGCGTGGTGGAATAGCCTAGCGCTGGAATAGCACAGGGAATAGCCTGCGCCGCCTGCACGTGAGCCGCTACACTTGAACTATGACTAAGCTTTCTGAAAACCTCCCCATTGAAGAAGCCCGTGAACGCCTGCGCCAGCTGATTATGGAGCTGGCTGTGGTGCGCGGGCACGTGGTCCTCGCCTCCGGCAAGGAAGCCGACTACTACGTTGACCTGCGCCGCATCACCCTGCACCACGAGGCTTCTCGCCTGGTCGGTCAGGTCATGCTGGACCTGCTGGATAAGAACGGCATCGAGTTTGAGGCTGCTGGCGGCCTGACCATGGGCGCTGACCCGGTGGGTACCGCGATTATGCGTGCCGCTGGTGATCAGGACCGTGCGATTGACGCGTTTGTGGTGCGTAAGGCTCAGAAGTCTTACGGCATGGGCCGTCAGGTGGAGGGCCCGAGCGTTGAGGGTCGCCGCGTGGTTGCTGTTGAGGACACTTCCACTACCGGTGGTTCTGCGCTGACTGCTGTTGAGGCGCTGCGTAAGGCTGGCGCTGAGGTTGTGGCGGTTGCTGTGATTGTTGACCGTGCGACCGGCGCTAAGGAGCATGTGGAAGAGGTTGCGGGCGTTCCGTGCCTGTACGCGTACTCGAAGGATGAGCTGGGCCTGGACTAGTCTCTACTAGCTTGGACTAGGACCTCGTGAATTTTTAAGACGTTCCGCTGCGGCGGGTGAACCCGTGCCGCTGGCTACTGTGTGTGGCTGGTGGTGCGGGTTTTTGTCTGTAAGATGGCTCTGTGGGCGCCGGAGTGGCGCTGGTTGTTGGCGTGAAGGTGGTTGTGATGGTTGAGAATCGTGAGGCGGCTGAGGCTGTACCTGCTGAGGCTGTACCTGCTGAGGCTGTGCCTGCTGAGGCGGCTGTAGCTGAGGCTGTTGAGGGTACTGAGCAGGGTACTGCCCGTTTTGAGGTGGGTGTGGGCCCGTGGGAGGGTCCGTGGCCTGAGGGCGACCATTGGGATGAGGAGCTGCTGCGTGAGGGCGACCGCCGTAACGTGGTGGATAAGTACCGTTACTGGTCGATGGACGCGATTATTGCTGACCTGGATACGCGCCGCCATGATTTTCATGTGGCGATTGAGAATTGGCAGCATGATTTGAATATTGGCACGGTGGTGCGTACTGCGAATGCGATGTTGGCGAAGGAGGTCCATATTATTGGGCGTCGCCGTTGGAATCGTCGTGGTGCGATGGTGACGGATCGTTATCAGCATGTGCGTCATCATCCGACGATTGAGGATTTTGTGGCGTGGGCGCAGGCTGAGGGTCTGGAAATTATTGGTATTGATATTTTTCCGGATTCGGTGCCCCTGGAGACGTATGATCTGCCGAAGAGGTGTGTGCTGGTTTTTGGTCAGGAGGGCCCGGGTTTGTCGGAGGAGTTGCATGCGGCGGCTAGGGATACTCTGTCGATTGAGCAGTTTGGGTCAACGCGTTCGATGAATGCGGCGACGGCTGCGGGTATTGCGATGCATGCGTGGGTTCGCCGCCATGTGTTTGGCCAGATTCCGTCGTAGCCTGGCGGCTGTTTGGTGTTTAAAGGTTCCGATGCGTTGTGTGCGCGTCGGAACCTTTTTTGTTGGGGGTTTTTATTGGGGGTTTGGGTGATTTTTTTGTTAGAGTGGGGTGTTGAGTTTTTCACATGAATGTG
>NZ_KV821859.1:0-11784 GCF_001815755.1 Rothia sp. HMSC061C12
ATGTTGCTTTTCGAAACACATGTGGCTTCTCGGCGATTAAACTCGGCGCAGCAATCACCCCGCCCCGCACGCAGAACACACCAGCCCAAACGCTATTGATTCGCATCACAGGCCGGCGTTCTTAGGTATCCTTGGGGTAACACCCAGACAGAAGCCCGCCCTCCACCTCGAAAGGGGCCGCATGAAAACCTTCTGAACTAACCTACCCCTCACCATCCGCGCGGCAGTCATCTTCTGCTACGCCTACGCCGCGGTGCGCATCCTCAATCTCTTCGCTGAGGCAGGCACCGCACCGCTGACCCCACGCACGCTCCTCGACGGTGCCCTCACCGTCGCGGTCGTCGTCGGTGCTCTCGTCCTGTACCTGGGTAACGCCCTGAGTGCCGCTCTGCGCGCCCGACGAGAAGGCTACGAGCCCCGCCCGCCCTCGGCCCGGTTCTGACCGCCGTGGGCATGGCTGTTCTTGACGTGATTAACTATGTGCGCCTCCGCCGCACCCGCAAGGTCTAACCGGGGAATGGCACTACAAGAAACCCTGTAATTACAAAAAATCTCCCGCACCGGGTGGAGCACACCTTCACGGCATGCCCCGCCCAGTGCGGGAGATTTCTATATCAACGGAATGCCGCAGCCTTCACGCTACAGCGCCGCGTGCACCTTACAGGCTCTGTGCCTGAATTGCGGTGATCGCAACGGTGTTGATGATGTCCTCAACGGTGGTACCGCGCGACAGGTCGTTCACGGGCTTACGCAGACCCTGCAGAACCGGGCCCACAGCGGCAGCACCCGAAGACTGCTGAACAGCCTTGTAGGTGTTGTTACCGGTGTTCAGGTCGGGGAAGACGAACACGGTAGCCTGACCAGCGACCTCGCTGCCGGGCAGCTTGGTCGACGCAATGGACATGTTCGAAGCAGCGTCGTACTGGATCGGGCCCTCAACCGCGAAGTCGGGGTTCGAGGCGCGCACGAGCTCGGTTGCCTCACGCACAACGTCCACGTCTGCGCCAGCGCCGGAGGTGCCGGTCGAGTAGGACAGCATAGCAACCTTGGGGGTGACGCCGAACTGGCGTGCAGTCTCTGCGGATGCCTTCGCGATGTCGGCGAGCTGCTCTGCGTTGGGGTTCGGGTTCACTGCGCAGTCGCCGTAGACCAGAACGCGGTCTTCCATCAGCATGAGGAAGACGGAGGAGACGATCTTGGTGCCGGGGCGGGTCTTGATGAACTCGAGCGAGGGGCGGATGGTGTTCGCGGTGGTGTTCACTGCACCGGAAACCATGCCGTCGGCGATGCCCTTGTAGACGAGCATGGTGCCGAAGTACGAGGGGTCGGTCATGCGCTCGCGAGCAGCCTCAATGGTGACGCCCTTGTGTGCACGCAGCTCAGCGTAGGTTGCTGCGAAGTCCTCGGTGTACTCGTTGTTTTCGATGTCGATGATACGAATGGTGCTGGGCAGTTCGATACCTTCGGCCCGGCAGATCTCTGCGATCTTGGCGGGGTTGCCGAGCAGGATCAGGTCGCAGAAGTCGCGGCGTGCAATGATTTCGGATGCACGCAGGATACGCACGTCGTAACCCTCGGGCAGGACCACGGAGCGGCGGTTTGCGCGTGCGGTCTCGATGAGGTTGTGCAGGAAGCGCAGCGGGGTCATGGATGCGGGGCGCTCAATTTCGAGGCGTGCCAGCAGTTCGTCCTTGTTGACGTGCTCGTCCCAACCGCCCATTGCCGCTGCGAGCTTGCGCTGGTGGCCGCTTTCGAGGGTGCCGCGGACGCGGGAGACTGCGCGTGCAGACTTGAAGGTGTCCTTGGTGGTGGACAGCACGGGGAACGGCGCGTTGTCGATGAGGGAGCCGACTGCGGTGTTCTTGCCGGGCAGTGCGTCCAGGCCGCCGGTGAGCAGCACGCCGGAGGGTGCGGGGAAGGTCGGTGCCAGTGCGGATGCGAGGGTTGCTGCGACGATGTCTGCACGGTCGCCGGGGACGATGACGAAGTCGCCGTCGACGAACTGGTTGAGGAAGTTGGAGACGTTCATTGCTGCGACCTTGATGCCGTGGATGTCGCGGCTGAGGTCTTCTGCCTTGATGCCTTCGGTGTCGAGCTTGAGGGCTTCGGCAACTTCACCGACGGTGGGTGCGTTCAGTTCGGGGATTTCGGGCAGTACGTAGACGGGCAGGTTTGCGTCGCCGCGCTTGACGGACTTTTCGATTTCGTCGCGCAGTTCGGGTTCTGCCCGGCTGACGATGATTGCGAGCAGGTCTACCTTGGAGGCGAGCAGTTCGGTGCGTGCCACGTCGACTGCGGTGACTGCTTCTTCGACGGTTTCTTCCTGTGCGCCGACGATTGCGACGACGGGCAGGCCAAGGTCACGGGCGATCTGGACGTTCAGGTCGAATTCGACTGAGAGCGCGTTGGCGGGCAGGTAGACGCCGTCAACGATTACGACGTCGCTGTTTGCAGCGACCTTCTCGTAGGCGGAGACCGCGCGTGCGGAGATTTCTTCGGTGTCGCCGTCTGCGATGAGTGCGAGTGCGTCGGTCATGGAGACTGCGCCGCCGACCTGCTCTTCGGTCAGGCCGAAGTGTTCACGGATGAGGCGTGCCATGGGGTCGTCGGCGATGGTTGCGCCGTCGAATACGGGGCGGAAGAAGCCGACGCGGTCTGCGCGCTTGATGAGGGAGTCTGCTAGACCCAGGGCTACGAGGGACTTGCCCGAGTTCTGGGACATAGCGGAGAGGTAAAGACCGGTGGTCATTGTTTTACTGTCCTTCTATGCGATGTTCGGCGCTGGGTCCCGCGGTTGTGCAGGGGTGTATGTGCTCCTGTGCGCGGGTGCGTCGAGCTTATAGGTCTCTTCTATCTTAAGGCGTTGTGGGGGTGGCGCCTAACAGGGTGTGCGGTGCGCTGCGTCATGTGGACGGGCTGTTTCCCTGTTGGGGTGTGGCGTTTAGGGGTTGAGGATGCGCGCGTATCGTACGCTGCGTCCGGGTGCCCAGATGCCGCGTGCCTCAAATTCGATGCTGTTGCGCTGGTAGCCGAGCCGCTCGTAGAAGGAGAGCGCTCGTTCGTTTTCTGCCATGACCCACAGGTAGGAGTTTTCGTCCGGGTAGATGACGGACTCGTAGAGTGCCTGACCGAGCCCGGTGCCGTGTGTGTGGTTGAGGGTGTACAGGTGCACGAGTTTGCGGGTGCCTGCGGGCAGTTCGGGGAGGTTGTCGGCGCGTTCGAGTTCCCAGGAGGAGGGCTCGCACAGGGAGAGCGCCAGGCCGACCGGCTTATCCCAGTTGATGCGGGCGCCGATGGAGCAGGAGAGCCCGCCGTCGGGGGTCCAGCCGGGCACCTCATAGGCGAAGAAGCCGCGCACGGTGGGGGAGGCGAGGTGGCGGTGGAAGTCTTCGAGGTATTCGTTGCGTTCGGCGCGGTGGCGGGCGGTGAAGCTTTCCCCGAGCGCGTCGAAGTAGATCGGGTCGTAGGTTTGCTCCATGCAGTTCAGCTGCAGGTTGACGTATTTTTCGGCGTCGGTCGGTTCAATTGGTGCGAGCGCGTAGCGGCCCTGACATACAAATCCCATGGGTTCTAGTCTACTCAGCTGGCCCCTGTGGAGGCGGTTCCTTGCGGGTGCGTACGCTAGGGGCGTGCGGGCTGTCGGCTAGGCTAGTGGGTATGGCGAAAAAGAGCAGGGCACCCAAGAAGTCCCAAAAGGCGCAGAAGCAGCAGAAGAACCGCATCGACGATACCGAGAACACCCCCGTGCAGGGCGCGGCGGCAGGCGTGTACCCCATCTCCACGGGTGAGGCGGAGCTGGTCCCTGACGGCTACCATGCCGACGGCTGGCTGCTACTCATTAATGGTGTGCAGTCTTCCCACGTGATTGTGGGTGAGCCCCGCCAGCTGGATTTTGAGTACATGCGCTGGATCGCGGCGGTCGTCTCCTCCCACGTGGCAGAGCACCTGGACGCCGCGAAGCTGCGCATCACCCACCTGGGCGGCGGCGCGTGCTCCATGGCGCGCTATTTTGCCGACCTGTACCCGACCAGCCGCAACACGGTCGTTGAGCTGGATGCCAAGCTCGCCGAGTATGTGCGCGCCTGGTTCGACATTCCCAAGGCGCCGCGCGTGAAGATTCGCGTGGGCGAGGCGGGTGCCGTCACCGCGACCTTCGCGTCCGCATCCCGCGACGTGCTGATTCGTGACGTATTCGCCGGGGACACCACGCCCGAGGCGCTCACCACCGTCGAGTTCACCCGCACCGTCGCCGAGTCGCTGGCACCCGGTGGCCTGTACATCCTGAACTGCGGTGACGGGCCGGCGCTGACCGGTGCCCGCGCGGAGGCGTCCGCCCTGCTTGAGGTGTTCGAATACGTGTGCATTGTGGCGGATTCGGCAATGTTGAAGGGCCGCCGCCGCGGCAACGTCATTATTGCTGGCTCGCACGCTCCCCTGCCCGAGGCTGGTTCCGTGCAGGCTGCCGCTATCGCCCGTGAGCTTATGGGTGGAGGCGTGCCCGCGCAGTACTGGGACACCGCGCGGGTACGCCAGTTCGTGAGGTAGCGGTTTCAGCTGTTGCCTGGGTTTTCGGTGGTGGCTTAGGTCTTTCAGTAATGACCTAAGTTTTTCGACCATAGGTTAGTGACTTTGGTGGGGTCTTTTAACTACCGCCAAAGACCGTAACCTATCACCGAATTCGGCGCCCCCTCCACAGCAGACGCTACTATAGTGGCATGCGATACACCTACCTTGGCCCCTCCGGCACCTTCACCGAATCCGCCCTGTTGAGCGTCCCCGGCGCATCCGACGCCGAACGCATCCCCGCCACCAGCGTGCCCGACGCGCTCGCACGCCTGAACGCGGGCGAGGCGGACGCCGCCATGGTGCCCATCGAAAACTCCGTGGAGGGCGGTGTGAGCGCCACCCTGGACGCTATCGCAGCCAGCGAGGGTGTACGCATCATCCGCGAGGTGCTCGTACCGATCCGCTTCGTGCTGGTCGCCGCGAAGCCCATCAGCATTGAAGACGTCAAGACCATCTCCACCCACTCGCACGCCTGGGCGCAGGTGCGCGGCTGGGCGCAGGAGAACGTACCCGCCGCCGCCTACCTGCCCGGCTCCTCCACCGCCGCGGCGGCTGTCGGCCTGCTCGAAGAGGGTTGCACCTACGATGCGGCAATCTGCTCTCCGGCGCTGTTGAACTACCACCCGGAACTGCACGTACTGCAGGACAACATCGGCGACAACAAGAACGCCGTGACCCGCTTCGTGCTGCTCTCCCGCACCGCCGACATCCCCGAACCGACCGGCTCCGATAAGACCACCCTGACCGTGCCGCTGCCCGCCAACCGCGCCGGCGCCCTGCTCGAACTGCTCGAACAGTTCTCAGTGCGTGGCGTGAACCTCTCCCGCATCGAATCGCGCCCCACCGGCGAAGGCATGGGCTCCTACTCGTTCAGCATCGACGCCGACGGCCACATCTACGAGGCGCGCATGCGCGACGCCCTGCGCGGCCTGCACCGCGTCTCCCCGACGCTGAAATTCCTCGGCTCCTACCCGCGCGCCGACCACGAAAACACCGAAGTCGACGCCATCCACTCCGACGGCTCCTTCGACGCCGCACACGAATGGGTTGAGTCGCTCTTCCCGAACGGTCGCCCCGCACAGCTGCAGCGCCACTAACGGCACCACCAGCCGCCCCGCCGCTAGACACCCCCGCACCTACCCGCGCCCCACCAGCGCAAACCCCGCCCACAACCCACCGTAAGATTAGGTAGGATAAAACAGTGATTGATATTAACCTCCTCCGCGAAAACCCCGACATCTTCCGCGCCTCCCAGCGAGCACGCGGCAAGGACGAAACCCACGTCGACCGCATCCTCGAAGCCGACACCGCACGCCGCGCACTCATCGGCGAATACGAGACCCTGCGCGCCGAACAGAACGCCTTCGGCAAGACCGTCGCAAAGGCACCCAAGGAAGAAAAGCCCGCCCTCGTCGCACAGGCGAAGGAACTCGCAGCCCGCGTCAACGAAGCAAAGGCAGCCTCCGAAGCGAAAACCGCCGAATACGAGGAACTGATCAGCAGCATCGAAAACCTCATCATCGACGGCGTACCCGTCGGCGGCGAAGACGACTACGTAGTCGTCAAGGAAGTCGGCACCCCCCGCGACTTCACCACCGAAGGCTTCGAACCGCGCGACCACCTCGAAATCGGCGAACTCGTCGACGGCATCGACATGGCACGCGGCGCGAAGGTCTCCGGCGCACGCTTCTACTTCCTCAAGGGCCAGGTAGCACGCCTCGAACAGGCACTCATGTGGATGGCGCTCGACCTCGCAACCGAGCACGGCTTCACCATGATGACCACCCCCACCCTGGTCCGCCCCGAAATCATGAACGGCACCGGCTTCAACGTCAAGCACGACGACGAAATCTACCGCCTCGAACGCGACGACCTGTACCTGGTCGGCACCTCCGAGGTGGCGCTCGCCGGCTACCACACCGACGAGATTCTCGACTTTGAGAAGGGCGCGAAGAAGTACCTGGGCTGGTCCTCCTGCTACCGCCGCGAGGCTGGCTCCGCAGGTAAGGACACCCGCGGCATTATTCGCGTGCACCAGTTCAACAAGGCTGAAATGTTCGTCTACTGCCCCGTGGAGCAGGCAGAAGAGATGCACGATAAGCTGCTGTCCCTCGAAGAGGAAATGCTGCAGCGCTGCGGCCTCGCATACCGCGTGATTGACACCGCCGCAGGCGACCTGGGCACCTCCGCAGCCCGCAAGTTCGACTGCGAGGCGTGGGTCCCCACCCAGGGCACCTACCGTGAGCTGACCTCCACCTCGAACTGCACGACCTACCAGGCGCGCCGCCTGAACATTCGCGAGCGCACCCCGGACACCGTGGACGAGGCAGGCAACGTGCGTAAGGGCCGCACCCGCTCCGTAGCGACCCTGAACGGTACCCTGGCGACGACTCGCTGGGTGGTTGCCCTCCTGGAGACTCACCAGCAGGCAGACGGCTCCGTGCGTATTCCTGAAGCACTCCGCCCGTACATGGGTGGCGCCGAAGTTATTCCCGCAGTAGCTGCTGAGTAAGGGATTGCCCGCCCGCTAAGGCGTATCAAAACCAGCTGAAAAACCCGCTCACCGCGTAAACGGTGGGCGGGTTTTTTGCGTAGGCGGGTAGTCTAAGAACTATGCCTCTTTACCGTAAACTCCTTGGTGTTTCTGCGGCGCCCTCGCTACCTGCCTTCTCGAGTTTTCTCCGCGCATGCGGGGATGAGCCTGGTAAACTAGTGACACACAACACAACACGCACGTTTTCTCCGCGCATGCGGGGAGCCCGACCTCCAAGCCCGTTTTCCGAACGACGAACTCATTAACGAGGCCGTACACCTGAACTCGAATACCGAATGACTGGAAACATAATGGTGATCAATCACAAGCGACGGGGCGAAACACAGAGCGCTCCTAGCCTGCATCTGAGAGACATGCCCATCGAACACTTGTATGCGCGCTATCAAAGGATAGCGCGGAACCTGCCGAGACGGATTCGCTGGCTTGCTTTGGTATTCGCGCCAACGAGCACGAGTTTCACCGTCTTCACCGCTGGCCTACTGAATGTTGCAGGGGCTCTGATGATTACGGCAGGTATCGGCCAGGTAACGTCAGGTGAGAGGACCCCAGGCAGTGCTATTTGGTTACTCATCTTCGCTTTCCTGGCTGAAAGCCTAGGGTACTGGGTGAAGGAACGCCAAGAGCTTATTCTCACGATCGCGGTTCGACAGCTCACATACCGCCGTTTCCGGGACATCTTTAGTAGGTCATCCCATCCGCCGGAAGCTCACGGGCATGTTCTCACATACCCAGGACAGATCAGCCAGTTTGCCTTCGTTGTTGATTTCGCCGTTTCAACCGTTCAGATTATTGCCTTTCTCGCGGCTTCGCTCGCGCTATATGGTGCAAGCGGCGCCATCGCTGCGTTGCTCATCACTGGATTGGTATTCGTCAGCGTCCGTCTCATCAACTTGGTGGGCCGACTATGGGAACAGTACGTCGCTCTAGAGGGAGAGCGTAGGCAGTGGATCCAGCGTGTAGCAAACGCGTTGCCTCGAGGGCGAAGCATCCCCAGCTGGGGTACCGCCCTGGACAAGGTCGCTAGCATCCGAAACACCGAAGAGCAGCTTCTGCGCAGACGGGTCCCGTTGCAGGTCCTGAATGGATTCCTTGAACGGGGAGCACTAACTGCGGTGCTCGCTGTGGTTGCGGTTCTCGGCGCGTGGCTCTGGCCATCCGCTCATTTCGGTATTGGAATTATTTTGGCAGCCCGCTACCTGTACGCAGCGGTGCAGAACAACATCGTAAACTATCGGGTTATTCGGCTCGCTGTGCCAATGATGCGTGAGCTCGACAAGCTCGAGTCGTCTCCAAATTGCACGGTTAAACAGCAGGACTTGGTGGGGCAGCCTTCAAATTCTAGAGAGGTGCTTGCATCTACGTCTGAGCGCGCTGAAGCATTGCGCACATCCGTGACCACCCCCGATTCTGCTTTCGTACCACGCAACCCGGAAGTGTCCCATTCGGTGTTGTCAGCGTGGCGAGCTTCTGCTTCGCCACATCAGGTATCCCGGTTCACTAGCCTCGCTTTAGGTATGGGGCTCACTGAGGATGTGATCGGGCGGTTCTGGCAAGACGCAACAACCTTGTCGTCAGGAGAGAGACACCGTGCTGCTGTCGCTATCGTTTTGGCAGACAAACCGGACTGGCTAATTTTGGACGATACGTTCGCAGCGCTTGATCCTGTAACACGAGAAGTGGTTGCCGAGAGGATCTTAGAGTGCGTGCCAACGTGCACACTTCTGGCAAGCTCGGAGGAGTACGTACCGAGTGCCTTCACCTCCGGCAATGATGCGAGGGTAGACCCTCTTGAGTTGCAGGCTCATAGCCCCGGGGCAGCTAAGGAGGCAGATGCTGGTTCGACGGATGTGAGCGAGGGACAGGACCTTCCTGACCCTGAGCCGAAGCGTGCCACATTCCGACGATCGGCCCTGTTGTTGTTTGGACCGCATTTGGTGTGGATTACGTGTGGCGCCCTACTCTTGAGCGGATCCGAAGTTGCTTTTGCATTGACGATTGCTCACAGTGATGGGCTGTCTGCTCAGGTTGCTGGAGTGTCAGCTGCTTGCGCACTGGCAGCAATTGTTGGGTCCGTCATGTTCTTTGGCCCGCTCTACTGGGCTCCCATCGCTAGGCTGAGCGATTTGCACGACCGGGTTATACGGAGGCTCGATCGATTCGCTAGTCCTAGAACAAGCGGTGCGGTCATGGGGCGGATGGGTGAAGACTTCTCCGACCTTCAGATGTCGGTGCCTAGCGCCCTGGGTTCGGTATTTATGGTCATTCTACAGACCTTTATGCTCATCGGAGGCGCAGTGGCTGGCGCCCCGCTGTTCATAATCGTTGTGTTGGCGGTAGCACCCCTAGCGATGCTTGCTATGCGTCAGGGTTCAAAGTGGATTCTCCCTGCCTCGACGACGGCTGCCAATCGCCGAGGTGACTTCATCGGGGTGGTTGGTGCCCAGGCTGGCTTACACGCTGCGCCCGTCAGTGCAGGGCTACGTCGGGCTGGAGAAGAAGCCTACGCTCATTCGGAGGCTGCATACGTCAGCAGCTCGATTCAGTTGGCGAACGCCTACGCACTGCGTACGGGACTGATTCAGTCGCTTGTGTTGTCACTGAATGTTTCTGCAGTGGTATTGGCACTGATGGTCGAAGGATCGAACTCAGTGGTTGCTCCCGCGGTCGTAATATATTTTGCAGTAACTCTGTCATCTGGCATCCAATCTACGGTGGAGACGCTGCAACAGGTTGGTGTAGTCAGCTTGACTGCGGAGCGTGTTCGGATGCTTGAAGAGTACCGGGCCGACCGTTCTTATCCGCCCGTGCGGTCTGCTGACCTGGCTCTGCTTGAGAGCGTTCTTGACTCTGGGTGTTCTATGGTTGCCTTGATTGGACCAACTGGCGCGGGGAAGTCCGTCATGCTTGATGCTCTATACCGCCGGTATCCCCAAGGCGAAGTGGTAATCGTACCAGATATCGATCCGTTCGCATCTGAAGCATCGAATTCGAGCGGGCTCATGCTTGCGCGTTCCGTGTTACGTGACGGCGCTGCCCGGCTTGTGTTGCTTGATGAGACCTTGAAGAGTCTCACTCCGTCAGAGGAGCGCACTGAGCTCGAATCGATGGCGTGCGCTATCGAAGGCAGTGACAAGCAGGTTGTGATTGTCCTTCACTCGCGCTCTAACCTTGCTTGGTTCAAAGAAGTGGTGAATTTAGATGCGTGAGCTGACCCAAGTACTACGTTTTTCTCCATGAACTATCGCAGTAGCTGCTGAGTAAGGGATTGCCCGCCCGCTAAGGCGTATCAAAACCAGCTGAAAAACCCGCTCACCGCGTAAACGGTGGGCGGGTTTTTTGCGTAGGCGGGTAGTCTAAGAACTATGCCTCTTTACCGTAAACTCCTTGGTGTTTCTGCGGCGGCGGCTCTGACCGCCTCCGTCACTCGTGCCCGCCGTGAAGCGCGCCGACGCGCTATCGAACTGGGCGCGCCTTTCGGCGTTCTGCCGACCCTGCCCACCGGTGAGGCGCAGCGCGTGGGCGTGGTGTACAACCCGAGTAAGCCCGGCGCCGCGGCGGCTGTCGAGATTCTGGAACGTACCCTCGCGGCGAACGGCCACCCGCAGCCGCTGGTGCGCACCACCCGCGTGGACGAGCCCGGTTCTGAGGCTGCCCGCGAGCTGATCGCTGAGGGTGTTGACCTGCTGATTGCTGCCGGCGGTGACGGTACGGTGCGTGCTGTGGCGGCGGCGCTGGCGCATCATGAGGGGCGCAAGCCGCGTCTGGGTATTCTGCCGATGGGTACCGGTAACCTGCTGGCGCGCAACCTGTATATTCCGGTCAGTGACGTGGCGGCGTGCATTGATATTGCGCTCAACGGTGCAGGTCAGAGCGTTGATGCGATTGAGATGACGACTACGAGCACCACCGGCGAAGAAACCGAACACACGTTCTTTGTGATGAGTGGTGCGGGCTTTGACGCGCTCGTCATGAATGACACGAACGAGGACATTAAGGCGAAGTTCGGTTGGGTGGCGTACGTGCAGTCCGGCATGAAGCATATGCTGGGCAGGTCGCATCCGGTGAGTATCAGCGTGGACGGTGGGGAGCCTCGTATTTTACCGATGCGTTCGGTGCTGATTGCGAATTGTGGCCGCCTGCAGGGCGGTATTCGTCTGGCGGATATGACGGATGTGAATGACGGCAACCTTGAGGTGATTGTGGCGTCGCCGCGTGACCTGGTGGAGTGGGGCCTGCTGATGGCGAAGGTTACGCGCCGCACGATTTTGGGTTCGCCGCGTATTGAGTTGCCGGTGATTCGCCACCTAGTCGGTTCCGAGGTCGTGCTGGAGTTCCCGGATGGTGCGCAGCCGGTTGAGGTGGATGGCGACCCGGCGCCGTCGGCGTACCGCATTAGCGCACGTGTGCTGCCTGCCGCCGTGGAGGTGGCGGTTCACCCCGAGGTGCTCTAGCCGTCTTAAACGTATAAACGCGGTGGGGCACGACCTGTTGAAAGGTCGTGCCCCACCGCGTATTTTTGCCTGTGCAGGCTGTTAGGTTTCAGGAGCCCCAGGTAATGAACTCGTCGGGGTCTTCTACGTTCGTGAAAGTGGGCAGGTGGAACTTCCCGCCCTCCTAAATTGAGCGGGATAGTGAAAAAACTGGGATTTTTTGCTTTGTTCCAC
>NZ_KV821860.1:0-4393 GCF_001815755.1 Rothia sp. HMSC061C12
CACCCGTCCTCGCTTCGCTTCGGACACCCTAATGTCGCTTACGGATAACACCGCCCCTTTCGCGGTTTGTTTTAGCCTGTCGCTCAGTCCTCCCCAGCCCATGTAGAAATATTTGAGAAATATTCTTGAGAAGCATTGCTCGGGGCGACCGCATAACTTACGTTGGTCATACCACGCGATACGACCGGAGGGGTAACCTCAGATGCGCAATCACTATTACAAATATTTGCTATGCATCCTGCTGCTTATAGTTTGTGTCTTGCTCGTAATCTTTGCTGTGCTTTCCAACAACAACCCGGGTAACGAAAAAGACGGCACTGCCTCCACGCACGCGCCGAGCAATACCTCAACCTACTGGGATAAAGACCGCATGGAATCCGCTAGCCCGGCTCCCATGCCTCAGTAAAACTGCCTCTGAATAGCCGTAGGGCCCAATGCTTCGAGATACACAAAGCATTGGGCCCTACTGTCTTGTAGGCGGCTGTTACTGCGCCGCGCTGTCGTAGATGAAGTCCACGGTCGCGTAGTCCTCCGGGATTTCGGCGAGCAGCGCCTCCTCCTGCGCCGCCCAGCGTTCCCAGTGCGGGCGGAACGTGTCACCGTCACGAGCCATGGCGCGTTCGTAACGCACCTCGTCCGGGGCGGTCGCGAGGATACGCACCTCGCAGGCGCCCGCAATCGCGCCGACACCCTCACAGATGATGACCTGCGTAGCCGCCGGGTCGACGGTGCGTACCTCACCGGGGGCGCCCGCCTCCCAATCCCACGGGGTGTAGGTCCCGGCAATGCCTTCGGTCAGCTGCACGGATAGCGCGTCCCACGCCTCCACGCCGTCGAAGAGGCCATCCCAGCCGGGGTAGAAGTCGTCCAGGTGTAGCACGTGCACGCTGTGCCCGGCGGCGGTGAGCTCCTGCTCAAGCTGCGCGGCGAGGCTGGTCTTGCCGGTGCCGCTGCGGCCGTCAATACCGATGATCAGCGGGATCTGCGCAAAGTCAGCGAGGAACTGGGCACGGAATTCGGTGAATTCGGCGGTGTCCATGTCAAAGTCGTTGCCGATGCCGTGCTCCAGGCGCAGCATGTCTTTGCAGAGCTCCAGGATTTCGGTGGTGCCGGTGACGCGGCGGTTCTGGTTCAGGGGAATACGCTGACTCACTGCGCGTCGCCTTCCTGTTTGAGGTGGTTGATGAGGCCGCGTGCGGCGGCGTCAATGAGGCCGGTGGTGTACACGAAGTCGCGTTCGCTACCGTACCAGGGGTCGTAGATGCCGAGCTGGTCCAGGTGGGTGGTGGTGACCTTCGGGTCGAAGCTGCGCATCATGCGGATCTTGGCCTTGTCCTCGTCGTTGCGGGCGAGGGCTTTGAGGCGCAGGTAGTGGGGTGCGTCCATGGCGAGGATGAGGTCGTTGCGGTCGAAGTCCTCGACGGTGAAGACGCTGGCGCGGTGCGCGGACGGGTCGATACCGCGGGTGGTGAGCTGCGCGGCGGCGCGCGGATCGATGCGGTTGCCTTCTTCTTCGTTGCTGATGCCGCTGGAGGTGACGGCGACGGGCACGCCGGCTTCTTGGGCGTGCTGGCGGATGAGGTATTCGCCGACGGGGGAGCGGCAGATGTTGCCGGTGCAGACAGTCATGATTCGGTACATGGTTCTAGTGTATCGGTGGGGTAGAGGATGGTTGGGCGCGGCGGGTGCTCGGGGCGGTTCTTTGGACGGTTCAATGACGGGCGGAGGCGCTCGCCGGCGGGCTGCCGCCGCCGGGGCTGTCGCTACCAGAACCGGGCGTGAAAAGGCCCCGCCGGTGTGGGCCGGCGGGGCCTTCTAGAGGTGAATGCTATTCGGTAGGTTCTTCCGGTTTGGGCGCGGGCAAAGGTTCGGGGTCGAAAAGCTCACAACCCACCGGAATAGTGAAGACCCTGCCGTCAGCTACCGTAATTTGCTCAGAATCGATACCATATATGCTATTTTCTGAAACAGTAAGTTTATAATCTTTAGGCTCAACTCTGACTGATAATTGAGTAAATCTTATGATTTCGAATTTATTAACTACAAAAGGAAATGGATGGGGTTTAACTGTCGGAGTGGAAAGTTTAAGTATTTCCCCAGGAGAGCTAAAGGTTGGGCTGTAGGAATTGAAAGATGCTCTTTCGACGCTTAACCCTTTAGAAAATTTCGAACACGAGAAGTCTGAAATGTAATTAAATTCTACTTCCGAGAAGTCTGCGTATCCCTTGAAATGTGCTTTCGATTCAAATTTTTTCAAGAAACGTGACTTAGTGAAATATACTGTCCTATCAAATGAGCAAGAAGATAGAGATAATTCTTCATCGAAAGATGTTTCCTCAAACAGAACTTCATCTTTGAAAGAAGTATTTGTAAGGTATAACTTTCCAAGAAAATTTGCATACGTGAAATCTGCAGTATTTTGAAATGAAGAATCACGAAAGCCAGTTAGTTTATAAAAGTCTACGCCTCGAAAATATGTGGTTTCCATAAATGATGCTCCAGTGAATAGGACTTGCTCTCTAAATTCTGCTGAAGCGAACCAAGTCTCTTCGGCAAACGTTGCATTTGAAAAGTCATTTATTGAATCGGGGGTACCTGAAAATATTACGCTTGCAAACATGGCAGTACCTTTGAAAGTTGCTTCTGAAAAATTGGCGCCCTGGGTAAATTTAGAAACAGAGAAGTCGGCATTACTGCTAAAAGTGCTACCTGTAAATTCGACCGGATTTGAAAAATAGCTGTATTGAAAATCGACTGGGTAAAAGAATGATGAATTTGAGAAATCGTACTTGAAGTTCGACCATTTTCCTTTGCTTGTTTTAGGTTTTTCTCCGTCTCTGTTTACTCCTCCGCTAAGTCTCTCTGTGATGATTTTAATGATAGTTTTCCGAACCTCCTGTTCCCCTCTTAGAGACGTAAAATCATTAAATGCATTTTCTGCTTCTTTGTCTGAGAGGTTTAGGTTTTTATGGTCATTATTCTTGGGTATTGAAAGAGGGTACGGTGAACGAATGTAAGCGCAGAGGCTGTCAATAATAATCTGCCCTTCCTCCATGCGTTCTTTTTTCTTAGGATTACTTTTTTTATCCTCAAGCCATTCATCAATAAGTTTAGAAAGTGTGTAGACGCCTCCGAGTTTAATAGAGGTATTATCATTGCCTAGCTGCTCAATAGCTTTTGCGTATCGACTTCGGCGTTCAGATTTTATCTGACGGATATGTTCAAGATCATTTTTATCTTTTTCTTGTAGGTTTTTGCGACGGTTCTCCCACAGGGTGAGCATAGTAAGAAGTCCAGCAACTGTTACGAGGATAGCTTGTCGTAGGGCTGGAACGGTATCGCCGTCTTTGAGTGGATTCGGAATGATAAGGGGGATAATGTAAGCGCTTCCTCCTCCAAGTAACACGGTTAAGAGAAGAATTATATAAAGCCAGTTTTTGTTCCAATTGATGTAGGCTATAAAATGTTTGAGGAAATGATATTCCTTGGCAATCTTTAGTAGAACTAAAACCGATATTGCACCTGCAGTGATATATAAAAGATGTAGGCGCAAATCTGATATGGATTTTTGCTCAGCTTCACCACCCAACCCGCTTTGTCGTAGCCAGCCGGTCTCTACCGGAATCCAGAAAGCAGCTATACCTCCAATAATTCCGAATGTTACAAGAATTGGGAAGAAATAACGAATGTACAAAGGTGGGTCGGCGAAAACCCAATTGCGGAGCTTTTGGAATAGGCTTTCCTGCGTTTTCTGCGCAGCATCTTTCTCTGGCAAGGTTTCATCCTGTCTTCTCTGATAGGAACAGTCACCTCTCAGCATAGTGCATAAACTACCTGAATGGGGCTTCTAACGGCTATAAGTGGAAGCCCCACCACATATTCAATGTGGCGGGCCCTTCGGATATTACAGCGCAGGCTCACTGATACGGGTGTAGTCCTGTTTCTCTTCGTCCCAGGAGTCCGGGTCGTACAGCACCGTGCAGAGAGGGAGAATGAACGTTCTGTTATGAAGCTTCGCCGTACCGCAGCTGAAGCTGTGCGGGCTCTCCGGGTGCGCCTTGAACAGGTAATCCTGCGGATCCACCTGTGCAGAGAACCTGGCAGAGTTGGAGGCATCAGCAAATATGGGTGCACACTTTTCGAAATATGCGCGATCGAAGTCTGTGATTCCAGCGAACTCCGTGTCCCCGAAGAGTGCATTTCGGGTGAACTTCGCGTCCATGAAGTACGCATTTCCGGTGAACTTCACGCCCCAGAAGTCTGCGTCTCCGGCGAACTTCGTGCCCCTGAAGTCTGCGTCTTCGGTGAACTCCGCGTCCGTAAAGTATGCGTCTTCAGTGAACTTCACGCCCCCGAAGAGTGCGTTTCCGGTGAACTCTGTGTTCCTGAAGTC
>NZ_KV821861.1:0-706 GCF_001815755.1 Rothia sp. HMSC061C12
CGGAGTCAACAATGACGGACACCGCGAAGTGCTGGGGGTGCGCGTGTCCACCAGCGAGACCGCTCCAGCCTGGAAGGAGTTCTTCGCCGACCTGGTCGCCCGAGGCCTGACCGGCGTGCGCCTGGTCACCAGTGATGCCCATCTGGGCCTGGTTGAGGCCATCGCCGCCAACCTACCCGGAGCCACCTGGCAACGATGCCGTACCCACTACGCCGCTAATCTCATGTCGGTCACCCCCAAAGCGCTATGGCCCGCTGTCAAAGCGATGCTGCACTCGGTGTATGACCAGCCCGACGCGGCATCGGTCAACGCTCAATACGACCGGCTCTTGGACTACGTGCACGACAAGCTCCCCGCCGTGTGTGATCACCTCGATCAAGCCAGGGCAGACGTCCTCGCGTTCGCGTCCTTCCCCACCGGGGTGTGGACCCAGATCTGGTCCAACAACCCCAATGAGCGCCTCAACCGCGAAATCCGCCGCCGCACCGACACCGTGGGAATCTTCCCCAACCGACAAGCAATCATCCGCCTAGTCGGAGCCGTCCTCGCCGAACAAAACGACGAATGGGCCGAAGGCCGACGCTACCTCAGCCTCGACATCCTCACCAAATCACGACTCACACCCCAACCCACCCAACAGGAGGAACCCCCACTCCAACTCAGCGCATAACCCACTCCGAAGGACACAAAACGATTACACCACTCC
>NZ_KV821861.1:806-14477 GCF_001815755.1 Rothia sp. HMSC061C12
AACGATTACACCACTCCACAGGACTTGACCCGCCAAGCAGCCACCTCGCGAAATTCAGCACGAGCACGCCCTCCCGGGTATGGGGCTCATGCCTCGTGCGAGTGATGAGAATCTTCGGGAATGCATCCCCGATGGATAGAATCGGCGCAATCTCCCTCTCGAGCGTCGAATCGGCGCCGATATCGTCGCTCACATACACTTTCCTTCCCGGTTTCGAAACTTGGAAGGCAGTATGCGCAAGGATGCGTCGAGGTGCGATCCCAGTCGTACCATGCCAGCAGAGATGTCGAGGCACATTCGTTCATGCTGCAATGCGGGCATCGGAGATGAAAAACAGCCCGTCGGGTAGTCATGGGCGTGCGGGAGCCCGCATCAGTAACCTGCCTCCTCGGTTGTCCCTTCTTTGCATGGTCGTCTACATAAAGGAGGAACCAGCCATGCAGATCAGCATGCTTGCCCTTCTTGGGTCACGGACCGGGGAGGCGAGGGCCTCCGTCGGGACCGCCCCGAGCAACCGGCATATCCAAGGAATGACAAGGCTCGATCGCTGTGCTGGTCAGGATGCCGAAGCGGGCCGTCCGCCAATCGGAATGCGGGTCAGGATGCTGCAACGTGATTCCAGCTGCAGGATACGGCTCCTTTGCGGTTGCCGCAAAACCTGCTGGCAACATTCTTACTATCCGAATGATGTACGCATCCCTTGGGATCGTTTCGCCTGACCAGGGCCATCTTCAGCGCCTCATCGGCCAGCTCGGCAGGCGCCTCTTCCACGCGTAATAGCCCTGGCGGGTCACCTATGCAACCAAAGATACAAAAGGAATCGAATGGCCAGAGAGGATTGCCCTTACCGATGCTCGATTCTTGACAGGCAAACTCAAGCCTCGTTAATATTACATATTACATGGTTTGCCAGACCGAATTAACAAAGGAGGGGTGTCGTGGTTGGTCTTTTCCGCACGTGGATGAGCGCCTAGAAAGCGGCGCTGTTGTGGCGTCGCGCTGTTTTTCTGCACGCCATTTCACGATTGGACATAACCATGATATTTGAAACCTCTCGGGGCAGGTCTGTTCTGCTGTGCCATTCATGGCAATTCAAGCTTTGTTTCGTATGGGGCGGGGAGCTCGTTTCGACATTGACGAGTTCGATTCTCCAAATGGGTCTTATTTGGCATCTCGCCCTCACGACAGGGTCGTCTTCTCTCCTCTCCTTAGCATCGCTGGCAGGCTTTCTGCCGATTGCTTTGTTCGGAATCCTTGCGGGCGCCGTTGTCGACAGACTGCCTTTGAAACGTGTCCTCATCGGCGCCGACCTCTTCATTGCCGCGGTGGGTGCCGCCTTGGCGATTGCCTCGTTGGCCGGCAGCTTACCTGCATGGCTAATTCTCATCGCCCTGTTTCTCCGTGCAGTTGGTACTTCGTTCTACACGCCAGCCTCCCAATCTCTCACGCCCCATCTCGCCCCGCCAGAGCATCTCGTTCGCCTATCGGGGGTGACTCAGGCGATTCAGTCCGGCGGATACATTCTTGGCGCCGCGCTTGCAGCAGTGATTTATCCCGTGGCGGGCATTACCGCTATGATTGTCCTCGACGTGCTGGGAGCGCTTTTCGCTTCTTTAGCCGTCCTCGCCGCACAGATAGACGCAGGGGGCCTCGATGAAGCCGACCGCAGCTTGTCCTTTTCCAATAAGGTTCGAGAGCTCTTCTCTGAGATTTCGGACGGCTACAAGCTGATTAGGGAGTACAGGGGGCTGTTCGCCCTTCTTTGGTGCGGGTTCGTCTTCGCTTTCGCGTTCTCTCCGCTCGCGGCATTGTTCCCAATAATGACCTTGGGGCATTTTGGCGGTAGCACGGGGGATGCCGCTTTGGTGGAAATCCTTTTTTCTGCAGGCATGCTGGCTGGGTCCGGCATTTTGGCGGCCACGGGAGGGTTCCGCAATAGGTCGTTCACCATGGTCGCCGCGATTGCCGGCTTCGGCATTGCCGCAATCGTATCCGGATCGCTCGGCCCGTCATTGTTCGCTGCTTTCCTGCCGGTGAGCTTTCTTATGGGCGCATGCTCCCCGTTGTACGCGGGAACCCAGACTGCCCTTATGCAGGAGCAGATACCTCCTGAGTACCTAGGCCGCGTTTTCGGCCTCTACGGAACCATCATGGCGTGGGCCATGCCCATGGGCCTCGCAGCCCCCTCCGTTTTTGCGGATCTGCTTGGAGCTCCGTTATGGTTCGTCGGCTCTGGAGCGACCATGGTACTGCTTGCGATGGCTATGCTGCTTGCTCCGAGCGTCCGAAACGCGGGGAAAAGAGATACCGGGCAGATTCAATAGCCCAAGTATTCGAAAAAAAGAGGCAGCAGCCATCGGTTCAAGCGTCAGCCTTCAAGCCCTTGCGACGACGAGGTATTGCACCGACATTCCGCATCGCGCTCCTTATTCGTCGCCAACTATCATTTTCGGATTTGCCGGCTTGCGCAAGGTCAAAACGCTCGCGCCGGCAATTGGGCAAAGGCGAAAAATCGACGTGAGCAATCTTTTTTGGCATGGCTGCGCTTCCAGTAAAACGCTAATACACAAAAGGCGGTTCAACCTATGGAACTCATAGTCAAAGCTAAAGACATCTTTTTGGAATATGCCGGCCGCGATATCCTAGATATCGAAGAGTTGGAAATCTACTCCTACGATCGCATCGGCTTGGTGGGAGACAATGGCGCAGGCAAAACCAGCCTGCTTAAAATTCTGAGCGGCAATCTTACCATTGCGGACGCCGACGTCAGGCGCTTCGGCAGCATTGCCCTCATCGGCCAACTCGATGAACTCGACCTTGATGCGGCTCAGGACAGTGGTGAGATGCTCTCCCGTCTCAACGTCGCCGGAGTGGCGCAGGAGACGATGAGCGGCGGGGAGGAAACACGCGCCAAGATTGCCTCTGCACTCTCCCAGCATGCAAGCGCGATCTTCGCCGACGAGCCTACGAGCCACCTCGACCAAGACGGCATCCGCCTTCTCGTCGGACAACTCAAGGCATTTGATGGGGCTCTGCTCATCGTGAGCCATGACCGTCATTTTCTCGACCAGGTGGTAGACAAGATCTGGGAGCTCAAAGACGGCGGTATTTCCGAATTCTGGGGTGACTACTCCGACTATCTGCGACAGAAAGAAGAAGAGCGCAAAGCTCAGGCGACTCGATACGAAGAGGCGATGCGCGAGCGCGATCGCCTCGAAGCCGCCATCGAAAAACAACGGAAAAAAGCACGGCAGGTCGACGCCAAGCGGAAGGCTGCGAAAAAAAGCAACGAGTATGCAGGTCGATTGGGGCATCAGAAAGCAACCGGCACCAAACAGAAGAGGATGTACCAGGCGGCTAAGGACATGGAGAAGCGCCTCGAAGCGCTCGAAGGGATTGAGGCCCCAGATAGCATTCGCGCCGTGCGGTTCCGCCAGAGCAAGGCCCTGGAACTGCATAGTAAATTTCCCATCTCGGCAGACGATTTCAGCTTGAGCTTCGGCAACTGCATGCTCTATGACCACGCGAAATTCGAGATACCGCTCGGTGCCAAAGTGGCCATCACCGGTGGCAACGGTACAGGAAAGACCAGCCTGCTGAAGGCAATCGCTCGACGCGCCGACGGTATCAACATCTCTCCCAAGGCAGAGATCGGTTACTTCGAGCAAACAGGCTACAAGTTCGACGCCCGTCAGTCTGCGATCTCGTTCATGCAGGATGGTTGCGAGTACAGCATGACCGAAATTCGAGGCATCCTCGCCTCTATGGGAATCGGACCGCGCGACCTGACAAAGGACGTTGGCGTTCTCTCGGGAGGCGAAGTCATCAAGCTGCTACTCGCGAAGATGCTGCTGGGCAGATACAACATCTTGCTCATGGACGAGCCTGGAAATTACCTGGACATCAAGAGCGCCGAAGCCCTCGAGCAGATGATGAGCGCCTATGCCGGAACGATAGTGTTCGTCTCCCACGATAAGAGGCTGGTCGAGAACGTCGCAGACATTGTCTACGAAATAAAGGACACCAAGCTAGTCAAAATCTTTCAGCGCGAATAGCCCTAAATGAGCAAGAAATAATCCCCGAACGGAGACAAGGGAGTAAAACGGCAAAGAAAGAGCCTCCGTCCCAACGCAGGGAACGGAGGCTCTTTAATCGCTTTTACTCATCTCCGTCGCTGGTGGCTTTGTCATGACTCTCGTACGAAACGAAACTCAGCGGCACAGTGCGGCACTCAAAATCGCAGGTCAGAACCCTATCGGCCTACTCCCACTCGATGGCTTCAGTTTTACTGTCCCGACATTCCAGTTGTCCTCAGTTTTCGATGCCGTCTCAAACCGAGTGCCGCCAAGTAACACTATGTCGTGTTTCATCGGCTTCGGGGACAAAAGCTGGGACAACTTCAAAAACCATTTTCAAACTCAGAGTATTGAGTTTTTATTTTTGTCCCAAGGGGCACGGAGAGCCGCCTTTGGAGGCTCGATATCGACGAAAACGCCCGCTTTGAAACTCAAGTGCCTTTTCGTGTGCGAGCCGCCAGCTGCAATAGGAAGTGAATCAACGCAGGCGCCTTTCAAGCAGTTTGCAAAACTGCAGGTTGCAGGCCTTCATTGCTAGTAGGGGAAATGAGTAGTCTCAGGTGGCTTGCCCATGAGTTAGCGAGCAGGTTGGGGCTTCGTTGTTGGCGCAATCACTTCGTGCACACTCGAAAGGTCTGTTTAACTTCAGACAGGGCGCCAGTGCCTACGCGCAGTGGCGCAGATGATGGGCAGCAAGAGACAAGCATCTGCTGCCGCCCATCAGAAAGCATCGTACAGGCCATACCACACGTCGGTGTAGATGAAGTCGGCGCCCTTGATGCACTCGGTTGTCGTCGGAGACCTTGCAGTTCTCCTCGCCGATGGCCATGAGGTCGCCCATCTCCTGCGAAGGCGGGCGAGCCGTAGCTCGCCCGACCTGGTACGTCTTACAGACCGTGCTTACCGAGAGCGGCCATGCGCTCATTGATGGTGGCGCGGTATGCCGCAGCCTTCTGCTCGTCGGGCTCGCTCTGGGGGCACAGAGTGGCCAGGATGGCGCGAATGGAGTGCTTGCGGTTCTCGGCCTCGACCCAGCACAGGGAGCGCTCGGGATCGTCCATGACCTCGTCGACGACTTCCTCGCCACGGTTGGCGGGCAGGCAGTGCATGAACATGCTGTTCGGACCGGCAACGTTCATCATATCCCAGGTCACCTGGTACTTCGGATAGAACACATCCATGTAGCTGGAGCTGGAGACTTCACCTTGATTATCAACTTTATCCGAACACCTCCCACATTCATCCGCACATGTGCGGATGAATGTGGGAACCCGATACCCTGAGGGCCGGATCGGCCGGCCCCGGGAGATCGGAGGACGGCATGTCCGGAAAGAAGAAGAGCGGCTCCGCAAGGGCGGTCCCGAGGGCCTACGGAAGGCTCACGAGGCACGAGCGGGACACGGTCCAGAGGATGCTGGAGCGCAGGGCGTCGTGCAGGGAGATCGCGAGGGAGCTGGGCAGGTCGCCCTCGACGGTGAGCGCCGAGGTGGCGTCGCACAGGTTCGTGACGGCGCCGAAGGCCAGGCGCGGCGAGCGCGTGGACGCCTCCGCCGACCTGTCGGCGGCCTGCCCGCGCCTGGCGGCGTGGCCGCGCTGCTGCAACGGGTGCGGCCGGTACCGCGCGATCGGCTGCAAGCGCCGCCCCCACGTCTTCTACGAGGCCCGGGCCGCGCAGCTGTGCGCCGACTCGGTCCTCGTCTCGTCCAGGCGCGGGATAGACGCCGACGAGCCCGCCGCGGCGGCCAGGCTGGAGGCGATAAGGGACTGCCTGCGCCGGGGGCTGTCGCCCGAGCAGATGGCGGCGCGCAACGGCGGCCCGGTGGACCTGTCGCCGTCGACCATCTACCGCTGGGTCTCGGCGGGCTACGACGGCATGACCAACATGGAGCTCAGGCGCAAGGTCGGCTACAGGCCGAGGAAGCGCGCCGCGGGCCGGGCGGCGACCCGCCACTCCGCCCGCAGGTCGCATGCCGCGTTCCTCGCCCTCGGGGAGGACGCGTGCGCCGCGGCCTGGGAGATGGACACCGTCGAGGGGGCCCGGGAGGACTCCGCCTGCCTGCTCACGCTGCTGCACCGCCCCAGCAGGCTCCAGCTCGCGCTGCCGCTGGAGGAGAAGACCGCCGGGTGCGTCGCGGACGCCCTGGAGGGCGTCCGGGCCATCCTCGGCGCCGACGGGACGCGCCGCGTGTTCCGCGCCGTCCTCACCGACAACGGCGCCGAGTTCTCCGACGAGGCGGCGATCGCGGCGCTGCTCGGCGAGGGGCCGGGCGAGACGAGGCTGTTCTACTGCGACCCCAGGCGCAGCGACCAGAAGGGCGCCTGCGAGCGCAACCACGTCGAGATCAGGAAGCTGCTGCCCAAGGGCGCCGGAATCAGGTTCGACCGGCTCGCCCCGGCCGACCTGGCGCTGGCCATGTCGCACGTGAACTCCGAGCCCCGCGGCGCGCTCGGCTTCGCGACGCCCGCGCGCGCCTTCAGGGCGATGCTCGGGGAGGACGCGGCGGCGCTGCTGGACGCCTACGGCGTGGAGGACGTGCCGCTCGGCGATCTCGACCTGACGCCGGGGCTCATCGAGAGGGCGCGCGCAGAGAGGGGCGATGCCCCGCTGGCCTAGCCTAGGAGAAAAACGGAATAGACGGACCGACCGTCCGGCTGAGTCTGGGAAGAGGTGCCGGGCGGCGGGCGGAGCATGGCCACCGGACCCATCGAAACACATCTCCACCATTCCTTCAACTGGGAAAATGCCGCCCCCGGGGCCCGGATAGGACCTCGGGGGCGTTCGGTTAACTGCGGGAGCGTGCCGTCAGCTCAATGTGTTCGGTTGGGATCGGAAATCAACCAGTGATCTTACTGAACATATGGCGCACCTTGTCCAGGCGGCTGTTTGGACGGCGGGGCTGGATGACTGGCTTGCCGACAGCGGCCTGATACCCTTTCAGTTCTGTAAGGCATACGCTCTGCCCGTTGGTGTAAAAGGCCAGATCAGTACGGTATGCCTGTATACAGCGGGCGGGAATCTCGCCAGTAAAGACAACTTCATCCTTTTTTACCTGGACCGTTTCGATGGTGGCACAGTATTTCGGTGCATCATGATAAGCCCTGGAAAGATATTCCCGGGGCGCATAGAGGGTGAAGGAGAGATAAGGTTCCAGCAGTTGCGTCCCTGATTCCTTCAATGCCTGTTCCAATACAATCGGGGCCAATGAGCGGAAGTCCGCCGGCGTGCTGACCGGACTGTAATAAAGCCCGTATTCAAAGCAAATCTTACAGTCCGTTACGTTCCAGCCGAACAAGCCCTGCTCCAGCCCGTAACGGATACCATCCCTGACAGCGTTTTGAAAACTCTGGTTCAAGTATCCCAGCGAAACCCGGCTCTCGTATTGTACACCGGAGCCAAGCGGGAGTGGTGTAACAGACAGTCCGATGGATGCCCAAAACGGGTTGGGCGGCACCTCGATATGGATGGTGTGGCTGGCTGCTTTGAGCGGCCGCTCCATATAAATGACGGGGGGTTCCTTTACCACTGTTTCAAGCTTGTATTTTTCCGACAGCAAAGCGGAAACAACCTCCAACTGCACCCGGCCCAAAAAAGAAAGAATGATCTCATGGGTGATGGAATCCACCTCGCAGCGCAAAAGCGGGTCAGTATCCGCAAGTTGCGTAAGAGCGTCCAGCAGCCGTTCTCTTTGCGCTGCCGTTTTCGGCGCAATCGACGTCCGCAGCATGGGGAGGGGGTCCTCACGCCACCTTTTACGAGGGAGCCGGGTTGGGTCCCCTAATACATCGTTTAACCTCACGCTGTCGCTGGGAAGGATAACAATTTCACCCTGATAAGCGGTGTCTGTCCGAACAATTTCCCCTTTGGATGGAATACGCATCTCTGTGATTTTCAGCTTTTCTCTCCCGGCCAGGGCCACCGTATCCCGCAGGCGCAGCGTTCCGCTGTATAGCCGCAGATAGACACGCCGCTGGCCGCAATCGGTGTACTCAACCTTGAAAACGCTGCCGCATAGGGTGGCGCTCCCCTGTTCCCCAATCGGTTGGAACAGTCCTGTCACCGCATCCATCAACGGTTGAATGCCAAGGCCCTTTTTGGCGCTGCCATGATAGACCGGAAACAGGGAGACTTCTTGAACCCGCCGCTGTTCCTCCCGCGCAAGTTTTTCCTGGCTGATTGGTTCTCCTGCGATATACTTTTCCAATAATGCATCGTTATTTTCGATGACCGCATCCCATGCTTCTATGTCGGTATTTTCCTCCAGGACTATTTCCGGGGACAGCGACACCGTCTGCTTGATGATAATATCGGCGGAGAGCTTATCCCGAACAGACTGAACCACGCTCTGCAAATCAACGCCAGCCTGGTCGATCTTGTTGATAAAGATAACGGTGGGAATGTTCATTTTCCGCAGGGCATGGAACAGAATACGGGTCTGGGCCTGCACGCCATCTTTAGCGGAGATCACCAAGATGGCCCCATCTAAAACAGCCAAAGAGCGGTACACCTCCGCCAAAAAATCCATGTGGCCGGGCGTATCCACAATGTTAACTTTACATCTGTGCCACTGGAAGGAAGTGACTGCCGCTTGAATGGTAATCCCACGCTGCCGCTCCAAAAACAAGGTGTCCGTCCTCGTTGTCCCTTTTTCGACGCTCCCCGGTTCTGAAATGGCTCCACTGGCATATAGCAGACTCTCCGTCAAGGTCGTCTTTCCAGCGTCTACATGGGCAAGAATCCCGATATTGATAATGTTCATGTCTATCCTCCATACAAGGCCCGAATGGGCGCAAAAATCCCCAGCGGCTAATACTTTTACCGCTGGGGATTATAAGTTGCGGACATACACATATACAGCATACACCTGTTTGTGATTGCTGTTTTTGGGGATATGTCAAAATTGATAAGGCAAAAGTATTCTTAAATTGGGTACAAAAAACTAAGCCCCTACAAAAGGAGCTATCATAATCCTTTGTTCCCACTATTTGATTATAGTTTTATTTAAGAATACCTTGCCGCATATTTTTTACTCCTTTTCTGGATTAAATCATTGTATCACATCAGTTTTAGGAAAGCAAGTACCTAAAAGGGCTCTTCGCATTTGAGGGTGTAGGTGTTGTGGGCGGGGTTGGGCGTGTCGTGGCCGGGTAGGGGTCGAGGTCTTCCGATGATGGAGATTGCTACACCGTCCATCTGAAAGACCTCGACATGGCCAATACTATCTTTGATCGCCCTGACCTGAGCGCGTTCACGCGCCTGGATGACCTGGGCCTGGAAGTGACGGGCCAGCGCATGTGGCCAGACCATGCAGTGTTGGCTTGCCGGATTGCTGGTGAGGACCGGTGGTGTCGACGCTGCGGATGCCAGGGCGAGTCGCGTGACACGGTGATCAGGCGCTTGGCGCACGAGCCTTACGGGTGGCGCCCCACGATCTTGCACGTGAGCGTGCGCCGCTACCGGTGCCAGGAGTGCGCCCATGTGTGGCGTCAAGATATGAGCCAAGCGGCCGATCCGCGCGCCAAGCTCTCGCGTGCGGCGGTGCGCTGGGCGCTCACTGGGCTGGTCGTTCATCATTTGACGGTGGCGCGTATCTCCCAGGCCCTCGGTGTGTCCTGGAATACCGCCAACACCGCTGTCCTGGGTGAAGGCCAGCGTCTACTGATCAATGATCCAACTCGGTTCGATGGCGTGCGTGTCATCGGGGTGGATGAACACGTGTGGCGCCACACCCCCTACGGAGACAAATACGTCACCGTTATCTTGGACTTGACACCCATCCGAGAACGCAGCGGCCCCTCCCGACTCTTGGACATGGTCCCGGGTCGCTCCAAGCAGGTCTTCAAAACCTGGCTGGCCTCCCGCCCCGACACGTGGCGAAGCCGCATCGAGATCGTCGCGATGGATGGATTCACCGGGTTCAAAAGCGCAGCCACTGAAGAACTCCCCGGCGCGAGGGCGGTCATGGACCCCTTCCACGTCGTGCACCTGGCTGGCAACGCCTTGGATGAGTGTCGCAGACGCATTCAGCAAGAACTCCACCACCGGCGCGGGCGTGCCACCGACCCCCTGTACAAGGCCCGCAGGATGTTACACACCCGCTCATGCCTGCTCACGCCACGCCAGCAGCACCAACTACTCAACCTGTTTTCCGGTGAGGAGCACGTCGCGCTCGAGGTCACTTGGAGCGCCTACCAGAACATCATCGACGCCTACCGCGCGCCCGACACGGACGCGGGTAAGGCCCTGATGGAAGCCGAAATCAACACCCTGACCTCCACGCGTGTACCGAGGGGTCTGACCGAGCTCATCACGCTGGGCAGGACACTCAAACGCCGAGCCGGGGACATCCTGGCTTACTTCGACCACCCCCACACCTCCAATGGCCCTACCGAAGCCATCAACGGACGCCTCGAACACCTACGCGGCTCCGCCCTCGGGTTCCGTAACCTCACCCACTACATCACCCGCTGCCTCCTCGAAACCGGCGGATTCAGACCCCAACTACACCCCCAATTATGAAGAGCCCGTTTTCTGTGGCACCGGTGATAGTAGTTCCTAGTTTTGCGGTGCGGCAGATGGTATCGACGATGACATTTCCGTTAGGCTGCACAGTAGGTCCTTAGTTTTGTACGGATGGATTAGATACCTTTTTCCTACAAAGCCAAGGACCCCAATATCTTGTGCCACGCCCGAACCCCCGGCGAACTAATCAATGCACTCTAAAACCGGAAGAGCCCTTTTAGTACTACTGGTGGATTTCGGTTTTGGTGGGGATTAACGCCGCCGGCCTCGATTTTTCCGTTGAGGAGGTCGTTGACTACTTCCCGATGGTGAAATGGGCCGATGGCGCGGTGAAGAGGAACCAGTCACCTGGAAGAGATCGATCCAGTCGCTGGTGTGCAATCTGGGAGGTAGGGTTGCGGGGTCGATTCCTCGCGAGCGCAACCATGATTGTGTCTCTGAACGTGATGAAAACAACCCTGCCCTTCGGAGAATTTCCCCTATCCCGCGTCCCCGGGCAGTGAAAACGGTGTGCACCATCGCCTGAAAGGCTTTGCGCTGCTCTATCGGAATCTTCGGGTCACCCACCCGGCGGATCACTAAGATCCCCCCGTCAACGTTTGGCTGTGGCCGGAAAGCAGGCCTTGGTACCCGAGAACCCAGGTGAAACGTGAACCATGGGGACCACTGAGCCGTCATCATCGTGCTTGCGCCTACCCCGGCCCGGCGGCGAGCGACTTCCCACTGCATGAGGAGTACAGCGTCAGTCCATGCTGGCGCATGCAGCAACTTTCGAAGAATGGCAGTGGTGAGGTGAAAGGGAATGTTTCCCACAATGACGCAGGGAGTGGCGGGTAACCGGAAGTTAAGGAAATCATCATGGACCACTTCGACCGCCGCCGAGGAGGTTTCTTGTGTGATTTTGGCAGCTAGTTTTGCGTCCACTTCAACTGCCGTTATCGCCCTCCCCAAGTGGGCCATCGGGTGAGTGAGGGCACCGCTTCCTGGTCCGATCTCAATGATGGGGCCGGAGGTTTGTTTCACAAGGTCGATGATGGAGTTGATGATCTTGTGGTTGGTGAGAAAATTTTGGCCATGCTCGTGACGGCCGTGTCCGTATGCAGACATCAGGTGTGCTCCTTGGATTTGAAAGGGAGCCGGGCATGACAAATAGCCGCCCGGCTAAAGGACCGGAGCGGTTTTTAACCTACGGGGTAGGAAACCGCCTTAGCGGTTGGTGCGCAACCGCAAGAAAGCGGTACCTGAAATCAACATGGGTCTAATTATATCCATTAAAGGGTTAAGGGTCAAAATGTGTGTCTGGCTCGGCGTGTCGCGGGGGTTAGATTTGGCCTTTTTGAATGCCGATTGAGTGGGTGTAGTCGGTGTCGATAGCGTTGTCGTAGAGGGCTGGGCGTCCTGTTTCGTGGTCGGCTTGGTTCTCGGTTTGGGTCAGGGTGGATACTTTGGCGAGTTGGCCCTGGCCCCAGTCGGACTGCCTGGCGATTCGTACTGGATCGTCAGGCAGTTCCGTTTTTAAGTAGAGCCACCAATCCAGCATGCGGCGTTGTCGTTCGCCTGATCTGCCGCGGTGGGTTCTGGCGAGCAGTTTGAGCTGGGCGTTGATGCCGCCTTCTAAGCTGTTGGTGGTGGATTTGATCCGCTCGGGCGCAAGGACTCCTGCTGGCGGGTTGAGGTAGACAAACAGCATCTCGGACCGCCAAAGATGGTTGAGGCTGTTGTAGGCCTTGCGCACGTTGTGGTGGGTCCACACGCGGGTCCATGCACCTGTTTTGGGGTCTTTGATCATGGTTTTCTCGTTCATCCATTCCCGGTAGATCGTTGAAAACTCGTGCAGTTGCACACCCCACGCGGCGGCTTCATCCAGTGTGGTGATCCGGGTCAGTTTCAGCGCAAGTCGGTAGATGGTGCGCCCGGCATCGGTGCGTGGGTTGGTGGTGGTGTAGCGGCGGACCACGCGTTGGGCGTGGACGAGGCAGCGTTGAATTTTCGTAGTCGGCCAGCACTTTTTGATTGCGCTGTATGCGCCTTGGCCGCCGTCGATGACGGCGATGAGTGGGGCTTCGATGCGTTCAAGCAGCAGTTGGTAGTCGCGGGTGGTTTCGTGTTTGCACCAGTGCCAGGCGATCACGTGGTCGATGGTCGCCGCGACGATCAGGCAGCCACCGGCGGTGTAGGTGCCATCGAGAAATACCTGGTCGTAGATCCGCTTGTGGTGGCCGGCGGTGGGGTCAGGCACATCAACGAGCCAGCACCACTTGAAGCGCCGCTTCATGGTGGCGCGGCTAACACCGTTTCGTTTGGCTAGGTCGTCGAGTGATATTGCGGTGGTGCAATGCTCGATGAACTGGGTGAACACTGCCGCGTTGGTGATGTCGTTTCGACGTTTGACGCTGGAGGCGCCGCATTGTTTGCAGCGCCATCTGGTGGTGCCTTTGCTGGTGGTGCCGTTGCGTTTCATTTCACCGCCGCAGTGGCAGCGTGGTTGGTTCTTCGACATTGCGACACCACACCACGCCGCGCATAGCACATCACGGCTGCCACACCGAGGATTTCCCGTCGGGGGCTAGATATATGCTTCCGGAGCATATACTTTCCGGAAACCTACAGGTCAATCCGTGAAAATCCGCGATTCCGGACACACATTTTGACCCTTAACCCTGGGTATCGCCACCGGCCCTTGGACACCAGGGTCGGCACCATTGACGTGGCGATCCCCAAGCTGCGCTCAGGTACCTACTTTCCAGAGTGGTTGCTTCAACGCCGCAAACGCTCCGAAAGCGCCTTGATCACAGTGGTCGCTGACTGCTACCTAGCAGGAGTATCCGCGCGCCGTATGGACAAGCTCGTCAAAACCCTGGGGATCACAGGACTGTCCAAGTCCCAGGTCTCACGTATGGCAGCCGACCTGGACGAGCACGTGGATCAGTTCCGCAACCGGCCCCTCCACGATGCCGGGCCTTTCACCTTCGTCGCCGCTGACGCACTGACCATGAAGGTGCGCGAAGGAGGACGCGTCGTCTCGTGCGCGGTTCTGGTTGCCACCGGAGTCAACAATGACGGACACCGCGAAGT
>NZ_KV821862.1:0-233 GCF_001815755.1 Rothia sp. HMSC061C12
CCTGACGGAGAGTACCGCAAAGCCGACGAGTACGGTCCTGCGCAGAACGTCCAGGAACCCCGCAAGGAACCCGCACAGTACCCTGAGACTGAACAAGGCCTCTACCGCATGATGAAGGACTGGGTAGTTGCGCACAACTACGCAATCCAGACCGGTGACTGCTCCTACGCATTCAAATATGTAACAGAAGATGCAGAAGAATATGAGTTCTACCTGTATATTCAGGGTCTTTA
>NZ_KV821863.1:0-97340 GCF_001815755.1 Rothia sp. HMSC061C12
TCGTTGTCCAAGAAACGGGAGGCAGTTCATACGAGGAACGGGGCTTTGCCGTGTATATGCCGTATATCTCGTGGATTGGTCCTGACATGCTTGTTCCCGCGCGGGGGAAGGTCTAGGGTGGGTTTAGCATCTGTGTCGGTACGTGAAAGGTTGTGGATGCGATGTCGCAGCTACCCCAAAATAATGAAGTTTTTGATGACAATCCCGAATACGCCAAGCTCCACCCGGGAAATAACAATGGGCAATCCGCCCCGGGTAACCAACCACTACCTACACGTCAGTTTTACCCGAGCTACCCGAGGAATATTGTCGGACCTGTGGGCATCCTGGAAGAAGGGCGTAAGTTGGCTCAACGGTCATTGACCTTTGGCATCATCAGCGTGGTGCTTATCCTCTTGACGTTCTTGCTGCCCTACACCCTCCTCGGATCTTTTATTCTGGGCATCCTGGGAATCTTGTCTGCACGAGACGCGGAATGTCACGGCGTACCGGCAAAGGCGGGGCATATCCTCAGCTGGATTGGTGTGATTCTGCCCATCGCCCTATCAGTCCTGGCGGCTATTGCCCTGTTAATGCTCGTTTTCACCTTGAAAGGATAGTGTCGTAACCGGCTTAGGAAGTTTGGATAGCCGAGAGTCGAATTCATGGTCTTTCGTATGTGATATGTAAAGAGCCCTGTTCCTCAATGCGAGGAGCGGGGCTTTGCTGTGTATATGCCGTATATCTCGTGGATTGGTCCTGACATGCTTGTTCCCGCGCGGGGGAAGGTCTAGGGTGGGTTTAGCATCTGTGTCGGTACGTGAAAGGTTGTGATGCAACGATGCAGGATCCAATCCTAGGCCCGTATTCCGACCCAGCAGCTGGTCTGCGCTCGAAACCTCATCGCCACAAACAGGGTGCTGATATTGAAGAGCCCCCTATGATGCAGAGCGGTGGGAAAACAGCGACTAATCTAGGGGAACGAGCCTCCCAACTTTCACTCACTTTCGGTGTGCTCAGCCTCATCAACATCATGGTGTCGGGTCCGTGGTTTTTCGGTATCCCCACCATCATCTTAAGTGTCCTTGGTCTACATAAAGCTAAGGAAGCGGATAGTTACGGCGTAGTTTCTCTTGCGGGTCGAATCCTGAGCTGGATAGCTATCGCCAAGCTTGTCCTCGTGTACATACTGATTGTGTGGGCGTGGTTCAACGGCGAATAGGTTTTTGCGAAGCACCAGGCTGAGGTATTCAACTAACGCGTGTAGATCCTGAAAGGTTGTGGATGCGATGTCGCAGCTACCCCAAAATAATGAAGCCTTCGATTACAACCCCGAATACGCCAAGCTATACCAGGAAGATAACAACGAGCAGTCTAGCCCGGATACTTCTGACGAACAGCTACTACCCGCCAATGAGTCTCCGGGTGAGTTCTCAGATCAAGCGGCGGGTAAAAGAGCAGCGAACCTCTCCCTACTTTTTGGCTTCCTCAGCCCGCTGTCTTTCTTTCTAGGGTTCTGGTGTCTTGTCCAAGGTCTTGAAGAAAGTGCTCTGCAGGTAGCTATCCTTGCCCCAATCCTGAACATCCTGGGTATCTGGCAGGGATTCACAGCAAGGCGGCACGGTACGCGTGCCAGCGGTGGCCTGATCCTCAACGGGCTGGGGCTATGCATTTTCATCGGTATCGCCGCCCTCATCCTGCTGATTGCGCAAGCTTTGTCAGGCATCAACTAACGACGCTGGCTCGATGGTGAGCCCAGATGCTCTCCCGAGTCGCTAGACACTTAACACCCGGTATTGAAAGGTTGTGGATGCGATGTCGCAGCTACCCCAAAATAATGAAACCTTCGATAACAACCCCGAATACGCCAAGATCTACCAGGAAGATGACAGCGAGCAACCCGAGGTCGACGATACGGACGACTGGTCGCTACATGAAAGCGAGCTACCTCCCGACGTGCGGAGGGCACAAGCCGGTAAAAAGGCGGCGAACTTATCCCTCCTTTTCGGTGCCCTGGGCCTGCTGTTTCTCTTCCTGGGGATTTGGTTGTTTGCCGAGGAGCTTGAAAACGGTATAGTCCTGGCTATCGTTGCCCCATTACTGAGCATCTTGGGCATCTGGCAGGCGTTTGTGGCACGCCGGTACGGCAAGCACGCCTTCGGAGGTCTAATCCTCAGTGGGATAGGAATCGGCATTGTCATTGCTATTATCGCCCTCATCCTATTAATCTTGAACGCCTTGTCACACATCCACTAACGATGCTCCCGGTAACTCAAAATGGCGTATGCAAAGAGCCCCGTTCCTCAATACGAGGAACAGGGCTCTTTGCGCTCCACACGTGGAGCAGAAGCTATAACGCGGATGGTAAGGGATTTGAACCCTTGAGACGGGGTTACCGCCTACTGGTTTTCAAGACCAGCTCCTTCGGCCGCTCGGACAACCATCCATGCACTCCAGAGACCGGCATTTTATGGCAACACCGTGCCGCAGGGCACTAAGAGATTATCGCACGTTGTATGCTTTCTGTAAATCGCGCACCGACGATGGTGCTTCCGGCAATGAGGAGGACTCATGAGAGCAATTATCGAGAACAGTCACGGTGGACCTGAGGCTCTGACAATCACCAAAGTACCCGCCCCCGTGCCCCGCTCCCACGAAGTTCTCATCCGCGTTCACGCCGCCGGAATCAACCGCGCCGACGCCCTGCAACGCCGCGGATTCTACCCGCCGCCCGCCGGTGCGAGCGCCATCTACGGCCTCGAAGTAGCCGGCGTTATTGAGGCGGTCGGTGAGGGTGTCTCCGTGGAGAACCGCGGCACCCCCGTCATGGCGCTCCTCGCTGGAGGCGGCTACGCCGACTACGTGACCGTACCGGTCGACCACGTGCTGCCCGTACCCGAACAGCTGAGCTTCGCCGAAGCCGCCGGTATTCCCGAAGTCGCGGCAACCGTCTACTCGAACCTGGTGCTCACCTGCGGTATGAGCATGAACCCCGCCGAAAACCTCAAGGAAGACGGCGAACCCGCGGTAGTGCTCGTGCACGGCGGTACCGGCGGTATCGGTGTACACGCCATCCAGCTGGCGCTCGCCGTAGGTACCCGCGTGTTTGCAACCGTGAGAACTGAGGAAAAAGCAGAATATGTGCGCTCACTAGGTGCTGAACCGATTGTTTATACCGAACATTCGTTCCGTGAAGTTCTGCTGGCTGAAACTGGCGGACGCGGCGCTGACTACATCCTCGACGTCGTGGGCGGAAAGTACCTGGACGACAACCTGCACACCCTCGCCGACGGCGGTCACCTGTGCATTATCGGTCTGATGGGCGGCGCCAAAGCAGAAGTGAACCTGGGGTATATGCTCTCCCGCCGCCTGTCAGTGCACGCCACGAGCCTGCGCACCCGTTCGGACCGGCAGAAGGCTGAGATTCTGCGCGGTGTACGCGAACACGTGCTGCCTCTCATTGAATCCGGCAGGATTGGCGTGGGTCTGGATCGTATCTTCGACATGGAGGAGGCGGCTGCCGCCCACGAATACTTCGACTCGGGTCAGCATCGAGGCAAGATTGTGCTGCGCATGGTCTAGAAATCGCTACGCCCCCGCGGTGCTATTTTAGGCCGGTGCCATTTTAGGCTGGCACCGCGGGGATCGTCGCGTGAGCGGCGTGAAGAAAATCTGGGTTTGAAATAAACAGTTGACTGCTGACATCTCGTCACTAAAAGAGATTTAGGGTAACCTAAGTATAGGGAGGTTTGCGGGTCGCCGCAGAGCCCATCACCGGCAGCCTCCACCGATCAACAAGCACGGCACACACACCACGCAGAGGAGGGCACATGGGACTTAAAAGCTACCTGCAATCGCGCCGCGACGACGCCGAGCTCGGCAAAGGCATCTGGCGCCGATCCCACGACCGGTTCATTCGCGGTATCGACCGCTTCCACCAGGTCCTCGAACGCCTAGCGGCAACCGACTCATCCGACTCCATGATCGAGCTCATCGTGCCGGACGCAAACGCGCTCGCCGACCTCATCCCGCGCGTGCGTGCAGTCGCCATGGAAGCGCACCGCCTCGCCCCCAGCGACGGCGATATTCCCGCCTCCCCGTTCGGCACCTACTCCGACCTGAACCGCGCCCTCTCCAAGGCGGGCAACGCCGTGGCACTCTGCGCCGAAGCGCTCGCCATGGCACGTTGCTTCGGCAACTGTGCCACCGGATGCGACCGCCAGGTGAGCGTGCACCGCCGCGTGGAAACCGTCCTTCAGCACATTGAGGAAGCCGAACGCCTCATCCAGCGCGCCCAGAAGGAAGCAACCGGCGAGCTGACCTTCGACGATGGAATCCCCGTAGGCCGCACCGAACTCGTCGAAGCCTAACACCAATCGCGTGACCCGCCCGCAGCACCCACACCGGACGCTGCGGGCAGGCTCATTTAAACCGCCCACCGTGCCGCGTCCGCCAGATGAACACGGCCAATCTGAACGGTGACTAACAGGCGAGCTAGTTTGATGTGCACCTCAACAGGCGATACGCTTAAAGAAGGGGTGTAGGACACTTCTTATGCGGTTCCGTCACAATGGAGGTGACGACACAATGCGATGGTACGCGCGGAAGAACCGCAGGCTTTTTCCTGCCCCTCTACGGCACAACCCAATGCACAATAATTCACGGAAGAAGTCACACACCATGTTTGAATTCCACCGCAACGAGCGCGCACGTCAGCTGCGCCCCAGCCTCTCTCGTTCCTGGCTCCTCGTGCGCGCCAACTCCACCGAAGAAGTTTTTGAAGAGGCCTTCGAATCCGAGGCTGACTCCATCATCATCGACCTCGAAGACGGCTGCCCCGCTGAAGAGAAGGACGCAGCCCGCGAACAGGTCGTCCGTATGCTCAACTCCGGCGTCGTCGCATGGGTGCGAATCAACGCCATCACCACCGAACACTGGTGGAAGGACGTCAAGGCCCTCAAGAACGTGAAGGGTCTGCGAGGCGTCATGCTCGCCACCGCAGAGCACGCTACCGACATTGACCGTACCGCAGCCGAGCTGCCCCCCGGAACCCCCATCATCGCGCTGATCGAGTCTGCACTCGGTGTGCACCACTCCGTCGAAATTGCGCGCGCAATCGGCACTTTCCGCCTCGCATTCGGTGCAGGCGACTACCGCCGCGACACCGGCTCCTCCGCAACCCCCATGGCGCTCGCCTACGTGCGTTCGCAGCTGGTCATCGCCTCCACCCTGGGTGGTCTGCCCGGCCCCATCGACGGCCCGACCCTCGGCGCATACGGTGCTGACCTCTCCAAGGCATGCGGCTTCGCAAACGACCACGGCATGACCGGTAAGATCACCCTGGACATCCGCCAGGCTGAGACCATCAACGCAGCATTCTCCCCGAGCGAGCTCGAAATCGAAGAAGCACACCAGATGCTCGACGTGCCCCTCGACGGCCCCCGCGACGGCTCCTACCTGCCGCGTTACCTGCGTGCAAAGAAGGTCAAGGAACTCGCCAAGGTTTACGGCCTGTGGGGCAAGACCGACAGCGACTTCCAGCGTGCCTCCAAGTAAGGTGCTGGCGTAAAGTACACGTGTAAAAAGCCGCGCATCCGGCCCCTGAACGGGGAATCGGATGCGCGGCTTTTGTCTGCCTAAACCTCACGAGGCTACAGCCTGGCGGGCTGCCGGTCAGTAGCCTAGTTGCGAGGTGATTTGCCGCCCGTCAACGCATGAGCACACACATAGGACGTCACCAAAGAAATCACAATCGGCACCAGGAACGAGGTGTCATCTTCATACACGGAACGGTAGAAGAACCATACCGCCAGGGAAACCACCAGCGCCAGCACGTACACCAGCGCAAAACGCATCGTGGGGCTCATCGGGCGTGCAGAGCCCGTGGAGGCGCGGCCTGCCTGCGCACGGCCGCTCTGGCGCTTAGCGGATGCGGATCGAGAAGACATGAGAATCTCCTAAAGTTCGACGGTGACATCTTCGAGAAAACGGCATCTTTCAGATGCTAAAAACCGCCGCAACACACCGGAAACCGGCACGCGTTACGGCGGATGTGGAGCCCCCAGTGGGATTCGAACCCACGACCTTTTCTTTACGAGGGAAATGCTCTACCCCTGAGCTATAGAGGCGCATATGCTGCCGTTCTCAACTGCCAGAAAGCAACCGGCGAACAGTGCATACCCCGCAATAGTACCAAAAAGGCGGGGGAGAGGCTAATTACTTTCAACACCGGGCCCGCAGCTCAGGACAGGCGGTAGAGCGGCTATGGCGTGCACTGCATTCACCCCGCAAACCCGCCCGAAGATAGGGAAAGTTCAGGGCAGAGGCATACAATAAACCCAGTACCCACGGCGGCTGGCAGCACCTCACCGCGCCCAACAACCACTGGCACATCGACCACAGAGGTATCAACCACAGGCCAGCCCGCCACCCGTAGAGAGAGGAACCCCCATGACTTCACCCCTCAACCGTCGCACCCTGCTGCTGGGCGTAGTGCCCGCCGCCGCCCTGGGACTGAGCGCATGCGGTTCCAGCTCCTCCCAGCCTTCCGCATCGGCGTCTGCGAGCGGTTCGGCGAGCGCATCTGCAAGCACCGCCGCTACCTCGGCAAGTGCATCCGCGAGCGCTTCGGCATCCGCTGACCCTTCGGGTACTGCTTCGGCAACCGCCGATGACGGCTACGTCGGCTACCGCCTCAACCGCGAAGTACCCGGTGCAGGCACCGCAACCCTGTACACCGACTACCAGTGCCCCTACTGCGCCAAGGCAGAACCCAAGTTCGAAGAAGCCGCCAAGAAGCTTGACGGCATCATGAACGTGACTGTGCGCCACATGCCGCTGAACATGCACGCCAACGCCGTACCCGCCGCGCTCGCCGTAGAAGCCGCAACAGCTCAGGGTAAGCACGTCGAAATGGCGAACAAGCTCTTCAACACCCAGAACGACTGGAAGAACATCAAAGAACGCGATAAGCTGCGCACCCTCTTCAATGACTACGCCAAGGAACTGGGCCTGAACGTCGAAGAATTCGACAAGGTCCTACTCGCCTCCGACACCGTCAAGCCCATCCAGCGCGACTACGAGCACGCCGTCAAGATTGGTGTGAAGGGCACCCCCACCTTCGCCGTGAACGACAAGGTCGTTGAGGGCCTGGATTCGTCCTCCTCGGTGGATGACCTGGTCAGCACCTTCAAGCGTGAAGCTGGCGTGAAGTAGTGGCGCACATTCAGCTCTCCGGTGGTCAGCGCGCCGAAATTCACCCCGACGGGTTCAGCGACCACGGCCACGTCCTCGAAATCGGTGGTGCCGAGCAGTCCCACGTGGACGTACAGAACCCCGACTACGTGTTCTACGAGTACCTGCGCCGCATCGCAAACGCGGTGGATGCGCTCGCACCCGCCGGCGAACCCATCACCGCTGCACACCTGGGCGCCGGTGCGCTCACGCTCGTGCGCTATATTCAGGCGACCCGCCCCGGCTCCCGCCAGGTTGCCGTGGATATTGAACCCGAGCTCATGGGCTTCGTAACGGACCGCCTGCCGCTACCCGTCGGAACCGATTGCCAGCTGGTGGTCGGTGACGCCCGCGAGCAGCTGGCGAACCTGCCCGAACTGCTGGGCGTGCCCGGCTTCGACGCGATCATTCTCGACATCTTCACCGGCATGGACGCACCCGCCCACCTGGCGAACCGCGACTTCTACCGCGAACTCAAGGACGCCCTGAACGAGCGCGGCATGGTCGCCATCAACGTGGGCGATGACGCGGGTCTGCCCTTCTTCCAGCTGCAGGCAGCCGCCATGCTGGAAGTCTTCGACCGTGTGTGGTGCCTGTGCGAAAGTTCCATGATTAGCGGGCAGAACGAAGGCAACCTCGTGCTGGTTGGCACCGCCCGCGAGCTGGACGAGGACACCCAGGACCGGCTGTACGCGATGGGTCCGCATCCGGCGGAAGTGCTCACCACCGATGAGCTCCGCGACCTGCTGGACGAGCTGGCCGAGAGCTAAAACTGAAACATAAAACCGTTGAGGCGGGTACCAACCAGGTACCCGCCTCAACGGTTTTGTATATGGGTTTTCTCTATGCCGCGCGCCGGCAGAATCTTGGTTTTATTCGGGTAGCGGCACGGGAACGGGGTCCTCACCGTCATCCTTCTGTTTGGGGGAATCGCCCTTCGTGGTGGTCAGCGTAATACCCACACTCGCCGTCATCAGCAGACAGATTGCCACCCAACGAATCGGGCCGGTCTCCTGATCCAGCAACGCTCAACCGGCAATCGCCGCAATCGCCGGTTCCATGCTCATCAGCACACTAAACACCTGCTGCGGCAGGTTACGCAGAGCCATCAGCTCCGCGCTATAGGGAATCACCGAAGCGAACATCGCGGTACCAAAAATCATGAGGAGCAGCATCGGATCCTGCGCCGCATTCCACATCGGCTGAGGAGCCGGAACAACCGCTGCCACCGGGGCAATGAATGCGGCACCAACAAGCATCGCAACCGCCAGACCGCTCGCACCCGGAACCAGGGCACCCACCTTCGCGCTCGAGCGAATATACAGCGCCCAGAACACGCCAGCAATCAGCGCGAACGTCAGACCCAGGTAGTCGGTATCCTTGCCGACCGCCGCCTCGTAGCCGAGCACCAGCATGCCCGCCAGGGCGCAGAGCACCCATACCGCGTCGCGGAGCCTGCGCGTCAGCATAGACGCCAAAGCCAGCGGCCCCAAGAACTCCACCGCAACCGCCAAACCAATCGGGATGCGGTCAATCGCGCAATAGAAGAAGCCGTTCATCAGGCCGAACGTTATACCGAAAATGATGACGGCACGCCACTGCTCCTTCGACCACGACAACGCACCCGGCGGCATCGTTCCGCCACGACGGGCACGCCAACGAGCCGCCAACCACACGGCACTACCCACCACAATGGAAGCAATCGCCAGACGGCTGACGCTAATAGCTAGAGCACCAAACAGCGGGAAGAGCGTTACCGCGAACGCGGCACCGAACTGCAGTGACGAGCAGGACATCAGCACAAACATGACGCCCAGCGTGGGGCGTTGGGGTGCGGTATGCGACAAGGTTCTCCTTCCTGCGCCTCACAAGGCGGTACTTCTCCACGTGTGCACATGCTGTGCCACTACGGGGCAGAACGAACGCTCCAATAGCGCCGTTTAAAGAGCGCGCCCCCGGGCAACACGAGATACTATCCTACTCGTTACCCGGGGGTGCTAGAAGCCGTCGACACGGCTCAAACTCAGCGCTCAAACTCAGCCGGTTAGAGGCCCTTCGCCTCACGGTCAGCCTTAATCTGAGCGGCTGACGGGAGCGTAATGGAACTGGTTGCCATCTGTGCAATATCCACTGCGTGTGCATCCACAGCACCGGGGAGGTAACGATCGGGATCCTCCATAGTGCCCTCCTCCTGCGCCTTCTTCTGCGCACGAGCGTGAGAAATCGAAATACCGATACTCGCAGCCACCAGCAGAGCAATAGCAACCCAACGAACCAGGCCGGTCGCCTCACCAAGCATCACAATACCCACAGCCGCCGCAATCGCAGGCTCCAGGGACAGCACCACGCTATAAATATGCGCGGGCAGCAGACGCAGCGAAGAAACCTCACCCAACGCCGGCAGAGCAGAAGCCAACAGACCCATCAGGCAGCCAATAGCCAGCAGGTTCACATCCTGAGTGACCTTCAGCAGGTTATTGCCGCTAATAAGGAACGGGAACGGCAGAACCAGCAGAGTAGAGACAACGTTACCCATGACCATGCCGCCCATGCCCGGGATGAGTGCGCCCACCTTCTCAGTCGCCAGAATGTAGGCGGCACGAGAAACAGCGGTCAGGACCGAGAAAATCACACCCATCAGGGCGAAATCTTCAGGCTTCGCCTGGGACTCAGCCGTCAGAATCGCCATGCCCGTAAAGGACAGCGCAATCCACACCAAATCCAGCTTGCGGCGCGACATAACCGTCGCCAGAACCAGCGGACCCATGAACTCAATAGCCACCGCAATCGCCAGCGGAACCTGCTCAATCGCCACATAGAAGAAGGCATTCGCACCCGTCAGGGCGACACCGAGAACAATGACCGTCAGCCACTGTTGACGGGTCCACGAACGAATCTGCGGACGGAAGAACGCCCACAGCAGGATAGAAGAAGTCAACAGGCGCAGAGTCACCACGCCCCAAGGGCCCAAATCGCCCATCAGCTGCTTAGCAAGAGCCGCACCGAACTGCGCCGAAATAATCGCGCCGGTCGCGTACGCAACACCCAGCCCCTGAGTCGCCAGGGGAGAACGCGCAGCATTGGGCGTATGGGTGGAAGAAGTCATAGCAATCCTTATTAGTCCAGAAGAGGTGTCAGCCGCTATCTGTCATCAGGCGCAACCCGAATCGTCGTGAAACAGGTCACGCACTATGCAAACAATGAATAGTGTGTAATCTACGACAATTTTACGCGCTTTAAAATTGGGCGCAAATAGAGACCAAAACACCCTAACAACCCCTCAAAAACCTCCACGCCCTCGGTGAAATTTCACCCCCACACCCCACCACAACCCCTCATATCCAGGAAATATTCACCCAGCCGTGATTTACTGAGAGCATGCTTGACCCGAAGAAGTCTCTATTCGATGAAGACGGCAACCCCCGTCCCGCGCTAACCACCACCCTCGACAACGTACTGCGCATGCAACGACCGCTCGCGCTGTCCATCGTCAAAAAACTCCGTGAAGCGCACCCCGACGAAACCCCCGAACAAATCCACAAGCGCCTCGACCGCACCTACCTGCGCGACATCACCGCCATCGGCGGCGTCACCGGCGCATCCGCATTCGTGCCCGGCGTAGGTACCGTCACCTCCATGAGCCTGTCCGCGCTCGCAGTCGGCGGCTACCTCGAACGCACCGCCCTCTACGCCCAGGCAGTCGCAGAATTGCACGGCGTGCACGTACACGACGCCGAAACCGCCCGCTCCATGGTCATGGCAATCATGCTCGGTGACGAAGGCTCCCAGCTCATGAACACCGTGCTCCTGCAGACCGGCAAGGCAAGCGGCGTCTCCAACAAGTGGGGCATGCTGCTCGGCAACTCCTCCGGCGGCAAGATGTTCAGCGTCGAACGCACCATCCGCAATATGTTCATCCGCCGATTCCTGACCCGCCAGACCGGCGCACTGCTCGGCCGTGCCCTGCCCTTCGGCGTGGGTGCAGTCGTTGGTGGCGGCGCAAACCTGACCCTCGGTAAGGACGTCGTGCGCAACACCCGCCGTGCCTTCGGCGACGCACCCGCCTACTTCCCCGCAGAGCTCATGATTACCCCGCGCGCACCCCGCGTACAGGGTGGCGACGGCTCGGAAAGCTCCTCCGGCGTGGCTGGTGCCCTCCTCAAGGGCGTCAAGGACGCAGGAAAGGCGGCAGGCAAGGTTTTCACCCGCGGCAAGGGCCACGACACCGAAACCGGCCACCGCCGCATGCTCGGCCGCTAAACCCGCTGGTCATAAAACCAGAACATAAAAAGACCCAACACGCTAAAGACCCCGGATCCCTAAGTTAGGAATCCGGGGTCTTTAGTGTTTAGCTTTGTTGATTAGCGGGCGCTACAGGCTACGCGTTCTTCGCGTGATCCAGCAGCTGAGCCGCAATACCGTTGTAGGTGTGCGGAGTCAGAGCCGACAGGCGTGCCTCAGCCTCGGGGGAGAGACCCAGAGTAGCCACGAACTCCTTCAGACGAGCTGCATCCACGCGGTGCCCGCGAGTCAGCTCCTTTAGACGCTCGTACGGGTTCTCCATGCCGGGAACACCCGCGATAGCCTCAGCGCGCATCACCATCTGAATTGCCTCAGCCAGAACCTCCCAGTTGGAATCCAGATCAGCAGAAATCACGTCGGTCGCAATATCCAGACGCTGCAAGCCCTTCACCACGTTAGAGATAGCCAGCACCGAGTGGCCGAACGCCACACCAATATTGCGCTGCGCCGACGAGTCGGTCAGGTCACGCTGCCAACGAGAAGTCACCAGGGTCGAACCCAGCGAATCCAGCAGAGCGTTCGACAGCTCCAGGTTAGCCTCCGCATTCTCAAAACGAATCGGGTTCACCTTGTGCGGCATAGTGGACGAACCGGTCGCACCAGCCACCGGAATCTGACGGAAGAAACCAATCGAAATGTAGCTCCACACATCGGTGCAGAGGTTGTGCAGCACGCGGTTGAAGTGCGCGATATCCGAGTACAGCTCGGCCTGCCAGTCGTGCGACTCAATCTGAGTGGTCAGCGGGTTCCAAGTCAGACCCAGATGCTCCACAAAACCACGAGAAATCTTCTGCCAATCAGCGCTAGGCACCGATGCATAGTGAGCAGCGTAAGTGCCGGTCGCACCGTTAATCTTGCCCAGGAACTCGGTCGCCTTCACGTGCTTGACCTGGCGCTTCAGGCGGTAGGCGAGCACGCCCATCTCCTTGCCCAGGGTGGAGGGGGTTGCCGGCTGGCCGTGAGTGCGGCACAGCATCGGCACGTCGCGGCCGTCCTCAGCCAGATTCAGCAGAACCTCAATCAGCTCCTCAGCGGCGGGGATCCACACGTTCTCAACGGCGTCCTTGATACCCAGCGCGTAGGAGAGGTTGTTAATGTCTTCGGAGGTGCAGCCGAAGTGAACCAGCGGCACCAGGTGACCCAGGCCCAGGCCCTCCAGGCGGCGACCGATGTAGTACTCGACCGCCTTCACGTCGTGAACGGTGACTGCCTCAATCTCAGCCAGCTCCGCCACAGAATCAGCGTTGAAATCGGTCACGATGGCGCGCAGGCCCTTCTTCTGCTCCTCGCTCAGCGGGGACAGACCCGGCAGTACCTCGTGCTCGCACAGGTAAATGAACCACTCAACCTCAACGTGGATGCGGTCGCGGTTCAGCGCCGCCTCAGAGAGGTAGTTGGTCAGGGGTGCGGTCACGGAAGCGTAGCGTCCGTCCAGGGGGCCCAGTGCAAGTTCGCCGGTGCCCAGATCAATACGGCCAGAAGGCAGGATGGTGTTATTGGTGTGAGACATAACTCTATTTTTGCATGAATTCGCTGAAAAAAAGAGGCGGGAAGAGCATATGGACGTGACGGGCGGCTGGGTTAGTTGCAGAAATATGACAAAACGAGGGGGTACGGAGGGGGCATTTTTCGGATGATAAGGGGCAAAAACGTGCGAATTTTTCGAAACAAGCCGGAGTTATCCACAGGTTGGCGTATTCCACCTGCACGGTCACCGCGGCAGATTTAGCCTAAAACAAACCCGCCGTGAAAGGACACACTATGAGCACCCTCGTCGACACCACACCACCACCCGTACCCCAGCTGCCCCGCATCGAACCGACCGATATTCTCCGCGCAGCAGGACACATGGGCATCGGCACCGCCGCCGGCCACGCCCTCGCCGAACAGCTCATGGCGGCTGCCACCCTCGCCCGCGCCAAAGGGGCAGAACTCGCCCACAGGATGCGCACCGAAGCCCAAGAAATCCGCACCGCACACCAACGCGCCAACGAACTCAACGGCGACCACTGGGCATCCGAAGCCGGACGCGCCTACCGGCGACAACTCGAAGAACACCGCGAAAAAACCCGCCACCAAGCCGAACAAGCCGAAGGCACCGCCGCCATGATCGCCGCCGCCGGTGAAGAACTCGCCAACGACCTCACCTCCAAGGCGCAGGCAATCAAAGCCGCCGCCTCCGCCGTAGATAACCTACTCGGCAAACTCGCCGACGGTGCCGCCGACGCCCTCGAAAAACTCAACCCCGGCGAAATCATCGCCCGCTCAGGCGTGCAAAAAGCCCAGTCAACGCTGGATTCACTCATGCACGTGAGCCTGCCCGACGGGCTGAGCTCGCTCATCCGAACCCACTAACCCCACCCTAGGAGACACCATGATTACCGGACCCACCGTTGCGCCCATCGGTGACCTCAGCAACTCCGCAGGGCCCACCGCAGGCACCATCAGCGTTGAGCTTGAAGAAATGCCCGCCATCGCCGACGGCCTCGACACCGTCAGCCGCACCTGCGCCGACCGCACCATGCCCATTCTCGGCATCGCCACCGAGACTCGGCTCTTCCTCGGCATCAACGGACGCGCCCAGCAGGCATCTGGCCTCTGCGCCGGCCTCGCTACAGACCTCGGCGGAAGCGCGCTAAAGTTCGGTGCCACCGCAGCAGCCGTCCGCGCCGCCCACAGCTCCTACCTGCAGACCGAAAATATTGTCGCAGGCTGGTTCGAGTCCATGGGCATCGCCAAGGACGGCAAGCTGCCCGACGGACGCAGCGCCCGAGACCACTTCCGCGGCCTCATCGCTGGAGAACCCGGCGAAGCTAACTACCTCTTGAAGCTCATCATCCCTGAGCTTGGGTACTTCTCGGCATCTCGGACGCTGCCGTATTCACCCCTTGTAGCGGGTATTCTCTTCGGCTTCACCGCCTACATGGATGCCACGTGGAACCCCGAAATTGCGCGCTCGCGAGCATTTGACCGCCTTGCAAGCATGTTTGGCATTCCGCGCGGGCTCGTTCGAAAGGCGCTGGGAGGTGGCCTATTCAGTATCGTCAAATCTGGATTCGATACTTATCTTGGCACTAAGGCTCATAATATTCGGACCGCTTCTGCTGACGAATACGGTATTACTACGCATCGTGGCGAGAAAAGCCAGCTTTCTGTGGGCGCCAGCTCAGAACGTCTTCTTGCGGCTGCTAAGGCACAGGATCAGGAATTTGAGCGTTCCCGACAGAACCCCTCGACCGCTGAACGCAGTGCCGTACTCGTCACCGTCATGTACGAAGCAGGACACGAAGGTGACCCCGCCCATGCTCTATACGTCGTGAGTATTCCGGGTACTAACTTTGATTCCTGGGGCGGATCTATCATAGATATCGTTGGTATCGGACGCGAAGCATTGGGCAAAGATACTCTGAAGAACCCCGCCTATCAGATGGTTTTGCAGGCCCTGCGTGATGCCGGAGCACCTCAGGGTGCTCGTGTGTACCTGGAGGGTTTCAGCCAGGGAGGCATGATTGCCCACAACATGGCGAATAGTACTGAAGTCGCCAAAGAAATCAACATTGTGGGCGTCTACGCCCAAGCCGCCCCGCTACCAGGTCTACCTGCTAAACGTCGTGACTTTGGAGTGGACTACGTGGAAGGAGACGGAGACCCAGTTCCTGACTCAGCAGTGAACCCTTTTACCCAAATTTTCGGGGGAACGTGGCAGCCTGATGAACGCGATACGGTAATCACCGTCAATAACCCTGAACATCATGGTGAAAATTACGACGAAGCCCTACAGCGTGAAGGGCATAGTAGCAAGGTGCCTGGCGGCATGCGCACCGCAATAGACGGTAAAGAATATGTGCTGGGGGAACAGAAGGTAACCTCAGCCTCAAGCCTGCCGGACGGTCTGCCTCCTGCTGTACGAAGCAGCATAACAGCCGGACGTATCGGAATCTACGGTCGCGCTGCCTGGGATTCAGGAACCAGGCCTGGTGTCTTGGGTATAGCTGAGCTGGCTGATAAGAAGACAGGCGGGCGTCTGGGGCAAGCAAAGCGTGGTATCGAAGACACCGTCTCCGACGTCCAGCAGGGCATGGAGATTGCCAAGCAGAAGGCTGAGGGTCTCCAGCGAGAAGCTGGAGAAGCCGCCTGGGCGGTTGCTAAGCAAATCCCTGCGGTCATCGAGGGCGTCCAAAAGACCATCCCTCACCCCGAGCCGACTCCACAGGAATCTCAGAACCCGCAACCTGCCTGGCCGGAAACCCCTGCACCGCAGATGCCTAAGGTGCCCCTCCTGCAGGGATACAACCCGCAGCATCTGCCGCCCGCCATCAATATGCCGGGCGACCTGAGCCGCCCCGAGCCTGCCCCCATCAAGATGCCCGGGGACCTGAGTCGTCGGGAGCCGGCGCCCATCAAGATGCCCGCTCGAATCGAGGCAGAGGGGCAGCTACCCCCTGCAGGTCTGATTCCGCCGGACATTCTGCCCAAACCTGCAGATCTGCATACGCACATCGAAAAGGCTGTTACTCAGCCAATCATCGATCAGTTGCAGCTCCCTAGTGTGGGTTCTGTGCTCAAGAATCCTCCAATCTTCGGATCTGGACAGGGCGGAGACTACGACGGCGGTGAGTCGCTCATCCCCGCCCTGCCGGACCTGAAGCCCGCGCCCATGCTCCCGCCCAAGAGCATTGACCCTGGATTCCTCGCACCGACTCCGCCCGAGAACATCGACCCCGGGTTCCGTGCACCAGGCCCTCCCGAGGACCTGACTCCCCTCGAGGAGCGTGAACCCCTGATGGTCTAAAAGCCCAATCTCAACGGCTCGGTGGAGGGCGGAGGGGACGAGTAGAGTAGAGAAGAGAAAAGGAGGGGCACCGCTGGGAACAACCCCGGCGGCGCCCCTCCATCTATGCGTACAGTGCTTTACGTACAGCGCCCGCGGCTAGTCCCTGCTGCCTGCACAGCTATAGCTTGCTCGCAACCTGCTCTATAGGTGAGAAGCGTTAGCCTCCGAGCCGCCCGCAGGCACATACTGGAACCATGAGCCAGTCAGCTGAACACGCCAACATCCCGGTCCGCCCCGTCTTTAGCACCCTGCCCAGCTACGCGGCAGGCAAGCCGCCCGCGCCCGTTGAAGGCCTCACCCAGTACAAGCTCTCCTCGAACGAGAACCCGCTGGGTCCTGTACCCGAGGTTGCGCGCGTCCTCGCAGAATTTGCGACCGCGCACCGCTACCCCGACCCGCTCTCCACCGCCCTGCGCCACAAGCTCTCCGCACGGCTCGGCGTGGACGCTGACGACATCGTCACCGGTGCCGGAAGCCTCGGCGCGCTCAACCAAATCCTCAAAACCTTCGCCGGCGTAAACGCCGACGGCGTGCAGGACGAAGTCATCTACGCCTGGCGCTCCTTCGAGGCATACCCGATCCTCGTCGGCATTATGGGTGCTCGTAGCGTGCAGGTGCCGAACCTGCCCGACGGCGCACACGACCTGGACGCCATGGCGACAGCTATTACCGACCGCACCCGCCTGATCCTGGTCTGCACCCCCAACAACCCGACCGGCCCCGCCGTCACCGAAAGCCAAATCCGTGCGTTCCTGGAGAAGGTGCCCGCCCACATCCCCGTGGTCATTGATGAGGCGTACTTCGAGTTCTGCGCCGCCTCCACCGTGCCGAAGGGTGAAGAAGCCCCGCTGAACGGCATGGACATCTACCGTGACTACGAGAACGTCATCATTCTGCGCACCTTCTCCAAGGCGCAGGGCCTGGCGGGTCTGCGCGTGGGCTACTCGGTTTCGCACCCGCAGATTACGCAGCACCTGCGCGTGGCGGCAACCCCGTTCGCCGTGACGGCGCTGGCTGAGGCGGCGGCTATCGCCTCCATCGAGCATGAGGATGCGGTGATGGAGCGCGTGAGCCACCTGGTCGCTGAGCGTGAGCGCGTGACCGCTCGACTGCGCGAGCTGGGCTACGATTTCCCGAGCACTTACGCGAACTTCGTGTGGCTGCCCCTGGGGGAGCGCACGGGTGAGTTTGTGCAGCTGATGTCTGAGCATGCCCTGTCGGTGCGTGCGTTCGGCGCCGAGGGTGTTCGCGTGAGCATTGGCGAGGTGGAGGCGAATGACCGTTTCCTCTCGCTCTGTGAGGTCTTCGCGAAGGGGCTCTAGAGCGTCTTGTGAAGGGGTGGGGGTACCAGCTCGACCCTAATTGAACAATGTACTATTTTCCCTTGTCGAGGTTTGTTTGGGCTTTTCAAATGGTTCTCGCGCGGAAAAAATGATGACCCGAAAAAGCTCTCAATAGTTAAATTAAACCTCCCATATATTCTCAAAAAAGAATATATGGGAGGTTTAATTTAATGATGTTCAAATAGTGAATGACAGGGCATAATACACTGCGTTATCAGCGTAACTGCCGCGAGATAAAGCCGAAAAGAGTAGACTGGTAACTATATATGCCCAGACCCTCACAGGCTTGCCGGAACACCTCAAACCCTGCACCATCAGGTGAAAGTTGAGACTAAAACCCAAGCCGCTGAGGGCCAAGCCCTCGTCACGTGTGGAGGTTAGATGCACGAGAACGACAAGTACCCCGGAGTGCCCGAACGCATCCAGCTCATGGATGAAAACGGCACCGTACACGAACACCCCACCTACAGCCGGTACATCGAAGACGTCAACGCAGACACCCTGCGCGAGGCATACCGCCTCATGTACACCACCCGCCGATTCGACGACGAGGCAACTGCCCTGCAGCGCCAGGGTCAGCTCGCCCTCTGGGTGCCCAGTCGAGGCCAGGAAGCCGCACAGGTTGGCTCCGCACTCGCCTACGCACCCAACGACTACATCTTCCCCTCCTACCGTGAGCACGCCGTCGCTCTGGCGCGTGGCGTGGACTTCCGCGACCTGATCACCATCTTCCGCGGTTCCACCACCCACGGCTGGGACATGAAGGCGCACAACTTCCACACCTACACCAAGGTGCTTGCCGCCCAGACCGTGCACGCCGTCGGCTACGCCATGGGTCTGAACTTCGACGCCGACATCGAGGCTGAAACCGGCATCCGCCGCACCGGTCAGGGCCAGGCAACCGACCCCGCCGAGGATACCCAGAAGCCCGCCGTGGCGGTCTACTTCGGTGATGGCTCCTCCACCGAGGGTGACGCACACGAATCCATGGTTTTCGCCGCCTCCTATAACGCGCCGGTGCTTTTCTTCGTGCAGAACAACCGCTGGGCTATCTCCGTGCCCTTCGAGGTGCAGTCCCGCGTGCCGGTATCGACCCGCGCCGCAGGCTATGGCTTCGAGGGTATTCGCGTGGACGGCAACGACGTTCTCGCCGTACTGGCAGCAACCCGCTACGCCATGGAGAAGATCCGTACCGGTGAAGGCCCCGTGCTGATTGAAGCTGAGACCTACCGCCTCGGCCCGCACACCACCGCGGATGACCCCACCAAGTACCGCACCGATGCCGACCTGGAAGGTCCCCTGCGCCGCGACCCGATGATCCGCCTTGAGAAGCACCTGCGCGAGCAGGGCTACGCCGATGATGCCTTCTTCGAAGAGGTTGCAGAATCTGCACAGCAGGTCGCGAACGGCGTGCGTGAGGCAGTGCTGAACTCTGAGGTTGCCGACTTTGAGCGTTTCTTCGACCGCGTCTACGTGCAGGAGCATCAGCAGGTGGAAGACGACCGCGAGTTCTACCGTAACTACGTTGCAGGCTTTGAGGAGGAGTAAGCATGAGCGAGAAAATTGAACGTTTGACCCTCGCTAAGGCGATTACCCGTGGCCTGGAAGACGCCATGGAAGCCGACCGCACCGTCGTCATGCTCGGTGAGGATATTGGCAAGCTCGGCGGTGTGTACCGTGTGACCGAGGGCCTGCAGGCGCGCTTCGGCAACCGCCGCGTCATGGATGCGCCCCTGGGCGAGTCCGGCATTATCGGCACCTCGATCGGTATGGCGCTGCGTGGCTACCGCCCCGTGCCGGAGATTCAGTTCGACGGCTTCGTGTTCCCCGCCTACAACCAGATCACGAGCCAGCTGGCGAAGATCCACAACCGCACCGATAAGCAGTACACGGTGCCGGTGACTATCCGCATTCCGTACGGTGGCGTGATTGGTTCGGTGGAGCACCACTCCGAGTCCCCGGAGGCGCTGTTCGCCCACACTGCGGGTCTGCGTATTGTGACCCCTTCGACCCCGCACGAGGCGTACTGGATGACCCGCAAGGCGATTGAGTGCCCCGACCCGGTCATTATTTTTGAGCCGAAGCGCCGCTACTGGCTCAAGGGTGAAGTGGACTTTAGCGACACTTCCTTTGATCCGTTTAGCGCCCAGGTGGTGCGTGAGGGTACGGACGCGACCATCGTTGCGTACGGTCCGCTGGTGCCGGTTGCTCTGGCTGCTGCGGAGGCTGCCGTGGAGGATGGCCGCTCGATTGAGGTCATTGACCTGCGCTCGATTTCGCCGCTGGACGTGCCGACCGTTGCTGCTTCGGTGGCGAAGACTGGCCGCCTGATTGTCGCGCACGAGGCGCCGACCTTTGGTGGTATGGGTGGTGAGTTGGCTGCGGCGATTACGGAGCGTTGCTTCTACAGCCTGCAGGCGCCGGTGATTCGTGTGGGCGGCTACTACATGCCGTACCCGATTTCCCGCGTTGAGGAAGAGTACGTGCCCGATATTGACCGTATTCTTGAGGCGGTTGACCGCGCTTTTGACTACTAGGCATTCCCTGATCTGACGTATCAGCGTGTTGCGCTATGGCGGGTTGCAAGCCCGCACAGAATATTCCGTATAGGGTATATGCCCTAGTGAGAGGTAAAAATGTCCCAGATTTTCCCGCTCCCTGACGTGGGTGAAGGCCTGACCGAAGCAGAAATCCTCAGCTGGAAGGTTGCCGTCGGCACCGAGGTCGCCATCAACGACGTCCTCGTTGAAATTGAAACCGCGAAGAGCGTCGTAGAACTTCCCTCGCCCTTCGCTGGCACCGTCGAGGCGCTGCTCGTTGCCGAAGGCGAAACCGTTGAGGTGGGCACCCCAATCATCAGTATCTCCGGCGGCGACAACGCACCCGCAACCCCGGCGGCACCCGCCGCGGCAGAGGCTGAGTCCGGCACCGCACTGGTCGGCTCCGGCCCCAAGGCGGACGCTGTGAAGCGCCGCGCCCGCAAGCGCCCCGCCTCCGCATCCCAGCCCGCACAGGCTGCTACGGCACCGGTCGCACCGACTGTTCAGGCGCCCGTGGCGCACACCCCCGCCGACTCGGTGAACCGCAACCAGGGCCTGCTGAGCGAGCTGGCTGAGCGCGCCTCCCGCTTTGTGGAGAACACCCCGCTGAACTCGGTGGTGCAGCGTCTGGCGCCCGAGCCCGCAGCGGCTCCCGCACCGACTTTGGCTCCCGAGCAGGTTCCGCACCGCCCGACCCTCGCGCCGCCTCCGGTGCGTCTTGCCGCAAAGGAGCTGGGTGTTGACCTGGCGAACGTGACCGCTACCGGTGCGCGCGGCCAGGTGACCAAGCAGGACCTCATGAACTATGTGGCGCACCTGAGCGATGTGCAGCATAGCGGCGCCCGCCAGCCGTTCTGGCAGCCCGCAGCCACCCCCGGTGACCGCATTGAGCGCATCCCTGTGCGTGGCGTGCGTAAGGCTACCGCGAAGGCTATGGTTGCTTCGGCGTTTAGCGCCCCGCACGTGTCCATCTTCGTGGATGTTGATGCCTCCCGCACCATGGAGTTCGTGAAGCGCTTGAAGAAGTCCCGCCACTTTGAGGGCGTGAAGGTCACCCCGCTGCTGGTGCTTGCCGCCGCGGTCATTTGGGCTGCTGAGCGTAACCCGCAGGTCAACGCGACCTGGACCGATAGCGAAATCCAGATTAAGCACTTCATGAACCTGGGTATTGCTGCGGCGACCCCGCGCGGCCTGATGGTTCCGAACATTAAGGATGCTCAGGAGCTGTCCCTGCGTGAGCTGGCTATTGCGCTGAACAACCTGACCACTCGCGCCCGTGAGGGTAAGACTCAGCCCGCTGAGATGGCGAACGGTACCCTGACCATTACGAACATCGGTTCGCTGGGTATTGATACGGGTACCCCGATTATTAACCCCGGTGAGGTGGCGATTGTTGCCTTCGGTACGATCAAGCAGAAGCCGTGGGTGGTTGATGGTGAGGTTATTCCTCGCTGGGTGACGACCCTGGGTGGCTCCTTCGATCACCGTGTGGTGGATGGCGACCTGTCGGCTCGTTTCATGGCTGATGTGGCCGCGATTCTTGAGGAGCCTGCACTGCTGCTGGACCACTAGGCGGCACATTTTGGCTAGTCAGCGCCGTATTGCTGGGTAGCTGAGGCTGTTTAGGATACAGATATTTAGATACAGAAAACCTCCGGTACCTTACGCAAGGTACCGGAGGTTTTCTGTATTCTCTAACGCCGAGTTGCGCGCTTAGAAACCTAAGTTAGGCGTCCTCGCGTGCCACCTGATCGTTCGGATACTTGTCCACGCGGCGGTGGTACAGGCGTCCGCACAGGCCGCCGAGGATAGCGCCGAGGAAGCTCAACGCCAGAACCAGCAGAACCGCCAGCAGACCGTTCGCGAAGTCGCCCGCAATGAGCTTCTGCAGGGACAGGGACGCAACACCGTTCTGGAACAGCTGAGGCGCCAGGAAGGTCGCCAGGGATCCGAGGATGAGCGCCATAATCTGCCAGAGCCACACGGCAATGCCCTGCTTTGCGCCGGCGAATCGTGCCATACGACCCGCTGCGTAGCCGCCCACCAGGTAGGCAAAGAAGATGAGCACGCTCAGCGCGACCGCTACCGGTACGGCGTTCGACGCACCGCTAAAGAGGCGGGAGACTACCGAGGCGTACTCGATGGACTCGGTCTGACCGGTCAGGGTCAGCCACGACTGGATAGCCCACAGGCCACCGTCCATGAGGGAGATGGTAATCAGCCAGCCGAGCAGACCGGGTAGCAGGTGCATGCGGGAGTAGCGGCTCTTCTGCATGGACAGCGCGGTTGCGGCGGTGAGGATGGGTTCCGAACCAGCGGCATCACCTGCGGGGGTGGGGATGACGAAGTGGTCATCTGCCGCGGGGTCAGCCTGCGGGGCGCCGGGTGCCGCATGGGCGTTACCGGGTGCGGGCACCTCGTAGCTTGCCGCTGCGGTCGGTGCGGTAGCGGGGGCCGCAGAAGCATTACCGCGTACGTTGTCCGGGCTGGGGGCCGCAGGCTTGTCGAGCCAGCTGAGGTTGTCATCTCCGGGTTCGCCGAAGTTAGCGCCGGACTCTGCGCCTTGAGAAGTGGCGCCGGGGGAGAGGACCGGTTGGGTTGCGGTAGCCGCTTCGGTGAGGGGGCGGGTCGCATCCTGCGAGGATTGTGCAGAGGACTGCGCGGAAGAGGCCTCCTCGCGCGCCTTTTCGTGGGCGCGACGTGCCGCGTTCAGCTCCTCATCGGTTAGGACCACGGTGGGGTCGTCGGAGGAGAAAGCCGCCTCCCACAGGTCGCTCTCGGTGGGGGTGGACGCCGCGGCGGCCGGGCGCTGCTGCGGGGTGTTGTTCTGTGCGTTCATTAAATCCTTTGAATTCTAATCCTGGGTGCTGATTTAGCGGTTGCGGTCAGCGTAGAAGGCGCGTGCTTCTTCCAGGGCTTCTGCGGAGTAGGTGTGCGGGTATGCCGGGCGTTCGTTTTCGTCCAGGGTGCGGATGACGCGGCCGGGGTTGCCGACGACCAGGGAGTTTTCGGGAACATCCTCGGTGACGACGGTGCCCGCGCCAATCACGGAGTTCTTGCCGACGGTCACGCCGCCCAGGATGATAGCGCCGCCGCCAATCCAGACGTTGTCCTCAACGGTGATGGGTTCGCCGCCCTCCCAGTACGCGGCGCGGTCAACGGGGTTGAGCGGGTGGGTGGGGGTGAGGAACTGCACGTTGTTGCCGACGAGCACGGTGGAGCCGATGCGGATCGGGCAGACGTCCAGGAATACGCAGTCGAAGTTGAAGAAGGAGCCGTCACCAATGTAGGTGTTTACGCCGTAGTCGAAGCGTGCGCCGGGACGGATGTGGGAGTGTTCGCCCAGGTGGCCGAGGTGTTCACGGTAGACGTGCATTGCCTGGGCCTGCTCGCCGCGTGCGTAGTGTTCTTCGGCGAGGACGGTTGCAGCGTGGATGCGCTTAGTCTGCGCGGCGCATTCGGCGTCGGGCATGTAGGCGGCGCCGGAGATCATGCGGTTAAAGATGTCGCCGTTGGGGCGCTGCGGGGTGTGCATTAGTGGGCTCCTCCCAGAAGGTAAGCAAGTGCGATGATGGCCATTCCGAACAGGATGACGACTCCTCCGGCGATAGCGAATCGTTTGGAAATTTCGCGGAGGAGCTTCTTGAACTGTTCGTCAGTGATGTCTTGCTGTCGTTTACTCATGCTTTAAGTATCCCAGAGTTGCGGGGTTCTGCCTTAGTGTTTCGGTGTTTATTGCGGTATCTGGGGTGGGTGTACCGTGTGATTTTCAGCGTGGGAAGAAGCGCTACTGAGTTGAAGCGTGAGGGTGTGGGAAGGCACAATCAATGCATGACTGAGGCTCAGAAGAACACGAACCTGCAGGATGCGGCGGCACCTGCATCCCCCGCTGGCGTATCGGCTGGTGCGCATCCGTTGGCGCATCGTCCCTGGTTGAAGAATTATTCTTCGTGGACTGCCCGCGATATTGAGCTGCCCGAAACCTCGCTGAGCCACCTCATTGACGAGGCGGTCCGCACCGTACCCCACAAGGTGGCGCTGGAGTTCTTTGGCGCGACCACGACTTACGCTGAGTTGGGGGATCAGATTGAGCGTGCTGCGGAGGGCCTGCGCGTGGCGGGTGTGCAGGCGGGTGACCGTGTGGCGCTGATTTTGCCGAACTGCCCTCAGCATATTGCGGCGTTCTACGCGATTTTGCGCCTGGGCGCAATTGTGGTGGAGCATAACCCTCTGTACACGGGCGCTGAGTTGCGCCACATGTTTGAGGATCACGGCGCGAAGGTCGCGATTGTGTGGGATAAGATCGCCTCGCATATTACGGGTCTTCCGGCGGATATCCGCCCGAACCATATTTATTCGGTGAACATGATTTCGGCGATGCCTGCGCTGATGCGTACCGCGCTGAAGCTGCCGTTGAAGAGTGCGCGTGCTTCGCGTGAGAAGCTGACCGGTCCCGCTCCGGGTACGGTGCCGTGGTCGCAGCTGCTCAAGAGTGAGCGTATTGATCCTGCGCATCGCCGCCCGACGGCGCACGATATTGCGCTGCTGCAGTACACCTCTGGCACGACCGGTCTGCCCAAGGGCGTGATGCTCACGCACCGCAACCTGGAGTCTAACGGCCGCATGGGTGAGGCGTGGATTAACCCGGGCGATGACGAGGTGATTTACTCGGTTCTGCCGCTGTTCCACGCGTACGGCATGACCCTGGGCGTGACGATTGCGTCGCTGTGCCGCGCCCGCCTGGTGCTGTTCCCGACCGTGGACATGGACCTGATTCTGAAGGCGATGAAGAAGACTCGCCCGACCATTCTGCCTGCGGTTCCGCCGGTGTACCGCCGCCTCATGGATGAGGCGAAGAAGCGCGGCGTGTCCCTGGAGGGTATCCGTTACGCGGTGTCTGGCGCGATGAACCTGCCGCCTGAGCTGGTTGCCGAGTGGGAGGAAGCCTCCGGCGGTTTCATGGTGGAGGGCTACGGCCTGACCGAGTGTGCGCCGCTGGTCTCCTGCAACCCGCTCAATGACACTCGCCGTGCCGGTTTCATTGGTGTTCCGTTCCCCTCCACCGATATTCGCGTGGTGGACCCGGAAACCGGCGAGGACGTGCCCGAGGGTGAAGAGGGCGAGCTGTGGGTGAAGGGTCCTCAGCGTTTTGCCGGCTACTGGAAGCGTGAAGACGAGACCGCGAAGACCATCACCCCCGATGGTTGGTTGCGTACCGGCGATATTGTGCGCCTGGACGAGGACTACTTCATTCAGATTGTGGACCGCATCAAGGAGGTCATCATCACCGGTGGCTTCAATGTCTCCCCGACGGAGGTTGAGGTCGCCCTCAAGCAGCACGACATGGTCGCGGATGCGGCAGTGGTCGGTATTCCGCTGCCCGCCGGTGGCGAGATGGTCGTTGCCGCCGTGGTTGCCGCCCCGGGACGCGTGGTGCAGGAACACACCCTGCGTGAGCACTGCTACTCGAAGGTGACCCGCTATAAGGTTCCGCGCCGCATCGTGGTGGTGGATGACCTGCCCCGTTCGATGCTGGGTAAGGTTCTGCGCCGTAAGGTGCGTGAGCAGCTGATTGCTTCGGGTGAGTTCGATCAGTAGTACTGGTTGATTCGCCGCCTGCTCGTAATGAGTGGGTTAGATGGACGCCGGCTTGGGTTTTTGTACCCTTGCCGGCGTTTTGTGTGCGCCTGAATACACCGGCAATGACATCGTCAATGACGCTTTGTGACCTGGAAATAATCACTGCATGACGAATTATGACAAAATATGACGACCTTGACGTTCTGTGTCTCATGAATAGCTCTTAACTTCCACACCCGCCCCCGCGCGTGCTGTAATTGTCCCATCATCATTCCCATCGGACGTGCTAATACCAACGTCAGCACCCGGCGGAACGCATCATCATTCAACAGAAAGATTCATAGCCGTGAAGAAGTTTGCTGCTGCACTCGCAGTTGTCCCCATGGTCTTTGGCCTGGCAGCCTGCGGTTCCACCAACTCCTCCTCCTCTTCCTCCAGCTCCAAGAAGGTCACCATCGGTGTGGTTGGCTCTGAGAAGTTCAACAAGACCCTGAAGGAAGAAGCTAAGAAGCAGGGTATCGACATTGAGTACAAGGAGTTCAGCGCTTACACCGAGCCGAACCCCGCACTGGACGCCGGTGACATCGACATGAACCGCTTCCAGCACATCGCGTACCTGTCCAACTACAACGTGAGCGCTAAGAAGGACCTGCAGATTGTCGGCCCGACCGTCATCTACCCGATGGCTCTGTTCTCCAAGAAGCACTCCAAGTTGGCTGACATCCCCCAGGGCGGCGAGATCGTTATCCCGAACGACACCGTGAACGAAGCACGCGCTCTGAAGCTGCTGAAGACCAACGGTCTGGTTACCTTCAAGAACGCTGATGTTGACGCACCCACTATCGACGACGTGGACACCGCTAACTCCAAGGTGAAGGTCACCCCCGTCGATGCAACCCAGACCGTGGTTGGCATGGAGTCCGCTGACGGCGCAGTCGTCAACAACGACTTCCTCAAGGATGCAGGCCTGAAGCCCGCAGACGCCCTGGCTCAGGACGACCCCAAGACCGACCCCTCGGCTGTCAAGTACGTGAACCTCTTCGTTGCTCAGAAGGACAAGGCTGACGACGAGACCTACAAGAAGATTGTTGAAATCTTCCACACCAAGCCCGTCATGGATGTTGTTCAGGAAGAGACCCGCGGCACCGCTGTTGAGGTCAACGTGAGCACCGACGAGCTGCGTCAGTCCCTGGCTAACGAAGAAGCCAAGCTGCGCGCCAAGAAGTAATCTTCTAAATACACGCCTCCTCTAGGCATACGCAAAGGCGGTAAGTCTAAGCACCCGATGCGGGTCACGACAGGCTTACCGTCCTTTGCGTACCGGCGTTAATGCCCTTTAGCGCCCCAACCACGACATACAACGGATACAAACTTATGAGTGAACTGGTACAGAGCTTCGGTGACAGCACCGAGCCCATGGTGGTTCTGGACGGAGTCTCCAAGGTCTTCGGCAACGGCCCCAAGGCAGTAGTTGCTGTGGACAACGTCTCCCTCAGCATTAACCGCGGCGAAATCTTTGCAATCATCGGCTACTCCGGTGCCGGTAAGTCTACCCTGGTCCGCCTCATCAACGGCCTGGAAACCACCACCAGCGGCACCCTGACCGTCGGTGGCTTCCAGATTTCCGGTAAGCGCGACTCTGAACTGCGTGAAGCACGCACCAACATCGGTATGATCTTCCAGCAGTTCAACCTGATGAACTCCCGCACCGTGCTCGGTAACGTCGAGTTCCCGCTGAAGATCGCCGGCTGGTCCAAGAAGGACCGCCGCGAACGCGCCCTGGAAATGCTGGAGTTCGTGGGTCTTGCCGACCGTGCAGGTCATTACCCGAACCAGCTTTCGGGCGGTCAGAAGCAGCGCGTGGGTATTGCTCGTGCGCTTGCAACCAACCCTGCCCTGCTGCTGGCGGATGAGTCCACCAGTGCGCTGGACCCGGAAACCACTCATGAAGTTCTTGCGCTCCTTAAGCGCGTGAACCGTGAACTGGGCGTGACCGTCGTGGTGATTACCCACGAGATGGACGTGGTCTCCAGCATCGCTGACCGTGTGGCCGTCATGGAGTCCGGCCGCGTGGTGGAGCAGGGCAACGTCTACGACGTCTTCTCCAACCCGCAGACCGACGTGGCAAAGCTGTTTGTGGCAACCACCGTCAAGCTCGCCCCCACCGGCAAGGAAGCGGCTGAGCTGCGCGCAAACCACAAGGGTTACCTCATCAACGTTGAAATCGTGGAGGGTAACCAGGAGCTCGGTAAGGTGCTGTCCTACCTGGGCGCCCGTAACGTCCGCTTCAACATTGTGGGCGGCGGTATTGAGACCCTGCAGGGTAAGGCGTACGGTACCCTCACCCTGGAACTCCTTGGCGAAATCACCAGCATTGATGCCGCCGTTGCCGAACTGAAGACCGTTGCCCGCGTGCAGGAGGTGCGCTAAATGTTTGCTACTACTCTTCCGCTGGCTGCGTCTAAGACGGACTGGTCCGAGTTCCTGCCCGAGAAGCTGCTCCCGGCTATCGGCGATACGTTCTACATGGTGTCTATCACCATGCTGTGCGCCGGTCTGGTCGGCCTGATTGTGGGTGCTCTGCTGTACACCACCCGTGAGGGCAACATCTTCCAGAACCGTTTCGTGTACACGATCCTGAACATTCTGGTGAACGTGATTCGCCCGATTCCGTTCATTATTTTGATTGCGGCACTAGGCCCGCTGACGAGCGCCGTGGTGGGTACCCGCCTGGGCGTGAATGCGGCGGTCTTCGCAATGAGCTTCGGTGCTGCATTCGCTATTGCCCGTATCGTGGAGCAGAACATGGTCTCCATTGATCCGGGCGTGATTGAGGCGGCGCGTGCGATGGGCGCTTCAAAGCTGACCATCCTGTTCACCGTGATGATTCCGGAGGCGCTTGGTCCGCTGATTCTCGGTTACACCTTCCTCGTCATTGGCGTGGTGGATATGTCCGCTATGGCCGGTTACGTGGGTGCCGGTGGTCTGGGTAAGATCGCGATTGTGGACGGCTACCAGCGCTTTAACGATGAGATCACCTGGGCTGTTGTGGCGATTATTATCGTCCTGGTTCAGCTGGTTCAGTTCATCGGTAACTTCCTGGCGAAGAAGGTTATGCGCCGATAGGCTCATGCCCCCATGGGCACAGCTGATAAAGCATAGAAGACCCCCGGTCTGCTCTTGAAGAGCGGGCCGGGGGTCTTTCTTGATGCCGCCTGCCAGGTGAGGCGGTGGGGCGGGTGCCTCTTAGTTCTGCGCCGCCTCCGACTGCTGTGCCGCCTCAAGCTTGGCGATCCAGATGCGTGCCGCCTCCCAGAGCTGCGGGTCATTGAACGAATCGAAGCGCCCAAAACCGGCCGGTGCCTTTGCCGGGTCGGTGCCTTCCGGAACGTAAATCATGACCTTCGTACCGGCGTCACGTGCCGCCTGCGCGCCCGCGGGGGAGTCCTCGAACGCCAGCGCCTCGTGACCTTCAAAGCCGAGGCGACGTGCCGCCTCCAGGTACATGTCCGGGGCGGGCTTACCGGCCGGAACGTCGTTGCTGCTGACCCAGGTGCGCACCAGCGGGGCGTAACCGTAGCTTTCCATCTTCAGGGTCAGAATGTTCGCGGTGGAGTTCGACGCCACCGCAACCGGCATGTGCTCGCTCAGGAAGCCAAGGAACTTCTGTGCACCCTCAATCAGGTCCACGCCGGAGCTGATGACCTCGTGCTCGGTGGTGAGCAGGTCCTTCATCACGCGTTCATGGTGCTCGGCGTACTCTGCGGAGGCGGTGTCCGGCTTCTGGCCGTTCTGCGCCTCGTAGGAGAGCAGGGCAAGCTCCTGCGCAACATCGGCTGCCGCCAGGCCGGTGAGGCGGTGCTCGACCTCTTCGGTGAAGGGAACAGACCAGCGTGCGAAAAGCTCACGCTGCACATCGTTCCAGACGGTCTCGGAGTCGAGGAGGATGCCGTCGCAGTCGAAGATTGCGCAGCGGGGGAACCAATCGGAGGGTACTGTGTGTTCAAACATAATGTCAGTCTCTCACAGGGCTTTAGGCTATGGAAGCGGTGGCCCGGTGCGTGAGAAAACATGCGGGGTTGCGCCTCGCCCGCAGAACGGAAAACCACATGAAGAAACCCTCCCGCCGCATCCAGAACGAACGCAACGGGAGGGCAGAAGCTAAAACAGCTTAGAGAGCGGACACCGGCTTATGAGTCACCTGACGCATAAACGGAATGGTCGCCAACAGGCCCACATAGACCAGCGCCAGACCCAGCGCAATAGCGCCGAAGGTCATACCGAACATCTTCGTCAGAATCTCACCCGAAAGACCCTGCGCCGCAATCAACGCCGTCAGCGGCAGACCCAGCAGCGCAGAAACCACGCTAATGAGCACCAGCGGACCGAAAACCACGGTAAGGCGCGAAGCCTGCAACATCCTCGTGGGGGTACCCATCATATTCAGCGAAGAGTACAGCGAACCACGCTCGTAAATGGCGGCGCTCTGGTTCAACACTGCGGAGAGGGTGACCAGCAGGTACGAGAAGAACAGCATGAGCAGCATGCCCTGGAACATGTCCGACATGATGGTCATGAAGGGGCCGGCGGCGGGGCCTACCTCCTTCGCCGTTTTGTTCATCTCACCCGCCAGAATCAGGATGGGGCCGAAGAAGGTCACCAAGAAGGTCGACAGCGCCACACCCGAAACCTGACGCCACGCCCCGCGCGGGGACTCCAGCACCGCACGATAACCCAGCAGAACCGACGCCTTCTGGGTCATACGCACACGGATCTTTGCGTACGCCCACACCAGGAAGGTACCAATTAGGTCGATAGCAACCATCATCAGCAGACCCGGCAGAGCAATGAAAATCGCTAGGTTCTTAATCGCGCTATCGGCACCGCCGTCCTGGAAGGGTGAGAACATGCTAAAACCCTTCGAGGTCGAAGCCAGAATCATCACGGCAATGACCAGAACAACACCGATACCCAGAGCAATGTAACCGGCGGAACCGGCCTTCGCGCGGGTACGCACACCCAGCGGGCTGATGCTGACCTTCGCCAGACCGAAGAGGGAGCTGAGAGCCGCCAAAACCATACAACCCAGGAAGCAGTAGAAAATCACGCTCACCGGCAGGAGCATATTCTCAGCACCCAGCGGAACGTTCATGAAGTGTAAAGCGCCAAAGGGGAAAATCAGCACCAGGTAGAGCAACAGACCGATGACGAAACCCACAAGAGAGTACACCAGCGCGTCCGCAACGGACAGACCCACAATCAGGGTTGTGGAGGCACCAATCAGGCGCAGGGACGCCAGACGCTCATCACGGCGGCGGGCACTCAAACGAGCAGCCGAAGCGCCCAGGGTAAAGAGCGGAACAATCAGCACCAGAGCGGCAACCCACGCCAAACCCATGTAGAGCTTCTGAATGCCCATCAGGTTGATCATTTCGTGGTCAACGTTGGCGTGCTCAAGCCAAGTACTCAGCGCCTGAACACCACCGGCAACCGTCAAAAACAGTGCCGAGGAGGCGGCAAAAGCCAGCACGGGAAGAATCGCCTGCGAACTCCATAGGGTTCGCTTGGCGAGTAGAGCATAGATTTGCATTATGCACCTGCCTGAGACTGAGCGCCGAAGCTCTGAGCGTGGTTCTGGGAAGCGGGAACACCGCCCTGGTTATTGCGCTGATCGCTCACAATCTGACCGTCCTGCAGGTACACCACGCGGGAGCACGCCGCCGCCACGTTCGGGTCGTGAGTAACCACCAGCAGAGTCTTACCCTGCTGCGGAATCATGGTCAGCAGCAGAGCCATCACCTCACGCGCGGTCTTCGAATCCAGTGCGCCGGTCGGCTCATCCGCGAAAGTCACGGGGGCACCGTTCACCTGGGAGCGGGCAATCGCCACACGCTGAGCCTGACCACCGGACATCTCACCCATACGGCGGTCCAGCATCTGCCCCAAACCCAGACGGTTCAACAGATCAGCCGAAATGGAACGCGCCTGCTGGCGGGGAACACCGGCAATCATCGCGGCGAGGGAGACGTTCTCCTCCGCGGTCAGCTCGGGAACCAGCAGACCCTGCTGGAACACGAAACCAAACGAGTTAGCGCGCAGGGAGGTGCGCTCACGCTCGCTGAGGGACTCCACCGCCACCTGACCGGTCGGGCCGTTGAACAGCACAGAACCGGCATCGAGCTTGATAATGCCCGAGAGCGCGTGCAACAGGGTGGTCTTACCGGAACCGGAAGGACCCATAATCGCCACGGACTCACCGGGGAAAATATCCAGGCTCACGTTACGTAGCACCGGGTTATTGCCGTACGACTTGTGCAGGTTACGGGCAGAAATAATCGCGCCGCGCGCGAAGGGCGCCTGCTGCATCTGCTGAGGTGCCTGAGCCGGGTAGCCCTGCGGCTGGCCCTGATAGTAGCCCGCCTGGCTCTGCTGGTTAGGCTGACCCTGCTGAGCGGAATACTGACCGGCAGGCTGCGCCGCCTGCGGAGGGGTCATTGAGTACGGGTTCTGAGCCTGGAACTGCGGGTTCTGAGATTGAGGATTCTGCGTCATGACAACCTTCATTGGGTATGAACTAACGGAAGTACTCTTCTATCATCTCAGCTTCTCGGCAGCTCACCCCTCCGTCTGGGGGCTGAAAAATATGGGAAAACCCTGAAAAAATTCGCCCGACCGGGTGCTCAACCACCCCGCAGCTCATACCGCGGTATGAGTGCGCCTCAGCAGAAGGGATAAGCCGCGCACCCCTTGAACTGCACCGAGGCCTTGAACTGCGCGGCGGCCTTGAACTGCATGGAGGCAGTGCCATACTAGAAGGATGACCGACGCACAGAACACCCCCATCATCACTCCGGTAGCCGACCCCGAGGCAGGAACCCGCATCATCTTCCTACGCCACGGCCAGACCGACTGGAACATTGACCACCGCTTCCAGGGCGGCACCGACATCCCCCTCAACGACACCGGCAGAGAACAGATCCGCACCGCTATCGGCGCCCTGAAGCAGGCAGCAGCTGAAGGCACCACCGTGGACGCTATCGTCTCCTCGCCGCTCTCCCGCGCCGTAGAAAGCGCCGAAATCGTAGCCGAAGGCCTGGGCGTACCCTACCGCGGTGCCGTTGACGGCTTCCAGGAACGTTCCTTTGGCGACTTGGAAGGGCAGATCGCTACCCGCGAGCTGATCCTCGCCTCCCGCCAGTCCAACAATGCTTTCAATGTGGAACCGAAGAAGGACTTCCTCGCCCGCTCCCTCGCGGCGCTGAACCGCGTCCGCCGCGAATACGAGGGTCAGACCGTTGTGGTCGCCGCGCACGGCATGCTGATTGCCATGACCATGACCGCCCTGGTCGCTGAACGCCATCCCGAACTGCTCAACGAGGACGGCATCTACCCGATCCCGGTAAACGCCTCCCTGACCGAGGTGCCCCTGCAGTACCTGGACAACGCAATCGACCGCCTGGTTGTGCAGCATCTGGAACCTGAGCTGGGCCCCGAGGAAGTACCGGCGGGCGCCGAGAACACGACCCTCACCCTGATTCGTCACGGCCAGACCGACTGGAACAAGGCGAACCTGATGCAGGGCATCACCGACATTCCGCTCAATGACACCGGTCGCGAGCAGGCACGCACCACCGGCAAGAAGCTCGCCGACATGGGTCTGGAGTTCACCGTGCTGGTGTCCTCGCCGCTGTCTCGCGCCTACGAGACGGCGCAGCTGGTCGGTGAGCACTTCGATCTGCAGGTGCACAAGACCTACCCCGAGCTGGTGGAACGCGCCTACGGTGCCGGTGAGGGCCTGGACATTCCCGCCCCCGAACGCCGCGCCCCCGAACGCTACTACCCGAACGTGGAATCCGAACGCGACGTGTACATCCGCGCGGTGCGTACCCTGCGCAATATCGTGCGTGAACTCTCAGAAGACTCCGGCGACCAGAAGATTATTGCCGTCAGCCACGGCAGCTTCATTCGCCGCGCCCTCTCCGCCGCAGCCGGTGAAGAGTGGACCGTGACCGTGCCGAACGCCGAACCGCTCACGATTGACGTGCCGGGCCTGTTCGCGTGGGATTCGACCAAGCAGTTCGACGAGGTGGGTCGCCTTGTTTGGTAAAGGTTGGTCTGGCGCTCGCGTATGGCGGCTGATTCTCTGGCCGGTCACGGCGCTGTACTGCGCGGTGGTGGCGAGTATCGTGTTCGCCCCCGTGCACGTGGACGATAACGAGATGGGAGGCCGCCTGGCGCAGCTGCTGGATACCGGCCACGCCGAGGGGTGGCTGCCTGCGTTCATCACCTATTCGAGCATTGAGCAGCTTTCGAACGTCATCATGTTCATTCCGGGCGGTTTTCTTTTCGCCCTGCTACTCAAACCGAAGGCTCGCCCGCACGTGCTGTACTCGGGATTTTTGGTCAGCGCCTGCATTGAGACGATCCAGAGTTTCATGCCTGATCGTACCGGCGATCCGGTGGATGTGCTGATGAACGGTTCGGGTGCCCTGCTGGGTGCGGCGGGTGCTTTGGGCGTGCATCGTTGGCGTCGTGAACGTCGTGAGCGTCAAGGTAAATAAAGTTTTGTGCCCGGTGGAGGCGCTGGTTTCGAGGATTCTCGCTGAGGATTTTCGGAGCTGGCGCCTCCACTTTTTACCCTGTGAGGGCGCCGTGTAGGTGTTGGATACTGTGCGGATGAGGGGGGAGCGGGAAAACCCAACAGTTCATTAGGTCAAACAGACATAAACAGGCAGTGACCTCCGATATAGTGTGGTTTCTGTAGGGAACATTCGGGTAATATTCCGGTAAATACAGCGTTTTATATTGACTTACCCACAAAAACCCACATAAAATCAAGTATTACCCTCAAGTGTTCTGCTGGCTCACTGAAACCATGTCTCTCACGGTTATAAAAGCCGAGCAGAGCACAGAAAAGAACGCACAGATTTCCTCCCACTAGCCCAAAGGAACACCAGATTTATGTTCGCAGAAGAACGCCGTGCCGAAATTGCAAAGCTTGTTGCCTCCGCACGTCGTGTCAACGGCGCTGACCTTGCGCGCCGTTACGATGTGACCATGGAGACCGTGCGTCGTGACCTCGCCGCACTGGAAGAGGCAGGTAAGCTCCGCCGTGTCCACGGTGGTGCTGTCACCATTGAGCAGTCCACCTCCCTGGAGTCCTCCATCTCCTCCCGACAGGGCATGAACACCCCCGAAAAGCGCCGCATCGCCACCAAGGCATACCAGATGCTGCGCGACTCCGAGGCGGGCTCCATCGTCCTGGACGCAGGCTCCACCATCGAAATTCTCGCCGACCACATCGGCGCTGAGAACTTCAGCCTCAAGACCGGCAATGACCGCATCGTCATCACCCATGCACTGCACATTGCAGTCAAGCTCGCCGAAGCCGAAGGCGTCACCCTCGAGCTGGTCGGTGGCCAGCTGCGCAAGATGACCTGGGCTGCTGTTGGTGCACGCGCCGCAGAGCACTTCGGCACCATGCGCCCCGACATTGCGTTCATCGGTGCCAATGGCATTGAAGCGCATTTCGGCATCTCCACCCCCGGCATGAACGAAGCCATTGTCAAGACCGCGATCTGCAAGTCTGCTCGTCGCGTGGTCTTGCTCTGTGACTCTGCGAAGTTCGGTCAGGAATCTCTGGTCCGCTTCGCTGGATTCGAGGATATTGACACCCTCATTACCGATCGCGAGCCCGAAGGTGCCCTCCGTCAGGCACTTGAGGCCGCAAACGTTGAGATTGTGATTGCCTAATGATTATTACTCTGACTGCAAACCCCAGCCTGGACCGCACCATTGAACTGGGTGCGCCCCTGGCTCACGGTGCCGTGCAGCGTGCTGTCGGTGCCGTACAGGATCCCGGCGGCAAGGGCGTGAATATTTCGCGTGCCCTGCAGGTTTCCGGTGTGCCGACCCTCGCCATTGTGCCCGGTGAAGCAACCGACCCGGTGCTGACCGCACTGCAGGCTGTGGACGTCGAGTTCGCTAACCTGCCCACCGGCGAGCCGATTCGTTCGAACATCACCGTGGTTGACCCGGACGGCACCACCACCAAGCTGAACGCCCCCGGCACCGTTTTTGATGCTGAACTACGTCAGAAGCTGGACGAGCTGGTGGTTGAGCGTTCCAAGGGTGCCGACTGGGTGGTTTTGGCTGGTTCGCTGCCTCCGGGTCTGGAACCGACCTACTACTCCGAGCTGGTGGCGGCACTGCGCGCCTCCGGCTACGAGGGCAAGATTGCTATTGATACCTCTGAGGCGCCGCTGATTGCGACCGTCGCCGGTGAGCACAAGCCCACCCTGATTAAGCCCAACTCGGAGGAGCTGGCTCAGCTGACCGGTAGCGATAACTGGGAGGAGCTGGAGGCTAGCCCCGAGCTGACCGCCCGCACCGCCCAGAAGCTGCTCGGCGACGGCATCGAGTACGTGCTTGCCACCCTCGGCGGCGGCGGTGCAGTGCTGGTCACTGAGCAGGGTATCTGGCATGCTGTGCATGAGCCGATTCAGGTTCGTAGCACTGTGGGTGCCGGTGACTCGTCGCTGTCTGGTTTCTTGATTGCTCACACCCGTGGTGAGGATGCCCCCGGTTGCCTGGTTCAGACGGTAGCTCACGGTTCGGCTGCTGCTGCTCTGCCCGGTACTCGCATGCCTTCGCTGGAGCAGACCACTCCTGAGAAGGTCACTGTTCGTCAGCTGCAGCTCTAATTCGGGCTGTTTTCGCACCTCCAGCTTTTATTCTCAGAAGGGAATATAAGCTGGGGTGCTGTGCGCATATGTCGCACATATACGCACGCTGCACACTCAACACACACTGCGCACACTTTGAACTCATATAGGGGAGAAGCCCGGCACCGCTGAGCGAATCCCCGCCCCAACACATACCCGAGGAGGGAATATGTCTGATCTGATCACCGCAGATCTCGTCCTGCTGGACGAGAACCTCGGCGAGACCCGATTCGACGTAATTGCCAAGCTCGCCCAGGCAGTCGTAAATGCCGGACGCGCTACCGACTTCGAGCAGCTCTACGCGGCTGCCGAGGCACGCGAATCCAAGACTGACACCGGTATCCCCGGCGGTATTGCGATTCCGCACTGCCGCAGTGCCGCCGTCACCGAGCCGACCCTGGCAATGGCACGCCCCAACCCGGCAGTTTCCTTCGGTGCAAAGGACGGCCCCGCCGACCTGATTTTCTTCATCGCTGCACCCGATGGCGCTGACCAGGCGCACCTGAAGCTGCTCTCCACCCTGGCACGCTCCCTGATGAAGAAGAGCTTCACCGCGTCCCTGCGCGAAGCCTCCTCGGCTGAAGAGATTGTTGAGCTGGTCAACGGTGCGCTCGGCGTGGGCGAGAAGAAGGCCGAGGCCAAGCCCGCCGAGGCTGCACCTGCCGCACCTGCAGCCTCTGCTCAGGACACCCCCGCTGCTTCGGCTCCGGTGAAGAAAATTGTTGCTGTGACCGCGTGCCCCACCGGTATCGCTCACACCTACATGGCTGCGGACGCCCTCAAGTACGCTGCTGAAGAGCTCGGCTACGACCTGAAGGTTGAGACTCAGGGCTCCTCGGGTAATGAGAAGCTGACCCAGGCTGATATTGACGCCGCAGACGCCGTGATTTTTGCGGTGTCCGTGAACGTGCGTGAGCGTAACCGCTTCGCAGGTAAGCCCTTTGTTGAGTCTCCCGTCAAGCGCGGTATTGACGAGCCTAAGGAAATAATTGCGGAGGCTCTGGCTGAGGCCGAGAACCCCAACGGTGCACGCGTTGCCGCTGCCGCATCCAGCGGTGAGGACAGCGCAGGCGCTACCGAAGGCGCTTGGGGCTCGCGCATCTACAAGGCCGTGATGACCGGTATCTCCTACATGATTCCGTTCGTTGCTGCAGGCGGTATTCTGGTCGCCCTGGGCTTCGTTTTCGAGGCAATTACGGTGCCGAACCTTGGTGAGGTGAACACCAAGGCGATTCTCGAGTCGGCAACCCTGTTCAACCTCGGTGACGTGCACTGGACCCTGTACCTGGGTGCTGTTCTGCAGACCATCGGTGGTTTCGGCCTGAGCCTGATGGTTCCGGCTCTTGCCGCGTACATTGCGTACGGTTTGGCTCAGCGTCCCGGTATTGCTCCGGGCTTCATCGCCGGTTCGGTGGCTCTCGCGGTGAACGCGGGCTTCCTTGGCGGTATTGTTGGCGGTATTCTCGCCGGTCTGATTGCGTACGCTCTGGGCACCCTGAAGCTGCCTCGCTGGCTCGGCTCGATGATGCCCGTGGTCATCACCCCGCTGGTGACTTCTCTGGTTGCCGGCCTGGCAATGTACCTGCTGCTCGGTGCGCCCCTGGCGTGGGTTATGACCACCCTGCAGGATTGGCTGACCTCCATGTCTGGTGGCTCCGCTCTGCTGCTGGGCCTGATCCTGGGTGCCATGATGGCTTCTGACCTGGGTGGCCCCATCAACAAGGCTGCTTACCTCTTCGCAACCGCTGGCTTGTCCTCGGGCGCGACCGTGAACCAGGAAATCATGGCTGCCGTCATTATTTCCGGTATGGTTCCGCCGCTGGCTATGGCTCTGGCAACCACCCTGCGTCCCAAGCTGTTCAACGAGAACGAGCGTGAGAACGGTAAGGCTGCGTGGCTGCTGGGTGCATCCTTCATCTCTGAGGGTGCTATTCCCTTCGCTTCGGCTGACCCGGCTCGCGTGATTCCTTCGACCATTGTTGGTGGTGCTATCGCCGGTGCAATCTCCATGGGTGCGCACGTGGCTTCCCCGGCTCCGCACGGTGGTATTTGGATTATCGGTCTGGCACAGAACCCCCTGATGTTCCTGGTGGCTGTTGTTGCCGGTACCGTTGTTTCGGCACTCGTGTACGTGGTGCTGAAGTCTGTGGGTGCCCGCTCTAAGGCATCCGCATAAAGGCCGTATAACCTCACCTTCATTTGATCGTCTGTTTGCAGGCGTGAGCGTGAAAAAACACGTTACACTGTAGACAAACCACAGATAGGACATGAATTTATGACTACCTACAAGGGCGTCGGCGTATACGCCGGCCGTGTTATTGGCCCCGTTCTTCAGATGCCTAAGCCCATCGAGGAACCCAAGGACGGTCTGCGTCTGAGCGGCGAGACCGCCGAGGCAGCCGCACAGCGCATCAAGGACGCATCGGTCCGCGTCAAGGAAGACCTGCTCGCTCGCGCAGAGAACGCAGGCCGCGACGGCAAGGCTGTTCTGAAGTCCACCTCTCAGATGGCTACTGACCGTGCACTCATCAAGAGCGCTATCAAGCTGGTTGAGACTCAGGAGATGGCTCCCGAGCGCGCAATCTGGGAGGCTGCAACCTCTTTCGCAGACCAGATGGCTGCCCTGGGTGGCTACATGGCTGAGCGCGTCACCGACATCCACGACGTGCGTGCCCGCATTGTTGCTGAGCTGACCGGCCAGCAGGCTCCCGGCATCCCCGTCTCTGATGAGCCGTTCATCCTGGCTGCTATTGACCTGGCACCGGCTGATACCGCAACCCTGGACCCCGAGAAGGTTATCGCCCTGATTACCTCTGACGGTGGCCCCCAGGCGCACACCGCTATTCTGGCTCGCGGCCTGGGCCTGCCCGCTATTGTGGCGGCTAAGGGCGTGACCGAAATTGCTGACGGTACCATCGTCTACGTGGACTCCAACGAAGGCATCGTTGACACCGAGCCCACTGACGCTGACCGCGAAGCAGCTATCAAGTACGCAAACCGCAAGCCGGTCGCTGACTTCGACGGCAAGGGTGTGCTGGCTGACGGCACCCGCGTTGAGCTGTACGCAAACGTTGGTGACGGCAAGTCCGCTGAGAAGGCTGCAAGCCTGAAGGCTGAGGGTGTTGGCCTGCTCCGCACCGAGTTCGGCTTCCTGGGCCACGACGCTGAGCCTTCCATCGAGACTCAGGCTAAGACCTACAAGTCCGTGTTTGACGCATTCCCCGGCAAGCACATTGTGGTTCGTACCCTGGACGCTGGCGCTGACAAGCCCCTGCCGTTCCTGAACGTGAACCCCGAGGAGAACCCCGCACTGGGTGTTCGCGGTTTCCGTACCGACTGGACCGTTCCGGGCGTTCTGACCCGCCAGCTGGAGGCTATTAAGGCTGCTTCGGAGAACTCTGACGCTGACATCTGGGTTATGGCTCCGATGATTTCGACCACCTCCGAGGCTCGCAACTTCGCGAACATGCTCAAGGAGATTGGCCTGCCCGTTCACGGTGTGATGGTTGAGACCCCCGCAGCCGTGATGAACGCTGAGGCTATCCTGGGCGAGGTCGACTTCGTGTCCATTGGTACCAACGACCTGACCCAGTACACCATGGCGGCTGACCGCCTGCTGGGCGACCTGGCGCACCTGAACAACCCCTGGCAGCCTGCAGTGCTGAAGATGATCAAGATGACCGTTGAGGGTGCTCAGCGTGCATCGGTCACCGCGGGTAAGAAGAAGTACGTGAGCGTCTGTGGTGAGGCTGCTGCTGATCCGGCTCTGGCTGTTGTTCTGATTGGTCTGGGCGTTGACACCCTGTCCATGAACGCTGGCGCTATTCCCGCTGTGGCTGCGGTTCTGAAGTCTGTGACCAAGGAGAAGGCACAGCAGATTGCGGCTATCGCTCTGCAGCAGATTTCTTCTGCTGAGGCGAAGGAGAGCGCACGCAAGGCTCTGCCGATTCTGGACGAGCTGGGCCTCTAAGCCTTAAAACGATTTCGGGGCTGCCTGCCGCTCCTTGGTGGGGTGTGCTGGGCGGGTGCCCGGGTCCATAAAAATGCCGGGTGTAGAGTTTTATTTCTGCATCCGGCATTTTTGGTACTTGTTAGCGTATGGCTGAACGGTACAATTTATAGAGTAAGGGCGGGTCCTGAAGCGCCCCGTTCATTTAGAATAGGTACTGATATATTTCGGTTCCTTGATCAAAGGAGAAACATAATGGCAGAGCGCGAAGCCACTATTGCAAGCCGTGTTGGCCTGCACGCACGTCCGGCAGCTATCTTCGCTGAGGCAGCCGGCGACCTCCCCGTTGAGGTGACCATCGCAGCTAAGGGCGAGCCCGCAGATGAGGCTATGGACGCTGCATCGATTCTGTCCCTGATGTCCCTGGGTGCAAAGCACGGCGACGTTGTTGTCCTGCGCGCTGAGGGTGAAGGTGCTGAAGAGGCTCTGGACTCGCTGGTTAAGATCCTCGAGACCGACCACGACGCTGAGTAATTGACTTTCGCCTCTGAAGTGACCCTGAGCGGTGCGCTTCGGATGCTGTGAAGGCTACAGCCTTAAAGCGTGAATATCCCGTCACTTCGGTGGCGGGATATTTTTTTGTTATGAATAATTCATTTTTTATTGAGGTGTGAGTGGGGGTAGGTGGGGGATATTTCTCTGCAAATCTTAATGTATATATAACCTTTATTTTTCCTCGAAAATAGCTCTAGAAATATCTCCCAAAATATCTTCTGTGCAGTAATGACCTGGATTTCTCTTCATATCAATTCAATGAAGCCTTCTGCCGTAAGTGCCGCAGAGCGCTTTTTGCTCATAAAATCACCGGTCAGAAAAGTGATATTTCTGCTCTTCAGTGCTACCGCAGAATCGTGCCCTTGTTAGACTAAAAAGGCACTGTCTATCTGGGAGGGACATTGGCAGAATCGAGGAACACCCCCGCGACCCCCACATCGCGGGAAGCTTCGCATGCAGGTGAAGCAAACACTGCCGCAACGGAAGGAAGCGAGCAGAATACCACCGCGGGCTACATCGCCGGTAAACGCGGTTTTCCCCTGGTTTCACTAGACCAGGTCACCGACGAGAAATTGCGCCGCGTGCTGGCTCAGCATGCCGCCTCCGCGAAGAACTCCGAGGGCACCGTTAAGGCAGAAGCAGTGAGTGAGGTGCTCCAGGAAGCTGCTGCCGACATGGGCATTACCCCGCAGGAGACCGCAGAGCCCGATTGTGACCCGGAACTGTGCCCCCACGAGCACGATCATGGGGCACGCACCGTCATTGACCCCTCCCTCGTGCCTGATGACGACCTGGATGCGTACCGTGAGGACCCGAACCCCGTCACCTCCAGCAATATGGTGACCGAGGAGGCGCTGACCCGCCCCTCCCAGCCGGTGCCCATGACCGGCATGATTCCGCAGGTGCCCAACTCTCACGCAGCCCGACGCTACGGTGCGGAACCTACCGCAATGCCGAAGACCGGGCCTGTCTCGATGCCCACCACCTCCGTACCGCTGGTTGAGGGCGGCTCTCGCGGCCTGTTTGGGCGCGGTAGCGGTGGTCGCTGGGGTTCGCGTCGCTTCCGCTCCTTCGTGCGCACTGAGGAGGCGGCACCCGCCGCCCCGCGCGGTGCCCAGCGCATTGCGCAGCGCCAGTTCGTGCCGACGATTCGCTCTGAGGAGCATGAGCGTCGTGAGGCGTTCCGCCGTGAGAAGGAGTACGCCCGCGATACTCTGAACTTCACCCTGCGCCTGGCGGAGGCGATGTTCCACTACGGTGCGGACGCAATGGACGTGGACTCGGCGATTATTGCGGTCTCTTCGGCGTACGGGCTGGACTCGGTGGAAGTCGATATTACGAACCAGTCGGTGACCATCAACTACACGTCGGACCCCGATATTTACATGGAGTCCCGCATCGCCAAGCGCAATGCGAACGCTGAGGAGCGCTTTACCCATACCCTGGTGCGTGTGGTGCGTTCCTCCACGGAGAACTACGAGGCGCTTTCTGAAGTGTACGGCCTGATCTACAAGATCACTCGGGGCGGTATGACCCTGGAAATCGCCGATTTGAAGCTGAACCAGATTACGCACCGACCCAAGCCGTTCCCGCCTCTGGTGGTGTGGTTGGCGAACCTGGCGTGTGCCGGAACCCTGACGGCGGCGCTGGGTGCAAGTTTTGCGACGGCGTTGAGTGCGGCGATTATTTTTATTCCGGTGTACCTGCTGATTCAGTGGTTGAGTTCAATTGGTATTCCGGCGTTCTTCCGTATGGCTGCTAGTGCGGGTCTGATGACCTTCTTGGCGATTTGGCTGGGCGGTGAGGGATCCATTCTTTCGGTGTTGCAGCGTCAGGGGGAGGCGATTTCGGCGCCTCTGGTGGTGGCTGCGGGCATGATTATGTTCTTGCCGACTCCGCGCCTGGTGGGTGCCGTGCAGGACGCGATTAATGGCTTCCCGGTGACGGCTGCGGGTCGTTTCGTGTCTACGGGCATGAGCTTCTTGGGTCTGGTGGTTGGCATTGCGACCGCGGTGAGTGCGATCAATATTTTCAACGGCCCGACCCTGGATATTGAGCAGCTGCGTTTTGAGCCGACGACCCCGCTGGTGGCGTCGTTCTTCTTCCTGGTGGCGATTGCGACCTTTGCGATTACCTTGCAGACGAAGCTGGTGAAGGTCGGGTGGCTGATGGTCATTACGGGCTGCGGTCTGGCGGCGTATTACGGTTATGAGTTGCTGGCTGGCCCGAGTACGGGCCGCGGTCCGACGGCGTGTGCGGCGGTTGTGATTGGTGCGTTGAGCACGTATTTTGCGTACCGTCTGCATGTGCCTCAGGCGATCTTCTCGATTCCTGCGATTACGTTCTTGCTGCCGGGTCTGTCGTTCTTCCGCGGCATGTATCTGTTGACGGTTGAGACGGACGTGATTCTGGGTATGCAGAATATGATTACGGCGGTTTCGATTGTGGTGGCGATGGCTTCGGGTGTTGCGTTGGGTAATTACACGATGCAGTATGCGCTACAGCGTTTTACGACTCCGCGAAATGTGGAACCGGCTGATTCTTAGCCGTTTTTCAAGGGTATATAGCCGATATTGCATATATTGGATGTTGGGAGGGGGCGGTAGCCTGCGAGGTGAACTCACAAGCTACCGCCCCTTCACTATGCCTATTGCGCCAGCTCTCATACTGGCTCTTATGTTGCGCCTAGCGGACCGTCCTAGCGAACCGTCCAATCCACCGGCTCCGCGCCCTGCTGTACCAGCAAAGAATTCACCGTCGAAAACGGGCGCGACCCAAAGAAACCACGACGAGCAGATAGCGGCGAAGGATGCGCCGACTCCACGCTCGGGTAGGGCTGCAGCATGGGTGCGCACTTGCGCGCATCCGCACCCCACAGCAGGCCAACCAGCGGCTGGTTACGCGCCACCAGTGCACGGATAGCGCACTCGGTGATCTCCTCCCAACCCTTGCCGCGGTGCGAACCCGCATCAGACTCGCGCACCGTCAAAACCCTGTTGAGCAGCATGACGCCCTCATCAGCCCAGCAGGACAGGTCGCCGTGATCAGCCGGGGCGATACCCAAATCGTCCTGCAGCTCCTTGTAAATATTGTTCAGTGAACGAGGCAACGGCATACCGCGGTGCACCGAGAACGACAGACCCATCGCATTGCCCGGAGTAGGGTAGGGGTCCTGGCCAATAATGAGGACCTTCACCTGGCTCATCGGGCGGCGGAACGCATTGAAAATATCGGCGGCAGGCGGGAAAGTACGGTACCCCGCCGCGTGCTCTTCACGCAGGAAAGCGCCCATGGCGTGAATCTGCTCTTCGACGGGGGCGAGTGCTGCCGCCCAATCCTCGCTCATAATGCTGCTGAGGGGCTGGTTCATGAATCTCCTCGGGAATCTCCTGATGCTGATGCGACCCGGACGGTGACGGAACCGGGCGCGGGATGAACGTTTCTCCTCTAGACTGAGTTTCTCTTCTAGACTAGGGGATGACGGATACACGCGCTAGGAGACGCCAGCCGCGGCAGGCGAGCTGCAGACAGGAGGGAACGTGTCAGAACGGGAACGAGCTGAAACCGCGCAGACCCAGCCGGAACAGCAGACCCAGCCGGAAGCACAGAACCAGCCGGAAGCACAGAACCAGCCGGAAGTAGGGAGCCAACCCGGTGGCCTGACCCCGGTGGAGCGCCGCATCCTTGAGGTGGAGCGCCGCCGCTTCAAGCACCAGGGCTCCAAAGAGAAGGCGATTATCGCCGCCGGATTCACGCCCATTGCCTACTACCAGCGCCTGAACGTGATGCTGGACGATGAGCGGGTACGCGCCGCAGCGCCGCAGATGATTGACGTTCTGCGCGCCCGCCGAGACACTGACTAGGGGCTCAAACTGGGAGAGCCGTGCGAGCTTTCCAACTCCTGCTTTTAGCCCTGCGCACCTCAAGTTCAACCAGAGATTGAACACTGTGCGGTGTCCGTCTCTTTCACAGCCGGTTGCGGGGCGTTCACGTTGGTTCTCGCTAGTTGAGACGGTACTCTAGGTACTAGAACACCAAGACCGCACCTTCCGCAGCCGCGCCCGCGCGCCCGGTAGGGCGGTACGGTACCAGCCGGTAAACAGAGACCCGTGAAATGAGGATAAATGAGCTACCCCCGCGACGAATTTGACGAGGTAGACGAAAACACCGCCCGCCGCGGAACCTACCGCGCGGTCAACGCTGACCCGGCAAAGAGCCCCAAGGGCGCTATCCCCCTGGTAGCTGCAGGCGTAGTTGGTCTGCTCATCGGCGGCGCAATGTACGTGTACGCGCCGCGCACCGCCTCCCCGCAGTATTCGGCGTCCACCGCGAAGAGTAGCTCCGCCCCCGCAAGCGCCTCTGCGTCCTCTGCGCCGGCTAAGGCTTCCGCCTCGGCAAGTGCTACGAAGACCGGTCTGGCTGAGTCCATCTCTGTGGCGGTCTACAATGCGGCGGCTCCGGCGGGTAGTGCATCTCGTGCGGCGGCTCTGCTGACCGGCTACACCATCAACGAGACGGCAAACTACACGGGTGCGGCACCGGCAACCAGCGTGGTCTACTACGCTGAGGGCTACCAGTCGCAGGCGCAGAGCATCGCCTCGAAGCTGGACATTTCGCAGGTGCGTCAGGCAACTTCCGATGTGCAGATGGGCAACCACGAGGTGATTGTGGTGCTGGCTTCCGATTACACCGGCTAGGCCCCGGCATCCGCCGCTTTGTAATTACAAACTTTCATCAACCCCACCCGTGCGATCCCACCGATGCACAGGGCGGGGTTGATGCTTTTAACACCCCTCCCGCACTCCCGGCGGGCACACCGGTAACGCCCCTTTTGACGGGGTTGATGAGCGCAGATTAAGCACTGGGCGATTAACCCTTCAACCTTGGGCTTAAACGTTTGCTCCATGCCGGTGCGGGTGCCACAATTGATGTAGCGTTCGGGTACTTTATGCCCTGCTCTGCCCGCGCCTCCGTAACGGGGGTGTTGTGGAGGGGCAGCCACCCGATTTTAGATGTACCGCACCCGCAAGGGTGAAGGAAAAAATCCGATCGTCCAGGAGGACACTTATGGCAAAGCTCATTGCTTTTGACGAAGAGGCACGCCGCGGCCTTGAGCGCGGTTTGAACACCCTCGCCGATGCAGTGAAGGTGACCCTCGGCCCCCGCGGCCGCAACGTTGTGCTGGAGAAGGCGTGGGGCGCCCCCACCATCACCAACGACGGTGTCTCGATCGCGAAGGAAATCGAGCTGGAGGATCCGTACGAGAAGATTGGTGCGGAGCTCGTCAAGGAAGTTGCTAAGAAGACTGACGACATCGCAGGTGACGGTACCACCACCGCTACCGTTCTGGCTCAGGCACTGGTCCGCGAGGGCCTGCGCAACGTGGCTGCTGGCGCTGACCCGCTGAGCCTCAAGCGCGGCATTGAGAAGGCTGTTGAGGCTGTGACCGAGGCTCTGCTCTCCTCCGCGAAGGAAGTTGAGACTGAGGAAGAGATTGCTGCAACCGCGTCTATTTCCGCTGGCGACGCTGAGATCGGCAAGCTCATTGCTGAGGCAATGGAGAAGGTCGGCAAGGAAGGCGTCATCACCGTTGAGGACTCCAACACTTTCGGTCTGCACCTCGAACTGACTGAGGGTATGCGCTTCGACAAGGGCTTCCTGTCCGGTTACTTTGTGACCGACCCGGAGCGTCAGGAAGCAGTCCTGGAGGACCCCTACATCCTGGTTGTGAACCAGAAGATTTCGAACGTTAAGGACCTCGTCCCCGTTCTGGAGAAGGTCATGCAGTCCGGCAAGCCGCTGCTGATTGTTGCTGAGGACGTTGAGGGTGAGGCTCTGGCTCTGCTGGTGCTGAACAAGATGCGCGGCTCCATCAAGTCTGTTGCTGTGAAGGCTCCGGGCTTCGGTGACCGCCGTAAGGCTCAGATGGCTGATATCGCTATCTTGACCGGTGGCCAGGTCATTACCGAAGAGGTTGGCCTGTCCCTGGACGCAGCAACCCTGGATATGCTCGGTTCCGCTCGCAAGGTCGTTGTGACCAAGGACGAGACCACCATCATTGAGGGTGCAGGCGACGCAGCGGCTATCGAGGGTCGCGTTGCTCAGATTCGCGCAGAGATCGCTAACTCCGACTCTGACTACGACCGTGAGAAGCTGCAGGAGCGCCTGGCTAAGCTCGCCGGTGGCGTTGCTGTGCTGAAGGCTGGTGCCGCAACTGAGGTTGAGCTGAAGGAACGTAAGCACCGCATTGAGGATGCTGTGCGTAACGCTAAGGCTGCTGTTGAGGAGGGTATCGTCCCCGGTGGTGGCGTTGCTCTGATTCAGGCTGGCGTGAAGGTCTTCGACAAGCTGGAGCTGACCGGTGACGAGGCTACCGGCGCGAACATTGTGCGCGTGGCTATTGACGCACCGCTGAAGCAGATTGCTGCTAACGCTGGCCTGGAGCCGGGCGTTGTGGTTGACCGCGTTCGTTCCCTGCCTGCTGGTACCGGCCTGAACGCTGCGACCGGCGAGTACGAGGACCTGATGGCTGCTGGTATTGCTGACCCGGTGAAGGTGACCCGTTCGGCTCTGCAGAACGCTGCGTCTATTGCTGGTCTGTTCCTGACCACTGAGGCTGTTGTTGCGAACAAGCCGGAGCCCGCTGGCGCGGCTGCTCCCGGTGCGGACGCAATGGGCGGAATGATGTAATAACTTTTTGTCCCTGATGGGGCAAAAAGTTATGGAATCCGAAGGGCACGAAGTGACCTTCGGTGGTGAGATGCCGCTGGAAACTAACCCGGCATAATCACACCGCATCCGTATGAGGCGGGGGCGGCTACCCATGAAGGGTGGCCGCCCCCGCTTTTGTGTGCCCGTGCGTCCTGTCCCGGCGGTGGAGGCGGTAGAATGGCTCCTTATGGAATGCGCCTATTTTCGTGATGACCTCTGCTCCTCCTGCCCCAGCATTGAGACCGCCTACACCGCGCAGGTGCAGGCGAAGCAGGAGCATGCCCGCGCCCTGCTCGCTAACTACCCGCAGCTACAGTGGCTGGACCCGGTGACCAGTGCGGAGGCGGGCTTCCGCAACAAGGCGAAGCTCGTGGTGGGCGGTTCGGCGAAGAACCCGACCCTCGGCATCGTGGATTACCGCACGGGTGCCTCCACTGATCTTGGCGAATGCCCGCTCTATATGGAGCCGATTCAGGCGGCTATACCGGTGCTGCGTGAGCTGATTCAGCGCGCGGGCTTGACCCCTTATGACATTCCGAACCGTCGCGGTGAGCTGAAGAATATTCTGGTGACTGCTTCGGCGGCGGGTGAGCTGATGGTGCGTTTCGTGCTGCGTTCGAAGAAGCTTCTGGTGCCGATTCGCCGCCAGATGGGCTGGCTACAGGAGCGGCTGCCGAACCTGGCAGTGCTGTCGGTGAACCTGCTGCGTGAGCCGGTGGCGCGCGTTGAGGGTGATGAGGAGATTATTCTCTCGGAGCGTCAGACCCTGCCGATGCAGGTGAATGACCTGACCCTGCATTTGCGTCCGCAGAGCTTCTTCCAGACGAACACGAAGGTCGCTGAGGCGATGTATGCGCAGGGCCGTGAGTGGGTGCGTGAGGTGGCTCCGCGCTCGCTGTGGGATCTGTACTGCGGTGTGGGCGGTTTTGCCCTGCATGCCGCTTCGGTGATGGATGGCGGCTCGGTGACGGGCATTGAGATTAGTGCGGAGGCGGTTGCTTCGGCACAGCGCACGGTCGCTGAGTACGGTCTGGAGGGCGTGGACTTTTCGGCTCAGGATGCGCCGGAGTTCGCGGTGTCTTCGGGCGCGGTGCCGCAGATGCTGGTGGTGAATCCGCCGCGCCGCGGTATTGGTGAGAGCTTGTGTGCGTGGATTGAGGGTTCGGGTATTGACCGTGTGGTGTATTCGAGCTGTAACGCGGTGACTTTGGCGAAGGATCTGGAGCGTATGCCCTCGTATGCGCCGGTGCAGGGCCGTGTGCTGGACATGTTCCCGCATACGGACCACTATGAGGTTATGACGTTGCTGAAGCGCGGGTAGGTTTCTCGGGTCAAGCGCTCATTCCTATCCCAAGTCCGCGAGCAGATACATAACACTAGGGCGCGAGCAGGTGATTTTTGGCCGAGCAGGTAGTATTTTTCCTGCATGCTCGGCCAAAAATCACCTGCTCGCGGTGTTATCAGGGTTGCCCGCAACGTGGCGGAGGTGAGGCGATGATGCCCCGAGGCGATATACAGAGCACAGTCATGCACCCGCACGGCTCTTTGCCTCATTCCGCGATTCCTGCGCCCGTATCGCTCGCGCAGTCGGGCCGAGAATGAACGTGAATACGGTGGCGATGATGAAGAGTGCCCCTCCGGTAACAATGGTGTTGATCGCGCCGAACGCTGGTACCGCCCATCCGGTGATGAGGTACCCGACCATACCCGCTAGGGAGAAAACCACACCCATGAAGCTGTAGACGCGCCCGCGCATGTGTTCGTCGATAGCGTCTGCGAAGAGGACTTGCCCGAGCACTTCTTCGGGTCCGTAGAACATGCCCCAGATGAACCAGAGCACGAGTACCGCCCACAGCGCCGGGTGTAGTCCCATACTCAGACAAACGGCGCCGTAGCCGAGTCCGGAGATGCACATCCACCCGCGTTTGGTCATACGCACCCGCCCGGCGCCTGTACCGACGCCGAGTTTGGCTGAAAGCCAGGAGCTGATCACGCATCCGGCGGCGTAGACGGAAGTTGCGATTCCGAAGGCGGTGTAGTCGTGCCCGAGGCCGCGGGTGAGGTATTCGAGCATGGGCAGGGTGGTGATGGGTACGGCGGCGATGGAGAGGAACCAGAAGGTGAGCATACCGCGCACGATGGGGTTGTGTGCGGTGTAGGCGGCGCCTTCGCGCAGGAGTCTGCCGGTGTGGTGTTCCTGCACGGTGGCGGTGCGTTCGGCGTGGGTGAGGTCGTAGTTGCGTATGGTGGCGACGGTGAGGGCAGCGAGCAGGTTGAGGGTGCCTGCGAATCCGACGGCGAGGGCTGGGGTGGTGAAGGATGCGACGGCGGCTGCGATGGTGGGGCCGAGGGTTTGGGCGAGGAAGATGAGGCTGCCGCGGCGTGCCATGTATTTTTGGTAGTCGTCGCCGAGCAGGGAGGGCATGGCGGCGGAGGCTGCGGGGGATGAGAAGGTGCCGAAGGTTGAGACGAGGAATGCGATGGTGAGGAAGGCGGGTAGTCCTGCGGCGGCGTAGAGGGCTGGGGATGCGATGAGTAGGGCGGCGCTGGCGAGCCTGAAGCTGACGGTGAGGGTTTTGCGGTTGAATTTGTCGGCGATAGCGCCTGCGAATGGTGCGAAGAGGATGACGGGGACTGCCTCGACGACCATGACGATAGCGGAGTGGGCGAGGTCGCCGGTGGCGCCGTAGGTCAGCAGGGGCATGGCGATAGCTTGGATACTGGACGCAAGAGCATCAGAAACCTGCGCGGTCAGGAGCGTGAGCTGCCCGCGTGCGTTCAGCGGCGTTGCTGATGTGGGTTTTGCGGTCGCGTCTGGTGTGTTTGTTGGAATGCGCGACGCAGGTGATTCAGGGTGCTCAGGCGAAGGGTCTGTGGTGCGTCTCATAATACTGTGGATTCTATCACGGGTAAGAACGCTGTAACCGAGGCGAAACAAGACACAAGATGCGCGAGCAGATAACAGTCCGTTATCTTCTCGCCGAAATATTATCTGCTCGCGGTGTTATCGGGGTTGCCCGCAACCGGGCGGTGGCGTCTCGGGCTGGTTGTGTCCGAGGCGCCACCGCTTTTTCGTTCCCCTCTAGCGGGCGTGAAATTCTATCCCTGCGCCGCGAAATCCTGTGCCGCGAGAATACCCGCCGCGTACGCCGCCTGGCCTACGTGCTGGGCTGCGTCGTCAATCAGGCTGACCAGGCGCACACCGCGAGTCACCGCCGGAGTCCACGAACGGTCAATAACCTCGCTCAAATCAGCCTCGCTCAGCGTCTGCGCGTAGGCCGCGAGCGCCTCGCCGGTTGCCACAAGGTACTCCACCAGCAGGGCAGAATCTGCAACCACGATGGAGCGTGCCTGCTCGGGGGTGTGGCCGTAACCTATGGTGTCGCCAAGCTCGCCCAGGTTGAAACGTTCCCTGAAGCCCTGAGCCTCCCAGACCTGCGGCTGACCGTTCAGGGCGGAAAGCTGCATGTCCATCTGCCGTCCGGCGTGCCAGAGTAGCCACGCAATAGAGTTCGGGTGCCCGCCCGGGTGGGCGTTGAGCGCCTCAGCTGATAGCCCCTTGACGGCTACGGCGGCTTCGATGCCGGGGCGGCTGGCGGCGTCACGCAGAATGTCGTGGGTTTTCATGGAATCCTCCTGAAGATGCTGGCTCCTCGCAGGGAGCCGGGTAGTTTCAGTCTACGCCCGCACGGGCTGAGGGGCGGCTGGGGCCATGAAAAAATGTGGCGCGCGGGAATAATGCTCATTTCTTCCCGTTGAATCCTGTGAAGAGATCATCATCTAAATTTCACAGGAGAGTATTATGACCACCCCCGCTCAGCTGCACTTTGACATGGTCGTCATCGGCTTCGGCAAGGGCGGCAAGACCCTCGCCGGCGCATACGCCAAGACCGGCAAGAACGTTGCCCTCATCGAACAGTCCACCGGCATGTACGGCGGCACCTGCATCAACATCGGTTGCGTGCCCACCAAGGCGCTGGTTCACCGCGCCGACGAGTTCCGCGCCAGCGGCGAGCGCACCCTAGAAGAGGCAAACGCCGCCTACGAATCCGCCGTGGTTTTCCGTGACAAGCTGACCGGCATGATGCGCGCCAAGAACCGCGAGATCCTGCTGTCCAACGAGACCGCTAAGCTCATTGACGGTCACGCACGTTTCATCTCCGACACCGAGGTTGAGGTCACCGCGGGCGAGGACACCCTGCGCGTTACCGCCGACTACTTCATTGTCAATACCGGTGCCGTGTCGGTTATCCCGCCGATTGAGGGTATCCGCGAATCTGAGCGTGTGCTCACCTCCACCGAGCTGCAGAAGCTCACCCCGCGCCCCAAGCGTCTGGGCATTATCGGTGGCGGCCCCATCGGTGTTGAGTTTGCCGGTATTTTCTCCTCCTACGGTACCGAGGTGACCATTCTGGATGGTGCACCCGCCCTCTTCGGCCGCTACGACGAGGACGTTGCCCAGGTTGCCCGCGAGATTATCGCAGATCAGGATATTGCCGCTCATACCGGCGTGCGCGTGCAGTCCTTCAAGGACGGCGCTGACTCGGTGACCGTGACCTACCTCGACTCCGAGGGCGCTACCCGGGAGCTGGAGGTGGACTACGTGATGGTTGCGACCGGCCGCAAGCCCGCCACCGAGGGTCTGGGTCTGGAGAATACCAGCATCGAAACCAACGACCGCGGCGCAATTGTTGTGGATGAGCACCTGCGCAGCACCGTGCCGAACATTTTTGCGCTCGGTGACGTGAACGGCGGCCCGCAGTTCACCTACATTTCGCTGGATGACTACCGCGTGGTGCTTTCTCAGCTGGTTGGTGACGGTTCCCGCTCCACTAAGGACCGCAAGGCAGTGGCTTCGACCATTTACATGAACCCGCCGCTGTCTTCGGTTGGTCTGACTGAGCGTGAGGCGATTGAGGCTGGCCACAAGGTGAAGGTTGCTTCGAAGCCGGTCGCCGCAGTTGCTGCGATGCCGCGCGCTAAGACTATGGAGAACCCGCGCGGCATCATGAAGTTCGTGATTGACGCGCAGACCGACCAGATTCTGGGTGCCCAGCTGCTGGTAATCGAGTCCATGGAGGTTATTAACCTGGTGGCTCTGGCGATGCGCCACGGCATTACTGCTTCGCAGCTGCGCGATGAGATTTACACTCACCCCTCGATCACTGAGGGTCTGAATGAGGTTCTTGCTGTCGCGGCGCCCGTGAACTAGTTGAACTAGAATCGCGTCTGGATTCGCGGTTCGTATAGCGTTTCTGCTTGTCTGAGTGCTTCCCTGCCCGTTCCGCCCGTTGTGCTGTCAACGGAGGTACGGGTGGGGAAGCATTTTTGTTAAGGCTCATATATACCTAGTAGCTAAGCATGCCCTAAGATGGTTATGAGATAAGCGCAAGCTCACCGATTGGGTGGTCAGCGCGAGAGGGCTCGGAGGAGGCACCCACTCGCTGCTACACCCACCACAGCGCACCGCCTGCGCCGCGCATACAACCGAAAACCAAAGGCACGAACCGGGAGAATCATGGCACTGCCCAAAATCAAGCCCTACACCTACGTCGACCGTGAACACAGCAACCGCGTGAGCTGGCCCGTGGACCCCTCCCGCGCTGTACTGCTCGTGCACGACATGCAGGTACACTTCGTCCAGGCTTTCGAAGGGGCCAACCTGGGTGAGAGCAACGACAATCCGGACGCCCAGATTAACATCGCCATTCGGAACCTGCGCCGCCTCATTGATGCCGCCCACGCCGCCGGAATCCCGGTCTACTACACCGCGCAGCCGCCGCGCCAGAACCCCGAAGACCGCCGCCTGCTCATCGACTTCTGGGGCGACGGTCTGCAGAATGACGAGTCTGCCCGCGTGCTCGACGCACTTGCACCCACCGACCGCGACACCGTGCTGACCAAGTGGCGCTACTCCGCGTTCGTGCGCAGCCCCTTCGAGGACCTGCTCAAGGAGTCCGGTCGCGACCAGCTCATTATCGGCGGCGTGTACGCGCATATTGGCTGCCTGACCACCGCCCTGGAGGCGTTCATGCGCGACATTCAGCCGTTCATGGTTGCCGATGCGCTCGCCGACTTTTCGGAGGAGGAGCACCGCATAGCGTGCGAGTACGCTTCGGGTCGTTGCGCCCGCGTGCTGAACACCGCCGATGTACTTGCCGACCTGCATGCTGCAGAAGGTGCTGAGAAGGCTGAGACTGCTGAGAAGGCTGAGACTGCTGAGGAGGCGCGCGCATGAGCTGGGTCATTGTGACCGGCGCGAACGGCGGTATTGGTGAGGCAACCGTCCACCAGCTCATTAAGAACGGTTATTCGGTGTTTGCGGCTGACCTTGCGGAGCAGCCCATTGCCTCCTTCGGTACCTACGGAGACGCTATCTTCCGCTACCGCGCCGTAGACGTTACGAGCGAAGAGTCCGTCACCGCCCTCGCCAACGCTGTAGCGGCACTCGACGAACCCATCACCGGCGCGGTACTCGCCGCGGGCATCGCCCACAGCCAGCCGCTACTGGAAACCAGCTTCGCCACCTGGAAGCGCCTGCACGCGGTCAACTCCGACGGCGTGTTCCTGTGCCTGCGCGAATTCGCGCGCATCATGATTGACCAGCAGGAGAGCGACCCGACCAACAGCCGCTCCCTGGTGACGGTCGCCTCCAACGCGGCCCGTGTGCCCCGCGCGGAGTTTGGTGCCTACGGTGCATCGAAGGCATCGGCGGCGCGCGTGAGTTCCAGCTTCGGTCTGCAGCTTGCCGCGCACGGTATTCGCGTGAACTCGGTCTGCCCCGGCACCACCCGAACCCCTATGGTGACTGACGCCTGGGAGGGCGAGGACCGCTCCGCCCTGCCGGTTGCCGGTAACCCGCAAACGTTCCGTCTGGGCATTCCGCTGCGCCGTATTGCCGACCCGGCGGATATTGCGGCGGTCAACGCCTTCCTCATCTCTGAGGCAGCACGCCACATCACCATGCAGGAGATTGTCGCTGACGGCGGCGCGACCCTCTAACGGCACCCCGCGTCCGGCGTTTAGATGCCCGGCGCGAACCCACACACCACTGATAGAAGTACGATGACGAACCTTCCCGACTTTATCTTTGCCACCGGCACCCGCGTCCTGCGCGCATCCGGTGCGATGACCCCTGTAACCTTCGATAATGCCCTGGACGAGGCGAAACGTGCCGGTAGCGCCGTCGTGGGTCTGATTCCTTTTGACCCCGATATGCCCGCCTACCTCTTCGTGCCTGAACGCCTGGAGGAGCAGCAGGTGCCGGTCCCCGAGCAGACCGTGGCGCTTGCCGAGCCGGTATCGGTCACCGGCCGGCAGAACGACCGGTTCCGTGCCGCCGTTGCGACCGCCGTGGAGCGCATGAAGGCGGGTGAGCTGAGCAAGATCGTGCTTTCGCGTGTGCTCACCGCCCGCTACGCACCCGGCGCTCTCAACCTGGAGGCGCTGTACAACAACCTGCGCGCCCAGCAGCGTTCCGCGTTCAACTTTGCGGTGCGTCTGCCCGACGGTGAGCGCGGCATGAGCGGAAGCTACCTGATGGGTGCCTCCCCGGAGCTGGTGTTCCGCACCGAGGGCCGCGCCTTCAAGACCCACCCGCTTGCCGGTAGCGCCCCGCGCATTGCCGAGCCCGGTAGCGCCGAGGACGAGGCGATTCGTGACCGCCTGTTCGCCTCGCCGAAGGACCGCCACGAGCACGCCTACGTCATCAACGACATTGCCGAGCGCCTGGCACCCATTGCCGAGGAGCTGAACGTACCGCAGGTGCCCTCGCTGCTGCAGACCCCGCAGCTTTGGCACCTGGCGACCCCCATCGACGGCGTGCTGAAGGAGGGGCTGACCTGCCTGGACGGTGCCCGCGCGATCCACCCGACCCCCGCGATTTGCGGTGCCCCCACTGAGAAGGCGCTGGAGCTGATTCGCCAGCTGGAGTCTTTCGAGCGCCGTTACTTTGGCGGTCTGGTCGGCTACATGGACGCCGAGGGTAACGGCGAGTGGGCGCTGGTGCTGCGCTGCGCCCAGGTCAGCCCGGAGGAGGCGGTGCTGTACGCGGGCGCGGGTATCGTGGCTGAGTCTGACCCGGAGCTGGAGCACACGGAGACCGGCACGAAGCTCGGTAGCTTTGGCCGCGCCCTGGGCGTGGATACCCTGGGCGAAGATACCCCTTAGGTTCTGCCACGAACGCCTTGACGAGGCAGAACGAAACTGCAGAACGAAAACGACTGAATACAACGACGGAACGCGCTCGCTGGCATGGCGGGTGCGTTCAGCCGTTGTATGAGCTGTTAGAGGATTGAGCGTGGCTAATCGGTGAGTAGGCGCTTGAGTTCCAGGGGAGTAGCCACCGGCAGAAGCTGAGCCTCAACCTGCGCGGGCTCACCCTGGGCTGGCTCGCTCTGGGCAGGGTTCTCCACAGCCAGGGCGATGAGCATCTTCTGCGCGTGCTCGGGGTTCTCAGTATCGGGTAGCGCCACGGGCACCCACTGCAGGCTAAAGCTACGCTCGATAGCCTCACCGCCGCCCTGAGTCGCGGGTGCGCTAAAGGTCGCGCGGGTGGTCAAACTGTCCTGAGTCAGTACGCGCAGGGCGGTCGGCTCGGGGGTGCTGCCGTCCAGAAGGTCGCCCGGAACCTCCTCGTTCATGGCAGACTCGAGCGCATCCAACTGGTCATCGGTGAGCTGCACCCGGACCAGGGAAGGTACCACGCTCAGACCGTGACCGGTCGCCTTGAGTACCGCCTCCTTAGCTGTCCACAGTGCCACCGAGAGTAGGTGCAGTACGGGTGCGGGGCGTTCCTGAGCCACCCGCTCATAGAACGTACGTTCTTCATCGGAGAGTGCCAGGCGCGCAAAACCCGAGAACAGGCGCGCATCCAGAGTCTCAACATCCACACCGAGCACCGCCGAGGGGTTACGGCTAAAAGCGCCCACGACCAGCGGGTTCACCTGCGACATGTTGAAATTTACGCCCGCAATCCGCGGCTTACCGTGCTTCTTACCGCTGGTGCACAGGGTGCAGGAACGATCCACCTCAATCTCAGAAGCAGCACTCGAGGGAACATCCAAACGTGCCGCCGCCATGGCACGCATGAGCGCCTGAGTGCTCAGGTAGCTGACCGCCGCCGTGGAGGTCGGCAACTGCGCCGCATGCTGCTGCTCAGCAAGCCCCAGGTAGCTCAACCAGCTAAAACGCAGGGAACCGTACATCGTGCGGGTGGGAAGAGCGAAAATCTGCACGCGCTCGCTCGGACGGGCGGTAGGGCGCTCTGGGCGCTGTGCGCTGGGTGTTTCGGGGGCAGAATAGCTCATAGGTTTAGTGTACCCGCCCGGCTATGGTGGGCTCCTATAGGTTGTCCACAGCCGTGACCGCGCGCTACGCACCCTCGCCGCCGGTGCGGTAAAGTCATCACAGACATCATTACGGACTGCCGCCCGCACAATAGAGCGGCGGCGCAGAAAGAAGGTACCGTGAACAGCACGCAAGAGATCATTGCCGCCGCAGACGGCTCGGCGCTGGGCAACCCCGGACCGGCGGGCTGGGCATGGTATATCGACGACGACCACTGGGCGAGCGGCGGCTGGGCGCACGGCACCAACAATATGGGTGAGCTCAAGGCTGTCCTGGACCTGTTCGAGGCGACCGCATCCCGCCCGGAGGCGAAGCTGCGCGTGTACTGCGATAGCCAGTACGTCATTAACTCGCTGACCAAGTGGATGCCCGGCTGGAAGAAGAAGGGCTGGAAGAAATCCGACGGCAAGCCCGTGCTCAACCGCGACCTTCTGGAGGCGCTGGATCAGGCGCTGACCGGCCGCGACTACGAGTTTATTTGGGTGAAGGGCCACGCGGGTCACGCGCTCAATGAGAAGGCGGATTCCCTGGCGAACGGTGCCGCGCGCGCCTACCAGGAGGGCCGTGAACCCGCGCACGGCCCCGGCTTCGGTGCGGCTGCTGAACCCACTACTGCGGCTGAGCCTGTGGAGGCTCCGGCTGTTGAAGTGCCGATTGTGAACGCTCCGGTTGCAGAACCTGCCCTCTCTGACGTTGCGCTCTCTGATTCGGCGCCCTCCGAGTCTTCCGCGGACGCCCACCTGCCCATGCAGGAATTCACCGCAGCCGAGATCGAGAACGCCCAGCGCGGCGTGGAGAGCCTGCGCCTGTCCGGTCTGTTGCGCCCCGCCTCCGCGGTGAACGCCCCCGACCCGGAGGCGGTCCGCACCCGCAAGGAACAGCTGGCGCTCGCGGCAGAGCGTGCCGCTGAGCGTGACGCAAAGGCACTGGCACGCCAGCAGGAGGAGACCGCTCAGCAGGCATCGAGTGCCGCGCAGGCGGAAGAAGAGGATGACCTGACCGGTCTGGAAGAGTTCGCAGGTCTGGACCCGAACGATGTTGACCCGGCGGAACTGCTGGGCGAGACGGAAGCGCACGCAGAAGAGCAGGCGGTAGAGCCCGCCGCGGCGCCCGCACAGACCGTAGAGCCCGCTCAGGTTGAGGCACCCGTGAAGGACGCACCCGCTTCTGCCCCTGCGGCACCCGCGGCACCCGCTCTGAACCCCGAGGAAGCCGCCGCCGCAGAACAGCTACTCGAAAGCCGCGGCTCCGTCATGGAGGCACCGCAGCTGGAGTCCATGCTGCACGAGCGTCTGGTGTGGGTGACCGCCACCGGTAAGTCGGTGTCCCGCTCCTCGGTGCTGCAGTACCGCGAACGCGCCTTCACCCAGCAGGGTGCCCCACTCAAGCAGGGTATGCAGGTGCTGGATTCTTCCAGCGTGCTGGTTATGGCGGCGGTTGCGACCGCGCGTGGTCGCGTGAGCCGTTCGAGCATTTGGCATTACGATGCTGAGCGCGGCCTGTGGCGTCTGCGTTTCCGCCAGGAGACCCCTGCTTCCTAAAGCTCAGCTCCTAAAGCTCAGCTCCTAAGGAATGGGCTCTTGGGCGCAAAGATTTCCGTGCAATAAAACCCCGCCGCATCCTCATTCTCGAGGATGCGGCGGGGTTTTCTCAATAGATGTTCGCCGCCTTCTGGCAAATCTGGCGGGCGGTGTGCCGTGCGTCCGGGACCTTTAAACCACCCGGCCTGCTGCCTGGCTGCGGGTGGGGTTTTGGGCTTGCCGCCCTGACCCCTTAGCCGACGAACATGGAGGCGTTAGCCTGCTCGGTGTCTGCGTAGTTCACGCCTGCGCGGGTGAGTGCCTCGTTGATCTGGGTGATGGATGCTTCGACCTGGCGCTGGGTTGCGTGCCACTGGTCCAGTACGCCCTGGAAGTTGGCGGATGCGGAGCCGGTCCAGGAGCTCTGCAAATCGTGCAGGGATGCGGTCATACCGTTGACGTCTGCGGTGATGGATGCGACGTAGGATCGTGCCTGTGCGCTCTTGGCTGCGATGACTTCGGAATCGACATTGAACTGTGCCATGGTTTTTCTCCTTTGAGATATGTGAGATAGGTGGGGCGGTTGCCCCGTGGTGGCGCTTGGGGTGTGGATCTCTGGAAGGGTTGAGTTCCTGACCGGAAGCTTGTTATCACTATATCTTTCAAAATGCATCAAATGAGCTAAAAAGTGATTATTAAATAAATCTGTGGATAAACCCGCCAGATTCACTCCACATCTCGAAAAAATCGAAAGCCCTCCCGAAAATGACGCCGCCATGACGCGCGCTAGGTTGCTCCCGCGTTCTTTAGCCGTGCCGCTACTCGCACTCTCCTCACTTGTACCGCCGCGAGCCATAGTCCCGCCTCCGGCGCACAGCAAAATCCCCGAACTGTAGAACACTCAAGTTCCACAATCCGGGGGTTTATGCATCAGTGCTACTTCATTAGCTGATCATCCGAGACGGGCGGCGGATAGAACGGCAAAGAAATCACGAAGGTAGCGCCGCCACCATCGGTCTCTTCAATGTGAATCCTGCCCTCGTGCTGCTCGATAATCGCAGCCACAATGGACAGACCCAGACCCGTACCACCAGTCTCACGCGAACGTGAAGCATCGGTACGGTAGAAACGCTCGAAGACGCGCTCGCGGTCCTCGCCGTGAATGCCGGGGCCGTGGTCGCGCACCTCCAACACGGACAGCGGGAAGCCGTGAACCTCTTCGCGTACGCCCACCGCAATCTCCAGGGGAGAGCCGTCGGGGGTGTAGCGCATGGCGTTGGTCAGCAGGTTCGCCACGACCTGACGCAGGCGTGATTCGTCGCCGAGTACGGTTGCGGAGGTCGGCGCGACCTCTTCGTTCAGACCCACCAGGGACACTGCACGGTCGGGTGCCGTAGCGTAGGCGTCGTTCGTAGCGTCCACCGCAAGGTTGAACAGGTCGAAGGGCGCCAGCTTGGATTCGCGGCGCTCATCAATACGCGCCAGGGTCAGCAGGTCTTCCACGAGCTGACCCATACGCTTGGACTCCGATTCGATGCGGCTCATCGCGGTAGCGACAGCCTCATCGGTCGGTAGCGCGCCCTGACGGTACAGCTCCGAGTAGCCTCGAATACTGACCAGCGGGGTGCGCAGCTCATGCGAAGCGTCACCCACGAAGCGGCGCATTTTCGCCTCGCTCTTCTCGCGGGCTTTGAAGAGCATTTCAATCTGGGTGAGCATCGTGTTCAGCGAAACCGCGAGGTTACCGATCTCGTTGCTGGGGTTGTAGTCCTCAATACGCTGAGAGAGGTCACCGGCAGCGATCTTGGCGGCGGTCTGCTCCACGCGAGCCAGCGGCTCGAAGGTGCGGGTCACAATCACCCAGGTCATCGCAATCGCGGAGGCGAGAGTCGCCAAACCAAACGCGAAGGTCAGCACGCCCACGAGGGCGACCACCTGGTTCGTTTGTTTCAGCGGCATGGCAATGATGAGGGAAGCCGCCTCCGGCAAGCCTGAAGAGTCGTTGGCTTCAATGGGCACGGCGAGCACGCGCCAATCGGAGGAGCTGCCCACCGAGTTGACGGTGACTGCCTCCTCGTTTTGCTTGCGAACCTTCTCTTCGGTCCAGCCCTGCAGCGCCGGCTCGCTGAACTGTTCGCTGTCCTCGGACTTGAGCGAGTACAGTACGTTGCCGTCCTTATCGAGCAGGTACAGGCGGTAGGTGCTCAGGGATTGTTCCTGATTGCCGGAAGGGCGCACGGTCGCCAGCTGCACGAGTGAGGGGGCGCTGTTCTTCATCTCTTCGTCCAGCTGGTGCACCATCTGGGCACGCAGAGCGGAAATCGCCACCAGGCTCGTCACCGCAATGGAGAGGGCGATGAGCATGGAGGTAATGAGTACCAGCTGGGTGCGAAGGGAAAGAGACTGGGGGATCCGGTCGAGGGGTTTGAGCGCCACGTTAGCCTCGAGAACCGCGAATCATGTAGCCCACACCGCGCTTGGTGTGGATGAGCGGCTCGTGGTTTTCACGGTTGTTGTCAATCTTGCGGCGCAGGTACGAAATATAGGACTCAACGATGGAGGAGTCGCCGTTGAAATCGTACTCCCACACGTGGTCGAGAATCTGCGCCTTGGACAGTACGCGGTTGGCGTTGAGCATCAGGTAGTGCAGCAGGTTGAACTCGGTGGGGGAGAGGTCAATCTCTTCGTCACCGAGGAACACTTCGTGGGTGTCCACGTTCAGGGTGAGGGCGTCAACGCGCAGTACGGCGTCGTCCTCTTCCTGGACGCTGCGGCTACGGCGCAGAATCGCGCGGATGCGGGCGATCACCTCGTCGAGGGAGAAGGGCTTGGTGACGTAGTCGTCACCACCGGCACCCAGACCGGTCACCTTGTCCTCGGTGGCGTCCTTTGCGGTCAGGAAGAGTACGGGGGTGGTGGTGCCGTTTTCGCGCAGGCGGCGGGTCACCTCGAAGCCGTCCATGCCGGGCATCATGACGTCCAGGACAATGAGGTCGGGGTTTTCGGCGTGCGCCTTTTCGAGGGCTTCGCGGCCGTTGCCGGCGGTAACTACTTCAAAACCGGCGAAACGCAGGGAGGTGGCGAGCAATTCAAGAATGTTGAACTCGTCATCGACGACTAGGAGTTTTGCTTCAGCAGACATACTCTATCTTTCTCTCTGAATGGCAGGCTGTACTTGATAAGTGAATGATGTGTGTGAGCTTGCGGCTCAAATCTTTATGCCTTGTTGCGGCGCATGACCGACAGGATGAGTGCGGCCATGAGTGCAATAAAGGCGACGGGTAGGAGGACCAGCGGAATCTGGCTCATGAGGGCGGGCGGCGTTGCCCCAACCCACTTCATCACGAGCATGGCAACTCCGGTGAGCAGACAGAGCAGGGCGAGAAGCGCACCTGCCGCGCCGAGCCAACGGATGGCTCCGGCGTAGGGCAGGGGTGCAGGGATCTGCTCTGCAGTGTTGTGCTTATCCTGTGCGGGTTCATTACTCATGAAATTAACGGTATCAGCTCACACACAGCTGTTCGTGGGCGAAGCCCCAGATTTAGCGGTTTGAGACCCAAATTCACAGCGTATGCGAAGCTTGGAGCGGGCGCCGCAATGTTTGCGCACGCGAGATGCTTTAATAGGGGTATGTCTGAACAGGTTATTGAACTGCTCCCCGAAACTACGCCCGCTACTGACGCGCCCGCAGAGTCCGTTGTGCCTTCTGCCGCGCCTGAGAGCACCGACGAGGGTAGCGCTGTACCTGCTGAGACTCAGCCCTCCGTGAACGCTGAGGAGACTGAGGCGGCTGATACGCCCACTGAGGGATCTACCGCTGAGGAATCTGCCTCCGGGGAATCTGCTGCCGAAGAAACCGCACAGAACGAAGACTCCACCCCCGACCCCTTCACCCCGCTGGATGAAGAGGTGGGCGCCCCCTCCCTGGGTGTTCCGCACAAGCTGCGCCGCACCTCCAAGGTGGATGAGATTCTTGCCGCCGCCAAGGATGTGGCTTTGCAGGGCGTTCAGGAAATCGCCCCGGCACACGCTATCGGCCTGGTGCACCACGTGCGCGCCGAGGAAGAGCGTCTGAGCACTCACCTTTTCGAGTGCACCCTGCCCGGTTACCGCGGCTGGTTCTGGTTCGCGACCCTCTCGCGTGCGCCTCGTTCCCGCGTGGCAACGATCTGCGAGGTGGGCCTGCTGCCCGGCGACGACGCGCTCATTGCGCCGGATTGGGTGCCGTGGGCTGACCGCGTTCGCCCGGAAGACCTGGAGGAGAACGCCGCGCAGGAGAACGTAGAGCAGGAGAATGTAGAGTTTGATGCAGCTACTGAGGAATCTGCTGAGTCCGGTGAGCCCGTAGAGAACAACTCGGCGGAGAATGAAACCGCGCAGAACGCTTCTGCTGCAGAGGAAACTGCCGAGGCTGAGTCCGCAGAGTAAGCCTACCGTCTACTCCTCTTAATAAGGGGTGGGTTAGCAAAAGCGTATATATAAGGTGTCTTGAGTCGTCCAATGAGTTTTCATTGGACGACTCAATAACTTAAGCCGTGGCAAAAGCCGCTGAAAAAGTACATAATAGATTATTGAATAAGTAACGACTTAGGCAGTGCTATCTAAGTACTGTTGCGGTGAAAGCTGGGAGAGATATATGACAGACCTCATCGATACCACAGAGATGTATTTGCGCACCATCCTCGAACTGGAGGAAGAGGGCATCGTCCCCATGCGTGCGCGCATCGCTGAACGACTCGAGCACTCCGGCCCAACCGTTTCCCAAACTGTGGCACGCATGGAGAAGCACGGCCTGCTCACCGTTGAGCCGGACCGCCACCTCGAACTGACCGAGGAAGGCCGCCACAAGGCGGTCGAGGTGATGCGTAAGCACCGCCTGGCTGAGCGACTGCTCTCCGACATCATTGGTCTGGAACTTGAATACGTGCACGAAGAAGCATGCCGCTGGGAGCACGTCATGAGTGACAAGGTGGAGAAGCGCATCCTGGAGATGCTCAAGGACCCCAAGTTCTCCCCGTACGGTAACGCTATTCCCGGCCTGGAGGACCTGGGTCACGCTAGCGAGAAGAACGACGAGCGTACCGTGCCCATGTCCCTGGCGGCACGCGACTCCGGTCCCGAGGACCGTTTCACTATTTCTCGCTTCCCCGAGTCCATTCAGACTGACGTTGAGTTGCTGAAGCTGCTGGCTGACGCAGGTATTGTTTACGGCGCTTCGGTGTCCGTGGTCGCCGGTCAGGACGATGACGTGATTGTTCACGCCGACGGTGAAGAGGACACCCTCTCCCTGGATATGGACGTGGCAAACGCAATTGTGGTCAAGCGCGGCGGCAACCTCTAAGCTCTAATTCTGAGAGTCCGCTAACCCAGTTCACGCTAAACGGTGGTATCGCCTCCCTTTGTGGAGGAGGTGCCACCGTTTTTGTGCACGTGTTAGGGCTGCTCGGCCTTGCGGGGGAGGCTTCGGGGGAGCTGAGGTGCCTAGTGGACGGGGTATTTCAGAGTTTGGTCATGTGCGCGGGCGCATATACTCCTCTCTCAGAGTTTTAGCAACTGCGCTTGAGTGCATTTTTCGGGTTTTTCGCTTAAATCTGAGGTTGAAACTGATGGAAACGCCGATGTTTGAGCAATCTCTGGGAGTGGACACTTAAGAGATAAGGGTCATTTTTAAGAGTTTTGAACCCTGTCCTTAAGGGGGTACTGGTGCATTAAAAGCGAATGTGCATCCTTGTAAAATACCTAGTCAAGAGCCTTAAGCGGTAGCTGTTGGTTCCATTGAGAGGGGGTCAAATGCCTGGAGTGCCAAGTTTTCCCCCCAGGGTGAAAGTTCAAAATTTAAGCCCGAATGAAGTGACAACTGGGAGTTTTCTGTGTATTCTCATTTCTGTGCCCAAATCCTCATCGTAAGAGGGCACCGTCGAAGCGGTTCCGCTGAGTTCTGCCAACGCTTCGATGTACGTCTACCCAATATGGCAGAAGCGGGGGACCCAATCCCCAAGCTGGGATACGGCATCTCAATCGAGAAGCCTCGGGGCTAAGTCACTTCGGTGGCCGAGCGAATCCATGCTCGAGCCCGACAGCTCACCTCGTCAGGCAATGGAGGAATTACCAATGGCTAAGAAGATCGTACGTACCGCAGGTGCAACCCTCGCAGCAGGCGCAATCCTGCTCGGCTCGACCGTTCCCGCGAACGCATTCGCACAGATCCCCGCTGCGGCTGATCTGTCCTACGACTACACCAACTACGAGTTCGACTACACCAGCTACAACACCCCCGCAACCACCTACGTTGCACCCCAGGCTCAGGCACAGCAGACCTACGTTGCTCCCGCAGCAACCGAGGCACCCGCTGCTCCCGCAGTTGAGACCTCCTACGTAGCACCCCAGGCTGAGGCACAGCAGGCTTACGTTGCACCCGTTGCAGCTCCGGCACCCGCTGCTCCCGCAGCTTCCACCGGTAACGCATCCCGCGACGCAATCGTTGCAACCGCAATGAGCGGCCTGGGCGGCTCCTACGTTTGGGGCGGCAAGACCTTCGGTGCATGGGACTGCTCCGGCTTCACCTCTTGGGTTTTCGCTCAGCACGGCATCAAGCTGACCGCTTTCACCTACGCAATGAAGAACGAGCTGCGCCCGACCGCTAACCCCCAGCCCGGCGACATCGTCTTCCAGAACGGCTACAGCCACGTTGGTATCTACCTGGGCGACGGCAAGATGATCTCCGCTCTGAACCCCACCAACGGTACCCTGGTGCACCCCACCTCCTGGATGTCCGTTGACGGCTACTACACCGCTCTCTAAGCCTTAGCGCATAAGAGCTGGGCCTAGCCCAACATACTTCTCAAAAGGCGCCTACCCCGCACGGGGTGGGCGCTTTTTGCGTACCCGAGAGATTCCGTGAAAATACCGCCGAGAACGCACCTTAGTATGGGCGCATTCTCGGCGGTATGTGTTTTAGGTGTATGCGGCTAGGACGCGAGAGCCTGCAGAAGCCCCTGCGGGTCCTGAGCCCACTCGCTGAGCTCAGCACTCAGATTAGCCCTCGCGGGCTCCTCCCAGAGCTGCAGAGCCTGTTCGGAGAGGAAGATACGCTTACGCCCCAGGGTCGAACGCAGGAAGGTCGTACGACCGGTGCGGAACGCCTCATCGTCACAATGGGAGTACTCGCTACGCACCCCGCGCAGGTAGCGGTGGTAGCGTGCCGAATCAGCCGCCAGGATAGCCATATCGGCATCGAGGAAAAACTGAATATCCGCCGGCTCATAGCCCGCCGGTAGGTCGACAGACTCGGGCAACTCGTGGGTTGCCGTGGCACGCACCAGAAGGCTCACCATCTGTAGCTCGTGCCCGGTGAGCAGACCCGCGGTAACCAGCGGCTCCAGGGAGGTGCTCGCCAGCTGCTCGCTACGGCGCTCATCCTCACCCGGTGCACCCTCATAGACCGCGTCGTGGAACCACGCCGCCAGAACCAACGCCAGGGGAGTAGAACCCTGCGTGCGGTGTGCGTAGAGGCGGTCCAGATCGGTGAGCATCTGCGAAAGGTGCCCGCTGTGGTGGTAGGCGCGGTGCGGCTGCTCCCACGCCTGTAGCAGGCTCTCACCCAGTTCCGCTACCTGCGCCGTGAGTTGAGCCCGCAGCTCGGCAGGAACCTCCATGCGCTTGAGGCGGGGTGTAAACGCTGCCTCCCAGGCGCGAAGCAGACGCGGGCGAATCTTCTCGGGGCGCTCCTTCAGGGGAATCCGCAGACCGCTCGCAATGAGCGTGCGAGTCAGCTGCGCGCCGCTGAGCTCCTTCGCGCCCGCCCGTACTAGATCCTCGTAGAGGTGCGCCGGAACGTCGTAGTGGTCGCGGTCGAAGGCACGCTCACTGATGCCCGCCGCTGCGGCGAACTCGTGCAGTTCCGTCAGGGACACATCCGAAATGAGGTGCGAGAAGACGGTGCTGTGCGCGGGCCAGATGGGCGGGTCAATGTAGATGCTCATTCGTACATTGTAGGAGCGGTTCTGCCGCCGGGTGCGGGTGTCCTCAGGCGGTGAACACAGGGCGGTGAACACAGGCTGTGCGGACTCGCGGTGCGGGGTGCCTTATACTGGATAGGTACGCCCTCGTAGCTCAGGGGATAGAGCACTTCTCTCCTAAAGAAGGTGTCGGACGTTCGAATCGTCTCGGGGGCACACAGAATCGGTAGTCACGCCGGTACGAGAAAACCGCCCGTCGCTTGCATTGGCAGGCGCGGGCGGTTTCTCTGTTTCGGCACGTAACGAGCACTCAAGAAAACACGTTGTTATAGCTGAGACAGGTCAATCTTGCCCATCAGCAGGATCTTCTCGCGAGCGGCCTTATCCGCCATCAGCTCAGCAATATTGTGCGGGACAACCTGCCAAGAAATACCCCAGCGATCTACACACCAGCCGCAACGCTCCGCCTCAGGTATAGCCGAGAGCTGCTCCCAATAGTAATCAATCTCCTCCTGAGTACGGCACGAAAGAACTACCGAAACCCCCGGCGTGAATGTGAAATCGTGGAAAGTACCGGAATCAGTAGCCGCCATCCAGGTGCCATGCAGGTTGAAGTCGGTAAACATGACCGCATCTGCCTCAAAGGGGCTACCTTCCGGATAGTGGTACAGGGTGCCGCGGCGGGCATCATCAAACATGGAAATCCAGCCGTTGGTGGCTTCCTCTGCATTGCCGTGATTCGTGCCGCCAAACATGAAAGAAGGCACGACGAAGGGTCGCGGGTCGCCTGCAGGATTGGTAAGCATCAGCTGCCAGGTCATGCCGAAACGATCACGCACCCAGGCGTAGCGTGGGGAGAAAGGATACTCACCCAGTTCCATCAGCACACCGCCGGTACTTAGCTCTTCGTAGAGTTCATCGAGGTATGCTCGCGCTTGCGCCTCACCACCGAAGAGGAGCGGGTCAAAGTTTAGGATGCAACTGATGGACTGGTTCGGGACGTACCGGTCATCACCGTTAATGAGCGAGAGCTGGAAGCCATGGATGCTTAGAGTCGTGAGTCCGGGCACCTGTTCCATGATGGAAGCATCGCGAAAAACCCTGGTATAGAATTGTGCGGCTTCGTCGGCTGAGCCATTGCACCATAGGGCTATTGAGAGGCTCGGAGGTAAGGTCTGGGTCATGCGGTCATCCTAGCATGACTATTCTGCGCCACCGGTGTGCCGTTGCCGATATAGGACGTGCGGCGGATGACCGAGCGGGTGGGAGCCGCGGAGCAAATGCGGTAGCATGGAATATCGAACGTGTATTCTAGGCAGCGAGGTAGATGATGAGCGACAAGCCCGAACAGCAGAAGCAGCCCTTCACCGAACAGGACGGCCTGTTCGCCGCCGAACTCGTCACCCCCGCAGCACCGGTAGCGGATGACGAGCCGCCCTTCGACCCCTACTACGACGTGCCCCCTGCCGAGGACGACTACTACGCCCCTCCCATGGACGCCGCAGTGATGAATGCTCCGGTGATGGAGGAACCCGCACAGGACGTACCCGCCGCCCTGCCCACCGGCATGCCCGCCTACGGTACCCCTGCTACCAGCGCGCCCGTTCCTGAACCCGGCGCACCCGCAGCCTTCACCGCCGCAGACCCGCTCGGCGACTTCATGCCGCCCGCCTACCGCGTCGGTGGCTACGGCGATGACTTCGACCCCGCCGACCCCTACGGCGAACGCGCCCACAGCCTCAACGCCGTGGACCCTACCTCACTCACCGCAGGGCTCAACGAACGCCAGGAAGAAGCCGTGCTGCACTCCGGCTCGCCCTTGCTCATTGTCGCGGGCGCCGGCTCCGGCAAGACCCGCGTGCTCACCCACCGCATCGCCTACCTGCTCGCAACCCACCGCGCGACCCCCGGCCAGATTCTCGCCATCACCTTCACCAACAAGGCTGCCGCCGAAATGCGTGAACGTATTGAGGCACTGGTTGGCCCGCGCGCCAAGCACATGTGGATTTCTACTTTCCACAGCTTCTGCGTGCGCGTGCTGCGCCGTGAGGCCGCCGCCCTGGGTTTGAAGTCCACCTTCACCATCTACGATTCGACCGACTCGCAGCGCCTGCTGAGCCTCATCATTAAAGAGCTCAACCTGGACACCAAGAAGTTCACCGCCAAAGCCGTGGGCAACCGTATCTCCGCGCTGAAGAACGAGCTGGTCAGCGCCGAAGCGTACGCATCCCGCGTGGCGAGCGATAACCCGTACGAGAAGACCATCTCGCAGATTTACACCGTCTACACGCAGCGTCTGCGCGCCGCCAACTCCCTCGACTTTGACGACCTGATTGGCCGCACCGTCTTCTTGCTCGAGAAGTTCCCCGAAATCGCGAACTACTACCGCCGCAAGTTCCGCCACATCCTCGTGGACGAGTACCAGGACACCAACCACGCCCAGTACCAGCTGGTGCGTGAACTGGTCGGCGCCCACACGAAGGCACCGGCTGACCGCGGTCCCTACCCGGACGCCGTGCCCCCTGCCGAGCTGACTGTGGTGGGTGACTCCGACCAGTCCATCTACGCCTTCCGTGGCGCGGATATCCGCAATATTACGGACTTCGAGAAGGACTACCCGAACGCCCACACGATCCTGCTGGAACAGAACTACCGTTCCACGCAGAACATCCTCTCGGCGGCGAACGCGGTCATTGAACGCAACCCCGACCGTCGCCCCAAGAAGCTGTGGACCGCCTCCGGCGCGGGTGCGAAAATCATCGGTTACGTCGCCGAATCCGAACACGCCGAGGCGCGCTACATCACCCGCGAAATTGACCGCCTTGCCGATGAGCACGGCGTGCAGCCCGGTGACGTCGCAATCTTCTACCGCACCAACGCGCAGTCCCGAACCCTCGAGGACATGCTCATGCGTGCCGGCCTGCCCTACCGCGTGGTCGGTGGTACCCGCTTCTACGAGCGTAAGGAAATCAAGGACGCGCTGGCGTACCTGCGCGCCCTGAGCAACCCCGATGACGACGTGAACGTGCGCCGCATCCTCAACGAACCCAAGCGCGGTATCGGTGCCAAATCTGAGTCCGTGGTGGCGGAGTACGCGAGTGCGAACCGCATCTCCTTCTACGCCGCTGCACGCCAGGTAGCCGACATCCCCGGCCTGGGGGCCGCCGCGGTCAAGAAGTACGCCGAGTTCGTGCGCCTCATGGACGACCTGGCGCAGATTGCCCGCACCGAACCCGCCGCAACCTGCCTGGAAGCAGTCCTGGAGCAGACCGGGTACCTGGCGACTCTGCGCGCCTCCAAGGACATTCAGGACGAATCGCGCGTGGAGAACCTCTCCGAGCTGCTTGACGCCATGGTCGAGTTCGAGACCGAGAACCCCGGCGCCGACCTGGAGCAGTTCCTCGAACACGTGGCTCTGGTCGCCGACGCCGACTCGATCCCGAACCGTCCCGCCAGCGCGGAGGGTGAGAACGCCTCCGCCGCACAGATTGCCGCCGAAGCCGCCGAGGCGAAGGCGCAGGGCATGGTCACCCTCATGACCCTGCACACCGCCAAGGGCCTGGAGTTCCCCGTGGTGTTCCTGACCGGCATGGAGCACGGCCTGTTCCCGCATCAGCGTGCCCTGACCGACGAGAAGGAAATGAGCGAGGAACGCCGCCTGGCGTACGTGGGTCTGACCCGCGCCATGGAGCGCCTGTACCTGACCCGCTCGGAAACCCGCACCATGTGGGGTAAGAGCCAGTTCAACCCGCCCTCGCCCTTCCTGGAGGAAATCCCGGAGGAGCTCATCGAGTGGAAGCGCACCGCCGGTTTTTTGGGTTTTGGCGCCTCCGGTATGGGTGCGTATGGCGCTCGCGGCGGCGGTTCCTATGGCGGCAGCTCCTACGGCAACTCGTACGGTGGCGGCTATTCGGGTGGTTCCCGTTCCGGCTATGGTTCCGGCGGCTACTCGGGCGGTTACGGCTCGGGCGGGTACAGTTCCGGTGGCTCGCGCGGCTCATACGACCCCTACGAGTCCCGCCCCGTACGCCGTTCCGAGCCGTCCACCGCGGATATTAATGGCTCGGCAAGCTACGGGCTGGCGGCGGCCACCTCGAAGGTGACGAACCGTTCCCGCGTGCACCAGAGCAAGGAAATCCCGACTCTGACGGTCGGCGATACCGTGCGCCACACCAAGTTTGGTGAGGGTCGCGTGCTCGCCGTTGAGGGTAGCGGCGATAAGACCGTGGCAAAGGTCCGGTTCGGTTCGGAAGAGAAGCGTCTGCTGCTGCGTTACGCGCCGCTGGAGAAGGTGAGCTAACGCGTCAGGCGTGCGAACCTCACAACGCCTATGGAGGGGCGGGTACTTGAGGGTGCCCGCCCCTCTTTTGTGCGCTGTACCGGGCGTGTTGTCCGCCTGCTGAGAAGGGTGTGGCGGCTCTTAGGCACCGGGTGGTCAAGGTGGCGTGTTCGCCGGTATTTCGCGGCGGATGGGGGAGTGCTAGTTCGGGTTAGTTACCCGGTGCACAGCCTTTGGGTGGAATGTACCCAAAATATTTGTGAGCTGAGTCGCTAAAATCTCAGATTTGGGGCTCCGTGAGTGCGAGCTCACGCCGAATCCGATAGAGTAGAGACGAGAGAAATTCCCCGCGTCAATGATGCGTGTGCGCCGGGTGCGAGAGACCCCTATCGCACCGTACTGACCACACGGGGGAACCTCCTCTAATGACCAGGCCGAGTGCACCAGTACTCGGCACCACTTCGAAGAAGAAGGACACCTGTGGACCTTTTCGAATACCAGGCGCGCGAGCTCTTCGCAAAGCACGGTGTACCCGTGCTCAAGGGCATTGTTGCGACCACCCCTGAAGAAGCAAAGGCAGCAGCTGAGGAAATTGGCGGCCTGACCGTCATTAAGGCTCAGGTTAAGACCGGCGGCCGCGGTAAGGCTGGCGGCGTTAAGCTCGCAAAGTCCCCCGAAGAAGCTTACGAGCACGCTAAGGCAATTCTCGGCATGGACATCAAGGGCCACACCGTTCACCGCGTGCTGGTCGCTGACGGCGCAGACATCGCCGAAGAATACTACTTCTCCCTCCTGCTGGACCGTGCAAACCGCTCCTACCTGGCAATGTGCTCGGTAGAAGGCGGTATGGAAATTGAGCAGCTCGCTGCTGAGCGCCCCGAGGCACTGGCAAAGATCGAGGTTGACCCGCTGGTTGGCCTGGACCAGGCTAAGGCTGAGGAAATTGCTAAGGCAGCAGGTTTCTCCGCAGAACTGCAGGAGAAGGTTGTTCCCGTTCTCGTTAAGCTGGGCGAAGTCTACACCAAGGAAGACGCAACCCTGGTTGAGGTTAACCCCCTCGTTCTGACCCCCGAGGGCACCATCCTCGCCCTGGACGGCAAGGTCTCCCTGGACGACAACGCAGAATTCCGCCAGCCCGAGCACGAGGCTCTCGTGGACAAGTCCGCTGAGAACCCGCTGGAAGCTAAGGCAAAGCAGTTCGACCTGAACTACGTGAAGCTGGACGGCGAGGTCGGCATCGTTGGTAACGGTGCAGGTCTGGTTATGTCCACCCTGGACGTCGTTGCATACGCTGGTGAGAACCACGGCAACGTCAAGCCCGCAAACTTCCTTGATATTGGTGGCGGCGCGTCCGCTGAGGTTATGGCTGCTGGTCTGGAAATCATTCTGGGCGACGAGCAGGTCAAGAGCGTTTTCGTGAACGTCTTCGGCGGCATCACCGCATGTGACGCAGTGGCAGACGGCATTGTGAAGGCTCTGGAGATTCTGGGCGACGCAGCAACCAAGCCCCTGGTTGTGCGCCTGGACGGCAACAACGTTGCTGAGGGTCGCCGCATCCTCTCCGAGGCGAACCACCCGCTGGTTGTTCTGGCTGAGACCATGGACTCCGGCGCCGACAAGGCAGCAGAGCTCGCTCACAAGGCGTAATCGCCAGCAAAGGATTTCAAGGAAGTAATATGTCTATCTTTGTGAACAAGGACTCCAAGGTCATCGTTCAGGGCATCACCGGTGGCGAGGGTACCAAGCACACCGCACGCATGCTCGCAGCAGGCACCAACATTGTGGGCGGCGTGAACGCTCGCAAGGCTGGTACCACCGTCACCCACAAGGCGAAGGACGGCTCCGACATCGAGCTGGACGTCTTCGGTTCCGTAGCTGAGGCTATGGAGAAGACCGGCGCGAACGTCTCCATCGTCTTCGTTCCCCCGGCCTTCACCAAGGCAGCAGTTCTCGAGGCTATCGAGGCTAAGATCGGCCTCGTCGTCGTCATCACCGAGGGCGTTCCGGTTCAGGACTCCGCAGAGTTCTGGGCAGCTGCTAAGGCATCCGTGGACGAGAACGGCAAGCAGATCACCCGTATCATTGGCCCCAACTGCCCCGGCATCATCTCCCCCGAGGAGTGCCTGGTTGGTATTATCCCGGCGAACATCACCGGCAAGGGCAAGATTGGTCTGGTTTCCAAGTCCGGTACCCTGACCTACCAGCTGATGTACGAACTGTCCGACATTGGTTTCACCACCGCTATCGGTATTGGTGGCGACCCCATCATCGGCACCACCCACATCGACGCTCTGGAAGCTTTCGAAGCTGACCCCGAGACCGAAGCAATCGTCATGATTGGTGAGATCGGTGGTGACGCTGAGGAGCGTGCTGCAGAGTACATCAAGGCAAACGTGACCAAGCCCGTCGTTGGTTACATTGCAGGCTTCACCGCTCCTGAGGGTAAGACCATGGGCCACGCAGGCGCTATTGTCTCCGGTTCCTCCGGTACCGCTCAGGCGAAGAAGGAAGCTCTGGAAGCAGCAGGCGTGAAGGTCGGTAAGACCCCCTCCGAGGCTGCAAACCTGATGCGCGAAATCTTCGCAGCGAAGTAAACAGCATAGTATTGCGGCAGATGCCGGTAGTCCATGAGGCTACCGGCATCTGTGCTTTAACCGGGAACTCAACAGAGACAGTGCCGAAGAACGCCCAGAGGTGCTGGAGGGGAATGCACCGGGGAAAAGAGGAAGGTTGAGCCGCTCCAGCTGCCGAATAGTGCTGGGATTTGAGGATGCTTTTGAGATGTTTGAAACCGGGCGGTAGAACTTACGGAGGAAAGTAAGATTGTGCACATCCGCCCTCATAAGGTGCAGATATAACCTCAACCTTTGTATACTGGAGTGCATTGAGCCTAGTCAGAACCATTCTGAGCGGCTCTAAGAAACACCAAACACTCACAGGAGATCACTACACTCATGACTCAGCCCATCTCTCGCCGCACCATCGCAAAGGCAGGCGTCTGGTCCGCACCCGTCGTCGCAGCCTCCGCAGCAGTACCTGCCTACGCCGCATCCAAGGAAACCCCCGGCGTGCAGTACGGCGTGTACGTCAGCGTGCAGAACAACGGCGGCTACGTCGGCTACGCATCCTCCAACAACACCGGCACCATCAACCCGGCAAGCCCCGAGGCACACTTCACTGCCTCCGGCACCCCCGACTCCGACATCAACTGGGACGACGCAACCTCCAAGCCCAAGAGCGCAACCTACGTCAACGGCGAAGGTAAGTTCACCCCCGTCACCAACTCCCAGACCGGCGCAAACGGCGCATACATGTCCTCCAGCGGCTTCTGGTGGTCCGTACCGACCAAGGACACCGCAACCGGCACCGGCTACATCCCCGGCAGCAGCGTCACCCTCGCAGCTGGCGCAACCTTCGTAACCGAGGTTGAGTACACCGTCGCCGCCAGCGCACAGTCGCTCCTTAAGCTCGGTAAGATCAACGGTCAGGCATGGGCCCCCTCCGGTCGCAAGCTGACCGGTAAGACCACCGAACTGGTAGCCTCCGCAGGCCAGGCAAAGTACCTGTCCGTCGCGCAGACCGCCGGCACCTGGACCGCAGAAGTACCGACCGTCACCAAAAACTCTGACGGCACCTACACCTTCAAGGGTCGTATCGTCTACACCACCAGCAAGGCGTACACCATGAAGCAGTCCGGCACCAAGTACTACAGCCAGACCAACTTCATGCCGGCGCAGCTGCGCTTCCCGGCAAACGACGGCTGGGTTTCGTACAAGCAGACCTCCAGCGTGCAGGTCGCAAACCTGACCTACTCCGGCAACGGCGCGAGCGGTTCGGAGAGCGTTTCCGGTCAGGCCACCACCGCGGAGATTCACCCGTAATAGATCAACCCCTCATGCAGGGTAAGAACATATAGAAAACCCCCGGCGGATACACTGAATGTATCCACCGGGGGATTTCTGCATCCGAATAGTTCTCAAACGCTTGAAAACAAATTCCAGAGCGGCTATATACACTTGTCGAGAGCTTATTGGGGGTGTTGTAACTAGCCGACCGTCGTGCCGAACGCCAGACCCAGCAGGTAGGTCACGAACGCAGCGCCGAAGCCAATTAGAATCTGGCGAATACCGCGCTTGAGCGGGGAAGCGCCCGAAAGCAGACCCACCACGCCGCCGGTGAAGCCCAGCGCCGCACCCACAAACAGCAGAGACAGCACCATCGCGAATACACCCGACAAGCCAAAGATATAGGGCAGAATCGGAACCAGTGCACCCGAAGCAAAGAACGCAAACGAAGCAGCGGCGGCACCAATATCGGTACCCAAAGCCACGTTCTCCTCACGATCCTCATCCTCGCGGTGAGACAGCGACGGATCGCAGTCACAATCCATGTAGCCGAAACGCTCCATCGCACGGTGATGCGCCGCGTCCGGCTCCATGCCGCGGGCACGGTAAATCAGCTCCAGCTCGTTCGAATCCAAATCCAAATCGTGCGCAACACGCAGGGTCACCTGGGTCGGCTGGGAGGCATCCAACAGCTCACGCTGAGAACGAACCGACACGAACTCACCCGCCGCCATCGACAGCGCACCCGCCAGCAGACCCGCAATACCCGAGAGCAGAACCATCGAGCTGGATGCACCCGATGCGGTAATACCCATAGTCAACGCCAGGTTCGACACCAAACCGTCGTTAGCGCCAAAGACCGCCGCACGGAAATTACCCGATAGCTTCTCCCTGCCGCTGGTCGCCAGGGCGCGAATAATCTCCTCGTGAATTGCCTCGTCAGCGGCCATTTCCTCGGTGGCGTCCGGATCCTCAGCGTAGGGGGAGCGGGACTCAGCGCGCTGCGCCATCGCCAGAATAAACACCGAACCGAAGTTCTTCGCCAAGAACTGCAACAGCAGAGACTGCGGGGACGGACGCACGTGCACATCCGCGTGCTCACCGAGCATGTCACGCCAATGCTGCTGGTGACGCTTCTCCGCCTCAGCAACCTGCAGCAAGATCTCACGGTCGGTACCCTCGGCGCGGCGAGCCAGGTAGCGGTAGATACGCGCCTCCGACTCTTCATCCGCCAGGTAGCGGCGCCAACGCTTAATCTGCGCGGGCGTAGGGTCGGTGACCGCGCTGTGGCGGGTCGGCTTGTGCTCGGTCGCCTCAGCTGCGGTCCTTTCAGCCTTGGCCGCGTCAGCCTTAAGTTTCTCGGTCTGCTCGCCGTACGTGTCTTCGCCGTGCTCGTTCGGGGCGTGCGTGCTCATATCTCTCTTTCCGCCGGATGCGGGTCGCGCCGGGTATCTCCCGGGCGCGCAATCATGCGTTCAAGTCTGTGTGTTCTGAGTTGATCAGTGAACCACTGTAGAGCACCCCGAACAGAAAATCTAGGACGGCCTAACCCGGTGTTATTGTTCGCCTCAACGTACTTTGTGATACCGCACGGACGAGGACTCAAAGGTCGAGAAGGGTAAAAGTGGCTGGGGAGGGTAAAAGTAGTTGTGAAGAAGCGGAGCAACTTCGAGCATAGAAAGCCGGGCGGGCGCACCCTCCATAAGGAGGGCGCACCCGCCCGGTTTGTGACTCTAAAAGCTAATGCCTATATGACGTGCCGCCATGAGTAGGCTGCAGTTTAGAGGCTACGACGTAGATGGTTGCGGCTTAGATGTTGCCTTCGCCGTTCTCCAGGAACGCGCGGATGAACCACTGGAACTTCTCCAGCTCAGCGGTCTGGCCAATCAGCAGGTCCTCGGTGACGGGGTCGGACTCGCCAACGAAAGCAATAGCCTTGCGGTGATCCTCAATCACGCGGGTGTAGACGTCGTTCAGGGCGCGCAGGTGGTCGGCAACGCGTGCGCGGCCAACGGGGTAGTCCTCGACGGAACGCTGTGCAACCAGTGCGCCAGCCAGGCCGTTGGGGGTTGCGCCCAGGGTTGCCATACGCTCTGCGATAGCGTCGACGAACTCGCGGACGGTTTCGACCTGGGGGTCAATCATTTCGTGAACGGCGATGAAGCCGGGGCCGGTCACGTTCCAGTGTGCGTGCTTCAGCAGCAGGTGCAGGTCGTTCAGGTCGTGCAGACGTGCCTGGAGAACCTCAGAAATACCCTTGCCTTCTTCGATGGTCAGACCGGGTGCGGTGTAGTTTGCGAATGCCATGATGATCTCCTTCTTGAAGCTGTGATGTTTTTGGTTCGGTGAGGTGGCACCCCGCCGAATCGTTATTATGAGTAAATCATTTTAAGGAACCATTGTCAAGGTTATTTTGAGTAATTCGTAATAAATCGTCATCTGCGTGTCGCGCCGCGCCCAAAAGCCAACACCCAAAGCCCCTGCCTAAAAGCCATACCCAAGCGCCCGCATAGCTCCCCGTCTAGGCATGAACAAAGGGTGGGATGCGCGGTATCTCATCTCGCGCATCCCACCCTTTATTGGTGAAGCGTATTCAGTTTTCTATAGAGCTTTCAACCCGCGAACTAAGCGGTTACGCCAGCGCGCGAACCGCCTCCAGGGTCAGCTCCTCATGATTGAAACGTGCGGTGCCCAGCTCCGCCGGAACCTCCAGCTCGCCCGGCACAACAATGACACGCATGCCCGCCGCGGTTGCGCTGCGCACGCCCGAAGGGGAATCCTCGAGAGCCACGCACCGAGTCGGATCAACACCCAGACGCTCTGCCGCCAAAAGGTACGGCTGCGGGTCCGGCTTGGGGTTGGTGGTCTCATCGTTGCCAATAATGACCGAGAATGTGCCCTCGGGTGCCGCGTTTGCGGTACGGCGCGCTACGGAAGTGGTCGCATTGGTGACGATAGCCGCCGGAATCTGTGCATCGTGAACCTCCGAGAGGAAGCGCTCAATGCCGGGCAGGAACTCTACCGGCTGGTGCGCCAGGGCGTCATGCACCTTCGCCACAAGACGTTCATTAATCTCTTCGTCCGGCAGGTCCACGCCGCGCTCGCGCAGGCGATCCAGGGTGAACTGCATGGACAGACCCAAGCAATCGAGGGTGTCCTGCTCGCTCCAGGTGCCACCGAAATCTGCGGCAAGAGCAACCTTAGCGGCAGCCCATATGGGTTCGGTGTCAACGAGGGTTCCGTCGTGGTCGAAGAGAATGGCGGCGGGGAAGGTGTTCGTAGTCGTCATGCCATTAAGCCTACCGGTTTATTTCTGAGGTGACCGCAGGACAGCATCCCCAATCGTCACCAAAAAATCCGTGCCGGCGTTCTGGGGGTTCTTGGCGATAGTGAGCAGCGCATTGGCAACGTCCTCACGGGCAATCGTCGGAATGCCCGGAACGCGTTCGACACTCGCCATGTCAAACACCTTCACCCCGCCCCTACCGGGCTTATCGGTCAGCCTGCCCGGATGCGCCCGCGAAATATACGGCTGATATTCGGCGACCAGGGCGTCCGCCTTAACCTTGTCGGTAAAAATGCCGCGCATGATGACCTTGCACACCAGGCGCATGGGCAGGGAGGCGGTTCGCACCGTATCGCCCACGCCGTAGGCGCTCATCAGAACGCAGTGCTTCACGCCTGCGCCCACAACCGTCTCCATAATGAGCGGCAGGCGCTCCTGCAGGAACGTACTGTGAAGGAACTCTCGCACCGTGGCCTTCTGTCCCAGGGTGCTCACCATGACGTCCTGCCCGGTGGATGCTGTGGCGAGCTGTTCGGCATCGTTGAGGTCGCCGGGGGTGATGGTGAGGTTCGGGTGGGTTCCCAAAAGTGTGCGTGCCTTATCGGGGTTGCGCACGTAGGCGGTGACCGCGTGCCCCTCCTCGAGGGCTTTGCGGGTGAAGAGGCGGCCGGTGCGGCCGGTTGCGCCGAGAACCAGTATTTTCATGTGGGGCCCCTAATCTTTAGCTGTTATGGGAACCTGCAAGCACCCAATCCGGTCAGTATAACAATGTGGTTTCGACTGGGGGCTTTCGGTTGAGGCTCTTTCAAGCGGGGTTTTGGCTAGGGCTCAGAGCAGTGCGGGGTGAAAAACGAAAAAAGTGGACAAAATTTTTTGAAACCCCCTTGCGAAACATAGTTGAGTGGGGTAGACTCAAGTTATGTAATGCGAGGGGACGTAGGATAGGCCCCTGAATGCACGATACGAAAGGACATCATGGATATTAAGTTCACGACCAAGAGTCAAGAAGTTATCTCCGCCGCTAATACCAATGCGCAAACGGCGGGTAACCCCACTATTGAAACCTCCCACATCCTCAAGGCCCTGATGGACCAGCGCGAAGGCATCGCAGTCTCCGTGCTGAAGGCCGCAGGCCTGGATGTAGACGCCATCTCCGAGGCTGCTTCCGCAGAAATCAAGAAGCTGCCCAAGGCGTCTGGCTCATCCGTGCAGAACGCCTCCTTCAGCCGTTCCGCACTCTCCGCCCTGCAGGCCGCACAGACCCGCGCCCAGGGCTTCGGAGACACCTACGTCTCCACCGAAATGATTCTGCTGGGCATCGCCAGCGGAACCGATAGCACCGCTGAAGCAATGCACAAGCTTGGTGCTACCGCAGACCTCATTGCACAGACCATCCCCAACGTCCGAGGAGACCGCACCGTGGATACCCCCGACCCCGAAGGCACCTTCCAGGCCCTCGAGAAGTACGGCACCGACCTGACCGCCATTGCCCGCGCCGGCAAGCTCGACCCGGTCATCGGCCGTGACTCCGAGATCCGCCGCGTGGTGCAGGTGCTCTCCCGCCGCACCAAGAACAACCCCGTGCTGATTGGTGAGCCCGGCGTCGGTAAGACCGCCGTGGTTGAGGGCCTGGCACAGCGTATGGTTTCCGGCGACGTGCCCGAATCCCTGCGCGGCAAGACCCTGATTAGCCTGGACCTGGGCTCCATGGTCGCAGGTGCTAAGTACCGCGGCGAGTTCGAGGAGCGCCTGAAGGCAGTCCTCGAAGAAATCAAGAAGTCCGAGGGTCAGATTGTGACCTTCATCGACGAGATTCACACCGTTGTTGGTGCTGGTGCATCCGAGGGTTCCATGGATGCTGGCAACATGCTCAAGCCCATGCTTGCCCGTGGTGAGTTGCGCCTGATTGGTGCCACCACCCTGGATGAGTACCGCGAGAACATCGAGAAGGATCCCGCCCTGGAGCGCCGCTTCCAGCAGGTGTACGTGGGCGAGCCCAGCGTTGAGGACACCATCGGTATTCTGCGTGGTCTGAAAGAGCGCTACGAGGCACACCACAAGGTGCAGATTGCTGACTCCGCACTGGTTGCCGCAGCCACCCTGTCCAACCGCTACATTCCTTCCCGTCAGCTGCCGGACAAGGCAATTGACCTGATTGATGAGGCAGCATCCCGCCTGCGCATGGAAATTGACTCCGCCCCGGAGGAAATTGACCAGCTGCGCCGCGCCGTGGACCGCCTCACCATGGAGGAGCTGGCTCTTGCCGACGAGACCGATCCCGCATCGGTTGAGCGTCTGGAGGCCCTGCGCAAGGATATGGCGGACAAGAAGGAAGAGCTCGACGCCCTCAACGCCCGTTGGGAGGCTGAGAAGGCTAGCCTGAACCGCGTGGGTGACATCAAGACCCAGATTGATGAGCTGCGTTCCCGCGCAGAGGTTGCACAGCGCGAGGGTAACCTCGCCGAGGCATCCCGCCTGCTGTACGGTGAGATTCCGGCAAAGCAGGCTGAGCTGGAGGAAGCACAGCGCGCCGAGGACACCGCTAAGAGCGAGTCCATGGTTTCCGAAGAGGTCACTGCGGACGATATCGCCGAGGTGATTTCCTCCTGGACCGGCATTCCCGCAGGCCGCATGATGCAGGGTGAGTCTGAGAAGCTGCTCGAAATGGAGAAGCGCATCGGTGCCCGCCTCATCGGTCAGGAAGACGCAGTGGTAGCTGTCGCTGACGCTGTGCGCCGTGCTCGCGCCGGTATTTCCGACCCGAACCGCCCGATTGGTTCCTTCCTGTTCCTGGGCCCGACCGGTGTCGGTAAGACCGAGCTGGCTAAGGCACTGGCTGAGTTCCAGTTCGATGACGAGCGCGCCCTGGTGCGTATCGACATGAGCGAGTACTCCGAGAAGCACACCGTTTCTCGCCTGGTCGGTGCCCCTCCCGGATACGTCGGCCATGAAGAGGGCGGTCAGCTGACCGAAGCTGTACGCCGTCGCCCCTACTCGGTGGTCCTGCTCGACGAGGTTGAGAAGGCACACCCCGAGGTCTTCGACATCCTGCTGCAGGTGCTCGATGACGGCCGCCTGACCGACGGTCAGGGTCGCACCGTGGACTTCCGCAACGTCATCCTGATCCTGACCTCGAACCTCGGTTCGCAGTACCTGGTCAACCAGGATCTGCCCTTCGAGGAGCGCTCCGAGAAGGCTATGGAGGTTGTGCACCAGGCATTCCGCCCCGAGTTCCTCAACCGACTGGACGACATCATCATGTTCCAGCCCCTGTCGGCTGAGAACCTGGGCCAGATTGTGGGCCTGCAGGTCAAGAGCATGGCCAAGCGTCTGGAGGACCGCCGCCTCACCCTGAACGTGACCGAGGCAGCCCTCGAGTGGCTGGGCAAGACCGGCTACGACCCGGCATTCGGTGCCCGCCCGCTGCGCCGCCTGGTTCAGCGCGAGATTGGCGACCGCCTGGCTCGCGGCATCCTCTCCGGCGCTATCCACGATGGCGACACCGTGACCGTGGATGTGAACCCGGACGTTGCCAGCGACGGCCTGTCGGTGACCTCCGAGCGTGAGCAGAAGGCTGAGGACTAAACTCAACCGGTTAGCCGGACGGAGCCGATTGGCTCGGCGGGCTTAGCCTGTGGCTGAGTTTGCCAGTTCGAAACCATAAGAAATAGGCTGTGGGGTACCCTCAAAAGGGGTGCCCCACAGCCGTTTAACGTACTAGCCCCGCGCTAGTACACAGAGCATTGAGGAGAAGAATGGACCGCTGGACTGACCACCAGAACTTCGCCGCCGCCGGTGAACAGCGCGAAGAAATCGCCTCCGTGCACCGTGCCGCGATCCGCTCCATTCAGCGAGTCGTGCGCGAAAACGCTACCCCGCACGATGAGGAGTACGCCGCCGAAGGCATCGCGCGCCTGCTCAAGGCGGGTAAGGTTCTCGTGCTCACCGGCGCGGGCGTGAGCACCGAATCCGGCATCCCCGACTACCGCGGACCCGGCGGCTCCCTACACGACCACCGTCCCATGACCTACCAGGAATTCCGTTACGATGATGCCGCCCGTCAGCGCTACTGGGCGCGCTCCTACGTGGGTTGGCGCCGCATGCGCCGCGCCCAGCCGAACCGCGCCCACTACGCGCTCGCCGAGCTGGAACAGTTGGGTGCTGTGAGCGGCGTGATTACGCAGAATGTGGACGGCCTGCACGCCCGTGCTGGAAGCTCCAACCTGCTGGCGCTGCACGGCGACCTATCCCGTATTGTGTGCCTGGACTGTGGGCAGGACGAGGGGCGCGAAAGCCTCGATACGCGCCTGGACGCGGCGAACCCCGGCTACCTGGCGCGCCTTGAAGACGAAGATTTGCGCGTGAATCCCGACGGCGACGTGGAGCTGGACGAGCGCTACATCCGCGATTTTCAGATGGTGCCCTGCCTCGCCTGCGGCTCTACCAAACTCAAGCCGGACGTGGTGTATTTTGGCGAGTCCGTGCCCGCCGAGCGCAAGGCGCGCAAGGACGCCATGCTCGCCGAGTGCTCGGCGCTGCTGGTGGTGGGTTCCTCGGTGGCGGTTATGAGCAGCTACAAGATTGTGCTGGAGGCTCTGCGCGCCGGCAAGCCGGTCGCCGTCATCAATGGCGGTCCGGGTCGTGCGGATGCGAAAGCAACCTACCTGTGGCGCAGCGGCGTGGGTGAGGCACTGGAACTCATGCTCGACGCCGTTGACGTTTAAGGTTGCAGGGAGCGTTGCCGGGAATGTTGCAGAGGTCTAGACGGCGCTGTTTCTGCAGTGAATGCTGTTTCTCTGGCGAATTTTGCCGCGCGTGCACTGACCCAAAGTTAAGTGCACGAAAGTGCTATTTTGTGTTGCAAGTCATTGCAAATAGCCCCTGGACAGGCGGATACACCCATCGTGCGGGGATAAAATGATGGGATGGACATTCGACACACTATCACTCGCTTCGGTGCCACCGCCCTGATCGGTTGCGGTCTGGCGGTCACCGCAATCCCCGCAACTTTCGCTCAGAACAGTGAAGAGTCCGTCACCCACGTCTACTCTGACAAGGCTGCTTCCCACATTTCTGAGGTCTGGTACAAGGGCGAAACCCTGAAGATTACCGGTGAGGGCTTCCTGACTCAGGACGGCACCTCCGGTTCCGTTATCGCCATTAAGCTGAACAAGGGCTCCGTCAAGATTGACGGCAAGGACTACCTGGAAGTTCAGGCTGACGAGAAGGGCAACTTCTCCGTCTCCATTCCCTGGCAGAGCGACCTGGACGATCGCATCTCCGTGGACGTCTACCTGCTCTCCGGCTCCCTGAAGGACAACGACACCTCCCGCGGCGGTAAGGCTGCCACCGTGAAGATTGAGGCTCGTTCCGTTCAGGAAGCAACCCCCTCCGCTTCTGCGAGCGCTTCGGCAACTGCTTCGGCAACCGCTTCTGTGGTGGCTATCCCCTCCGCTTCTGCTACCTCCTCCGCATTGGTGGCGCCTTCCGCATCTGCTACCCCCTCGGCTTCTGCGACTGTTTCGGCTTCTGCTTCGACTACTGCCGCTGATGAGGTTGTTGCCTCCGTGGATGCAAAGATTAAGGACCGCGCCGAGGAGAAGGCTTCCGCTACCGCTTCGGTGAGCCCCTCGGCTACCGCATCGGCTTCTGCTTCTGTGGTGGCTACCCCCTCCGCTTCGGCATCTGCTACCGAGTCGGCTTCTGCTAATCAGAGTGCATCCGTTGCGAACGAGGCGAAGGATCAGCTGGGTGATTCTGCCTCTGCTACCGAGCAGGTGACCGCTTCGGCTGAGAGCACTCGCTTCGCGAACTGTGCAGAGGTTGCGGCCGCTGGCCTGGCGCCCATGCATAAGAGTCACCCGGACTTCCGCCAGAAGTTCGATAATGACAAGAATGATTGGGGCTGCGAGGTCATTAACAGCGAGGTGACTGACGGTTCCTCCTCCAACAGCTCCTCGGGTTCTTCGTCCCGTAACTCTGGTGGTCTGGATAACCTGGGCGGCAGCTCTTCCTCTTCGAGCAGCTACACTTCGAGCCGTGCTCAGCGCTCTTCCCTGGCTAACACCGGTGCTTCTAACGCCTTCACCATTGCTGGTATGGGTCTGGTAGCTCTGGGTCTGGGTGTTGCTGGCGTGTCTGCTGTGCGTAAGCGCAAGAACTCCTAAAAACTGTTGCCGCCCGGTGCGGTGTGCATGAGGGTCCCTTCCCCTGAATGCTTTCGAGTGTTCGGGGGAGGGGATTTTCGCGTTTAACGGGGTGGTTTTTGCTATTGGGTTGTGCTGATGGGATGGGGTATGTACCTGTTAGTTTCTTCAACGTCGGGTTGAGAGTTTAGGTGTGCACGGCGGTGCAAAAGGCTTATATAGTTCAACCATGCCTTCAATAAACCTTCAAGAAAAATATGTTTTGTGAGTCAGGTCATGGCAAATTAGCGTCTTGGGAGCCGGTATCCCAAGCTTCGCTCGTTAGAATGGGTGGCATGAATATTCGAAACAACATCGCACGCATTGGTGCCACCGCCCTCATCGGCTGTGGCCTCGTTGCTACTTCCGTCCCCGCGACCTTCGCTGTTGAAGGTGCGCCTCAGGTTGTCCACACCTACGCAGACTCTGCACAGTTCATCGCCCCCGACGTATGGGTTGAGGGTCAGGGTCTGAATATTGGCGGCGAGGGTTTCAAGACCGCTGACGGCACCTCCGGTTCCGTTCTGGCGCTGAAGCTGAACAAGGGTGCTGTCAAGATTAACGGCCAGGACTACCTGGAAATCCACGCTGACGCGGCTGGCAACTTCTCCGTTACTATCCCCTGGCAGGCAGAGCTGCACGGCAGCGTTTCTGTCGACATTTACCTGCTGTCCGGCTCCCTGAAGGACGGCGACGTTCCCCGCGGCGGTAAGGCAGCTACCGTGACCATCAAGGTTGCAGAGCAGCCCGCACCGGCTCCTTCGGAGGACCCGACCCCCGTTCCTTCTCAGGACCCGACTCCGGCTCCCTCCGAGGATCCGACCCCCGCTCCCTCCGAGGACTCGACCCCGGCTCCGACCACCGAGGCTCCCAAGCCTGCTGAAGAGACCTCCGCACCCGCAGTTGAGGACGCTAAGGAAACCAAGCCCGCTGAGGACCAGAAGCCCGCCGAAGAGCAGAAGTCTGAAGACCAGAAGTCTGACCAGGCTTCCGACTCCTCCGCAAAGGGCGAGAAGACCGACAAGTACCAGAACTGCGCCGACGTGTGGGCAGACCGTGGTGGCCCCATTTACAAGGGCGACCCGGACTTCCGCGAGAAGTTCGACGCTGACGGTGACGAAAAGGGTTGTGAAGAGCAGCCGAACTACGAGAACTCCAAGTCCGACAGTGTTTCGCTGAGCTCCGGCTCGAACGACAACCTGGGCTCCGGTTCTTCGAACGCATCCTCCAAGAGCTCTTCTTCCCTGGCTAAGACCGGTGCATCCGATGCGATGACCGCTGCTGGTCTGGGTCTGATTGCTCTGGGTGCTGGTGGCGCGACCATCGTGGCAACCCGCATGCGCAAGAAGGCATAATAACGCCTAGTCGCTAAGTTTTTAGCTGCTTTTATGGGCTCCCTCCATATCGGAGGGAGCCCATTTTTTGTGCTTTTTGAAGCTGTGGGATGCTCCGTCAAGGACACGAGAAAAGAGAAAAATTACGATTGAATAGCGCCACGATAAGTGTATTTATTAGAGACATATAACACTTATCTCTAAGTTAAGGGCAGCACAGGGTAAACACAGGCTTGCACGGGAATCTAGATACTACAAAGAACGCACAGCTTGGAGCTGAAGAACAGACAGCAAAGAGCACCGCGAACATCACGACACGATATCTGGAGCACCCAATGACTATTCTGACCATGGCACTCGCCGACGCTATAGCCATCGCAGCTCTCTGCACCCTCTACATGGTGCGGCACCGCAACCGCGAACTGATGATTTCCTACGCGGTCATCAACGCCGGCATCTTCACCGTCTCGGTGGCGCTGGTATCCGCCGGATCGAACGCATCCGCTATGGGTATGGGCCTCTTCGGTGTCCTGTCGATTATCCGATTGCGTTCCACCGCCCTGAGCCAGCGCGAGGTGGGTTACTACTTCGTAGCCCTCTCGGTCGGCATGATTGCAGGTGTGAACATTAGCCCGGCGTACATCGCCTTCGGCCTCATGGCTACCCTGGTCGGCCTCATCGCGATTCTCGACTCGCGCAGCGCCCCGGTCTCTACCGATCAGACTCAGACCGTTACCGCCGATCGTGCAATCAGCGACGAGGAAGAGCTCAAGGCATACCTGAGCGCTCGCCTGGGTTACACCGTCACCTCGGCGAAGATCACCGAGCTGGACATGGTGAACGACCTGGCCCGCGCCACCGTCACCTACCAGCCCAAGGAAACCACCGAGGGCGGCACCCCCGCGGCAGGGGAGGCGGCTCAGCCTGTAGCCGCTCAGACGGTAGCATCGCAGGCTCCTGCGGCTTACTCGGCAGCACCTCAGGTTCCCACAGCCGAGGCGCACACCACCCTGGACACCCGGATGGTTCCGCTCCAGCGCACCCTGGTGGGCAAGTAAGACCAGCCGGTATAAAAGCCTCCGATTCACTCCAACTGCACAAACTCTCCGATACCCACGACACGCCGCCCCCCAGCGCACAGCACGCAGGGGCGGCACCCCAGAAGGACGAAGACCCATGACTAACGCAGCCGCAAACATCATTCCCACAGAGTGGAAGAGCATCAGCCTCGAAGCCATGAACGAAAAGGCAGCCATGCAGACCCGCGTGGACCGCAAGTACATTGTCGACGCAGAAACCGCCGCCAAGGTACTCTCCACGCTCGACGCAGACGCCTCCGTCATGGAAATCGATGGCCAGCGCGACTTCGCCTACGACTCGGTCTACTTCGACACCCCGCAGATGCAGAGCTACCACTCGGCAGCCTACAGCCGCGACGACACCTTCAAGATCCGTACCCGTAGCTACCTGGACTCGGAACTGACCTTCCTGGAGGTCAAGACCGACGGTGAGCAGGATATGACCGTCAAGAAGCGTATCCCGTACACCTTCGAGAACCGCGATACGCTCACCGCGGAAGGTCACGAGTACATCACCGCAGCACTCGGCGATATCCTCGCCGGCCCCGTGCACAAGCTGGAGGCGGTTCTGACCACCGGCTACCGCCGTACCACGGTCTTCCTGCCGCAGAGCGAGAAGAACCCGGTCGCCTCCCGTATGACCGTAGATAACGCCCTGACCTGGACCCCCATGTCCGAGAACATCCTCATGGCGGGCGTGAACTACCGCAACTTCCACGGCAACCTGGTCGGCACCACCTACGGCCTGCCGAATGCGGTCATCATCGAAACCAAGTCCGGCGTGGAGCCCTCCGTGGCAGATCAGCACCTCTGGGATGCGGGCATCACCCCCGCGAAGATTTCCAAGTTTGCAACCGGTATGGCGGCGTTGAACCCGCAGCTGGCAAGCAACAAGTGGGAAGAAACCCTGAAGAACTGGATGCACCTGGAACCGGTCAATGGCACCCGCCTGAACGTGGATGACATGACCGAAGAGGACTACCAGAAGCTGCTGACCGAGCGTTTCGCAGCCGCCTAAAACGGCAATCTGGCTATAACAACAATCTGGATGCGCGGGTAGGGTAGCGCACCTACCTTACCCGCGTCCCCAGCCCCCTAACCTATACCCCCGAACCAAGCACAACATCGGCCTTATTCGCCCCACACAGGCAATAACCGCTCTCACACATATTCACATTTCACATACGTCTTACCCCTGTGGCGCTGGCTCTACGCGAGTGGTCACCCAAACACAAAGGAAAACCCGTGAAAAAGAGCAATATGATTAAGAGCGCAACCTCCATTACCCTCCTGGCAGCCCTGGCGTTGACCGGCTGCTCGGCAACCTCGGCATCGAATGCCAGCGCTTCGAGTGCAATCAGTACCTCCGCTTCGAGCACTTCGGGCACCACGTCGAAGGTGGCAGACTCCTTCTCCACCGACGTGAAGAGCGGAGCGAAGCTCGCCGAGGACACCCACTACTCCGCGAAGGATCTGACCTGGGATTCCTCCAGCGAAGTTACTATCGATCTTTCTAACCCGACCGCGACCGACGGTGTGACCGTCAGCGACGGCGTCATCACCATCACCAAGGCGGGCAACTACAAGCTCACCGGCACCTACGATGGCCAGATTAAGGTTGATGCAGCCGACAGTGACATGGTCCGCCTGATCCTGAACAACGCGACAATCACCAACTCCACCGGTGCAGCTATCAACGTTGTTGAGGCGGACGAGGTCGTTATCTACACCGCCTCGGGTACCACCAACACCGTCTCTGACGGCTCCTCCTACTCGGATACCGCCAGCGGCAGCCCCGATGCAGCTATCTACTCCAAGAGTGACCTGACCCTGGCGGGCGAAGGCACCCTGAAGGTTGAAGGTAAGTACGAAGAGGGTATCCACACCTCTGACGGCCTGGTCATTGCCTCCGGCACCCTGGAAGTGAACGCGGCAAACACCGGCATCAAGGGTAAGGACTACGTCGATATCCTGGACGGCACCATCACCGTGACCGCAACCAAGGACGGCATCAAGGCAACTAACGACACCGACGGCAACCGCGGCTGGGTACGCCTGAGCGGCGGTACCGTGAACATCTCTGCAGGTGATGACGGTTTCAAGGCTGAGCGCGTGCTTGAAATCTCTGGCGGTACCCTGAACATTACCAGGGCGAACGAGGGTATTGAGGCGCAGTACATCAACATCCTGGACGGCACCGTGAACGTGACCAGCTCCGATGACGGTATCAACGCCTCGTACAGCACCACCTCGACCAGCACTGAGTCGACTACTGCAACCTCGACTAAGCAGAGCGCGCAGGGTGGCCAGAACTCTGCGCCCCAGGCGCCCAGCGGTAGCGCAGGTCAGGTACCTGCAGGTGGCGGTCAGGCTCCCTCGGGCACTATGGGTCAGCCCCCGGCTGGCGGTGGCGCAGGTGGCGGCATGGGCGGCGGCATGGGTGGTGGCGGCACCTTCGAGGTGGTCGACGCAACCATCAACATCACCGGCGGTACCGTCACCGTGAATACGAACGGCGACGGCATCGACTCCAACGGTACGGCAACCCTCTCCGGTGGCACCCTGATCGTGAACGGTCCCTTCACCGGCGGTAACGCATCCCTGGACACCAACGGTGACCTGCTGCTCAACGGCACGACCGTGGCCGCGGGTAACTCCGGCGACATGTTCGAGGCACCCTCGACCAACTCCACCAGCGGCTACGTGAAGATCAGCAACGTATCGAACCTGAGCGCAGGCACCACCGTACAGGTGACCGACTCCTCCGGTAACGTGGTGGCGAACTACAAGGTGACTAACTCCAGCACCGCACTGATCCTGGTCTCCAGTTCCAAGATCACCAAGGGCGAGAGCTACACCGTGTACACCACCACCGATAGCGTGGATGCCTCCAGCACCACCCTGGCTTCTAACGCCACCTCGCTGGGCTCCTTTACCGCAAGCTAGCAGCTCCTTCGCCGCAGGCTCAGCGGCAGGGGGCTCTCCCTTAGACCCCGTGCGGGATGTCATGACCTGCACGGTACCCTCTCTGAACCCGGTCTTGTGAGTGAGCCGGAGGCAGAGACACTCGCCCCGCATCGGATATAGTGATATATCCGGTGCGGGGCTACGTGTTATATAGGGAGTGTGGCGGCTGGGGTAAAAAAGCTGCGGGTGCAAAATAAAACGGTTGTTCCGGTGCGAAGAAGTGCTCTGATACGCAAAATAGGTGCCGTCCAGCGAGACATTCAGGGCTGAAACAGGGTACTCTATAGTGTAGTAAAGACTGTTGAACGATCCGAGAGCGATGCGCCGCGCGTGCTGTTCGCCTCGGACAGGATGAAAGAGGGGGTCACGCCATGGGGCGCGGCCGTCAGAAGGCTAAAGCAACAAGGCAGGCTCGGGAGATGAAGTACTTCAGCCCCGAGACCGACTACAGCGCACTCGAGCGCGAGCTCAGCAGCGCGAAGAAAACGAAGTCCTCCGATTCGTCCCGCCGTCGCTATGACGACGAGGACGACTACTCGGCATACGCAGAAAAGTACGCGTCCTACGAGGATGAGGCATAAAGAATACGCGGAATGATTCGGTGCATATCGACCGAGCGTATTTCATAGATGATGAACCGGCTTGAGGCCCCGCACGGGGTGCTCAGCCGGTTTTTTCGTGCCTTCGAGTGGCCACGTGCGCGTGGGGGAGTGGGGATGCGGTGGGTGCTCAACTGCTTGGTACACACAGCCAGTACACATGTTTATACATGGGTGTGTATAGCATCTTCTGGTAATACGGAACAGGCAGTAATAAAAAAGCCTGGAATGAATAAGCATACATAGCTTCTGCACAGCTTAGTAATGCCTGGCACAGAGAATAGCCCGGCATTCTAGAGACATGAACAACGAACAGAACATGACTCAGAACATTGACCAGGCCACCCAGACCGCAGCGGAACAAGCTAACGCAGCGCAAACCGCTGCAGAGCAGAAGCTAGCCAAGAAGAAGCTCACCCGTCGAATTTTCATCGGCGGCGGCCTCGGCGCACTCGCAGTAGTTGGCGGCGGCGCAGGCTGGGCGTACAACCGCTACCTGGCAGAGCACACCGAAATCGAAGATACCACCGCCTACGAGGCGGCAGCAGCCCAGGCAAACGCAAGCGCCTCCGGCTCCGCCACCGCAGATCCCACCGAACTGACCGGCGTGAAGGTCAACGGCCAGAGCCTCACCGCTAACGAAGGCTCGATTACCATCACCTCCACCACCACCGGCAGCGGCTCGGACGCGGTCGTCTCCTTCGTAGCAGACATCAAGCTCGACAACGCAACCCTGCTGCGAAGCGCCTTCGCCAACAACAAGTTCGGCCAGAACATCATCGACACCCCCTCGAACATGGCGTCCGAACACAACGGCATCTGGGCGATCAACGGCGACTACTACGGCTTCCGTACCACCGGCATCGTGATCCGAAACGGTGTTGTCTACCGTGACTCCGGTGCACGTGAAGGCCTCGCCTTCTACCGCGACGGCTCCGTCAAGCTCTACGACGAAACCGCAACCAACGCCCAGACCCTCGTCAACGAGGGCGTGTGGAACACCCTCTCCTTCGGCCCCGCACTGGTCAAGGACTCCGCAATCGTCGACGGCATCGACAGCGTCGAAGTGGACACCAACTTCGGTAACCACTCCATCCAGGGCTACCAGCCGCGAACCGGTGTGGGCGTGCTCGGCACCAACCACCTGGTCTTCATCGTGGTCGACGGCCGCTCCACCAACTACTCGCGCGGCGTGACCATGCCCGAGTTCGCCCAGATGTTCAAGGACCTCGGCTGCGTGAGCGCCTACAACCTGGACGGTGGTGGCTCCTCCGCCATGGTCTTCAACAACAAGCTGGTCAACCGCCCGCAGGGTGGCACCAAGGAACGTGGCACCAGCGACATCCTCTACATTGCAGGGAGCGCATCGTGATTATCCTGATACCTGCCTATAAGCCGGACCAATCACTGGTCCGCCTTGCCCGGGCCCTGCGCAAACAGGACCCTGCCGCCGAAATCCTCGTGATTGACGACGGATCCGGCAGCACCTACGCACCCATCTTTACCGAACTGCGCATCGACGGCGTGACCGTGCAGATCCACCCCGCCAACAAAGGCAAGGGTGCGGCACTGCGCACCGGCATCGCCTGGGCGAAAGCAAACCGCCCCGGCGAGGTCATCGTCACCGCCGACGCGGACGGCCAGCACCTACCTCGGGACATCTTCCGAGTGGGTGTGCGCACCGAAACCGCCGCAGCGGCAGGTCAGCGGAGCATCATCCTCGGCGTGCGTACCAAGCCCGACCCGAACGCCGGCGAAGAAGGCACCAAGGTGCCGCTGCGCTCCAAGATTGGCAACAGCGCAACCGTAGGCTTCTTCGCCCTGGCGACCGGAGCCCGCGTGGCAGACACCCAGACCGGTCTGCGCGGCTTCACCCCGCAGATCCTGGACTGGCTACTGCAGATTCCCGGCGATAAGTACGAGTACGAGTTCTCCATGCTGCTGCGCGCAACCCGCGCAGACGTGGAACTGGTGCAGGTACCCATCGTGAAGGTCTACGAGCCCGGCAACCCGACCAGCCACTTTAGGCCCCTGCAGGACTCGGCGCTCATTTACGCACCGCTGCTTGCCTTCCTGGCATCGTCTTTCCTGACCGGCTTCCTCGTGGATGCTATCGCCCTCTTCATCCTGGTGGGCTTGGGTGCTCCGCTCCTGGCAGCCGTAGTCGGTGCACGTATCATCTCGGCGCTGACGAACTTCACCGTCAACCGAATGCTCATGCACGACGGAGGCGCACGCCCCTCGGCATCTTCCTCGCTGGTGCGGTACGCCGTGCTGGCGGTGGGTATCCTCGCAGCCAACGCGGCTCTCATGGAAGCCCTAACCGGTCTGGGCGCGTCCCTGCTGGTTGCCAAGATCCTGACCGAGCTGATCCTTATTCCGGTCAGCTTCGCGGTCCAGCGCCGCTGGGTTTTTCTACCCGCCAAGAGTCAGGAAAAGCTGCGAGCGAAGGAAATTGCCACCAACGCACCTTCGGGTCTGCGCGCGGTGAGCTACGAGTCCGCTCGCATGGAGGCAGCCGGTATCCGTACCGGTGTGCGCGCCTCCCAGGTACGCCCCTAGCGGCTAGTTCACTAGGGGCTACCTACAAAACTTCTCCCACCTGTCAGTCGTGAGGGTGGGTGGGAGATGCAAGCTGCAGCACCACAAGCGGCAGCATTCTGTTCACGAAAAGCCCCCGCTGAAAACTCAACGGGGGCTTTTTGTATGTGGCATCCTTCAGAAGCCTATTGGCTCACCGGCTTCCGAGCTGGCAACATGCCGATTACTGACCGGGAATCAGGCCGTGAGCAGTAATCAGGAACGGCGGGTTGTGGTTAACAGCCGGGTTAGTCACGTAACCAACACGAGCCGCACGGGTCGGGTGCTTGGGTGCACGCTTCGGCCAGGGCTTTGCCTGCGGGTTCGGGTCCTTCTTGCCCTGCACCATAGCCAGTGCGCTCGCGGCGTTCACAATGCCGGAACCGCAACCGTTCACATCGCAGGTGAGTGGCTTGGAGCTCTGCTTCAGAATCTGCTTTGCACGCTCAGCGTTCAGCGAGGGATCCACGGACTTCATTAGAGCAATCACGCCAGCAACCTGGGGTGCCGCCATGGAGGTGCCGTCGTACTCGGTGTAGCCCGCACCCTTGGAAACGGTGGTGCCCAGGTCCACGGTGGACATGATGCTACTGCCGGGGGCGCTCACATCAACAAGCTTGCCGTAGTTGGAGAAGTCGCTACGCTTACCGTTCTGGTCGGTAGCGCCCACCACGATCGAACCGCCGCAGTTAGCCGGAGCGACCTTGGAAGTGTCCTGACCATCGTTACCAGCAGCGACAACGAGAATCGCGCCGCGCTTGTTCACTTCAGTAATAGCCTTGGAGTAGGTTGCGGGGCAGGTGCCTTCGCCGCCGAGGGAGAGGTTAATGATCTTGGCGGGGTTGGAGTTCGCAGGAACGCCTTCAACGGTGCCGCCGGCTGCCCAAACCATTGCATCCGCAATGTCGGAGTCGTAGCCGCCGCACATGCCCAGGGCACGCACGGGCAGGATCTTGGTGGAGGGTGCCACGCCGACGATACCGCGCTTATTGTTCATAATCGCCGCGATGGAGCCGGCAACGTGGGTGCCGTGCCAGTTCGACTCGCTTGCCTCTGCATCAGCACCGCAGACGCCCGCTTCTTCCCAGTTGCCCTGGTCGGTCGGGTCGGAGTCGCGGCCGTTGCCGTCACGAGCAATGGAGGGCTCGGTGATGAAGTCGTAGCCGGGCAGGACGTTAGCGTCCAGGTCGGGGTGCTTGACGATGCCGGAGTCAATCACAGCAACGGTCACGCCGGCACCCTGGGTGGTCTTCCACGCTTCGGGGGTAGCCAGACCCTTGGTGCCGTGCAGGTTCCACTGCTGCGGGTAGAGGGTGTCGTTCGGCGCCACAACCTGGTTCGACGCCTGGGCAGCCTGGGCTACCTGAGCGACCTTGGAGTTTGCGGCGGTACGGGTGCGTGCGTTGGAGCGGCGCAGCAGGTCGGGCTCAACCGACGCGACGGAGGGGTTAGAGCTCAGCGCCGCCATGTACTTCTCTGCCTGCTCCGCGGTGAGCTTGGAGGAGAGAGTCACCACGGTTGCCTTCTGAGCGGTGGTGCGTACGTAGCTGGTCTTGATTTTGAAGAGGTCATCGACGCTCTTCACCTCGGAGGTGAGACCCTGGTAGAGGGCATCGTTCCAGGTGGCAACCTGGGTGCCTGCGGGGCTTGCCCAGTTGATGCCACCTGCGTTCAGAGCGCTATCGGTGTAGGTGATAACGAATCGGTTGAAGCCTGCCTTCTGCTGTGCGGAGCTGAGGGAGGAAATGGTGGTGTGCGCCTTGGCGCGCTCGGCTCCGTTAGCCTTGGCGGGTGCCGCGAAGGATGCGGGGGCGCCCAGGGTCGTGACGAGTGCTGCGGCGGTGCCCAGGCTCAGCGCGGTGCGTGCGACACCGCGCGCTGAGGGGTGAGTGGTAAAAGACATCGGGGTCCTTTGCGTATGTGAGTGCCGGAAGCGGCAAGTGGGTTGGTCATCCACTCACATAAATGCACCTTCGAGAAAATATTTGCATTCTTTTGCATATTTGCTTGTGAGGAGCGAATAGAAAAAGAAAATGCACATCACTGCATTGATGTGTATTTTTCTCTAAACCCCCGTGCGGGAGTTCATCGGAAGTAGTTTATGTGGTGAGATATCGCTATCCTAGCACCTTTTTCTATGTTTGGCGGGGCTAAAACTCGATAGTGTGGCGTAAATAATGAGATTTTTCTTTCATGTAAATGCAGATAAAGAAATGCCTAGTCGGAATATTCTCGCGACTTAAAGTAGTGATTTAAGTTTTACTCATCTATGCATAAAATGACCTGCATCACAAAGGTTATTTTATTCATAAAGTAACCCCAAAAGGGTGCTAGAGTATCTCACGGTGCGTACCCGTGCATGCACAATGTGGGGCTACCCTCAGTAGCCCCACAGGCCACAGCGCAGACACCACGCACTACAGCGCCATGCATCAACCACCCCGCACAACGACATCTACCCAGCAGATACGTGCGACGAAAACACCGCACAGCGCTAACATCTCACTCTTCCATATTCACTCGTACCGAGCACACACCTCACTCTGCGCCCTCAACGCGAGTCGGCAACGCTACGCCGCATCGTGCGCACCCGGTACCACTCACCTCAAGGACGTCCATGCTTCGCATTGCTCGCCCCTCGCAGGCACGCGCCTCCCAGCGTTCCCTGCTCAGCTTCGTCACCGCAACCTGCCTGCTCTCGGCAAGCGTGATCCCCGCCGTGGCGGCACCCACCGCGCAGGCTACCCACGCAACCCAGGCTTCTGCGGCGGCACAGACTTCTAACACCACCCAGTCCGCGCCCGTGGCATACAACCGCTTCATCATCACCTACACCGATGAAGCGAAGAACGCCGCCTCCGCTGACGCCACCGCAGACCAGATTGATTGGTCCGCAGCCGCCGGTACCCAGCAGGCAACCTGGAGCGACGCACTCTACGCGGGCATCAGCTCCGAGGTGCAGAGCATTGACGAGCTGCTGAACATTAAGACCAGCTACGTCCGCTCCACCGCGCTGGATGCCAGCGTGGTCACCACCTCCGCGGAGCTCACCCCCGCGCAGGCGCAGCAGTACATGAACGCCCTGAGCGCGAACTCCAAGGTCGCCTCCGTGTCGCCCGATATGCGCCGCTACGCCACCGTGGACAACACCTCGGAGACCGTCAAGATCAACGACCCGAAGATGAACCGCATGTGGTCCCTCACCGGTGAGAAGGGCGTCTCTGCGCTGGAGGCGTGGGGCACCACCCGCGGTAAGGGCGTAACCGTGGCGGTGCTGGACTCCGGCATTACCGCCCACCCGGACTTGGACGTTAACGTGCTGCCCGGCTACGACTTCATTGCCGAGTCGGCGTTCTCCAACGACGGTAACGGCCGCGACTCCGACCCGACCGATGCCGGCAACTGGACCGTAGACAACCAGTGCTTCACCGGTTCGAAGGCGACCGCCTCCGACTGGCACGGCACCCACGTGGCGGGCACTATTGCCGCTATCGCGAACAATAACGAGGGCATTGCCGGTGTGGCACCCGAGGCGAAGATCGTGCCCGTGCGCGTTCTGGGCGCCTGCGGTGGCTTCGACTCGGACATCACCGACGGCATTATTTGGGCTGCCGGCGGTAGCGTGCGCGGCGTTCCGGCAAACCAGAACCCCGCCCAGGTCATTAACATGTCCATCGGTAGTGAGGGCACCTGCACCACCCCGTACCGCCAGGCGATTGCTCAGGCGAATAAGCGCGGCTCCATCGTGGTCGTTGCTGCGGGTAACAACAACTTTGATGCCTCGAAGTCCAGCCCCGGCAACTGCGAGGACGTCATCAACGTGGGCGCAACCGATAAGAACGGCAAGCGCTCCTACTTCTCCAACTACGGCTCCCGCGTGGACGTGAGCGCCCCCGGTGGCGACCGCCGCTACTGGGGTGGCGGTATTCTCTCCACCCTGAACGCCGGCAAGACTGCTCCCGGTAAGGCTGATTACGCCGAGTACCAGGGCACTTCCATGGCGGCGCCGCATGTTGCCGGTATTGTGGCGCTCATGAAGGCGGTCGACCCGAAGCTGACGTACGCCCAGGCGAAGAAAGCCCTGCAGTCCACCTCTCAGGGCGTTGAGTGCGACCAATCCGCGTGCGGTTCCGGCATTGTGAATGCGGCGCGCGCGGTTCAGCAGGTCCGTTCCGACCGCGAGGCTGCGGATGCTGCCGCGGCTGAGGCGGCACGCAAGAAGGCTGAGGAGGAAGCCGCACGTAAGAAGGTGGCTGAGGAGGCGGTACGCAAGAAGGCTGAAGAGGACGCTAAGCGTCAGCAGGCCCCCGCACCGAAGGTAACCCCTGCACCGAAGGTGACCCCGGCTCCGAAGGCCAGGACCCGCCCGTCCCGCCCGGTGACTCGCCCCTCCTACCCGTCGCGTCCGCGTCACGGCCACACCCCGCGATACCGCTCCTGGTACGGTGCATCTACGAACACCTACCCGAGCAGTACTTACCCGAACAATGGCTACCTGAACAATGGTTACTTGGGCTTCGCGACCGGTAATCACCGCTAGTCAAAACTGATTTTAGATACGAAAAGCCCCCGATGAGTTTTGAACTGCGCCCCGAAACTTGGACGCATTA
>NZ_KV821864.1:0-207 GCF_001815755.1 Rothia sp. HMSC061C12
CCGTCCGCTATCCCGTATGGGGTGCGGCGGTGATTATCGGTTCCAATCCAGAGGAAGAACCGCGGTAGGTTTCTACCACCCGGCAGGACGCCCCACGGCGTCACCTGCCGGGTATTTTTATGCCCAATTGTCGGTCTGTATTGTCGGTCTGTTCTGGGGTGTACCGGTGTGCCCGAGGGTGCTCAGGTGACCGCATTGTAATGAGAA
>NZ_KV821865.1:0-210 GCF_001815755.1 Rothia sp. HMSC061C12
GGGTTGCGCTGCGGTATACGCCGTGAGAGGGCCTACCACAGGTACAACTCTTACAAGGGGTCTGTGGGGCAAAGGTTTGAGAACGTCATCGGTCGTGATTTCAAGGCTGATGGCCCTTGGCAGAAGTTGGGTACCGATGTTACCGAGTTTAAGCTTTCCTTTGGTAAGGCCTATCTGGCGCCGGTTTACGATTTTGCCAGCAAGGAGATT
>NZ_KV821866.1:0-223 GCF_001815755.1 Rothia sp. HMSC061C12
TTTGGTGGCTTCTCGAAACACATGTGGCTTTTCGCCGTTCATAAGGGAGGACCGGGGGAACTTTCAATAGGTTAGTGTCTTCGCCGCGGGTCTTTAACCCGCATTAAAGTCACTAACCTATCGAAACAGCCAGTTACCCGCCGCCGGTAAAAATTCAGTAATGACTTAGCGTCTTTGGTAATGGGTTACGGATTTGTGCCATAGGTTAGTGTCTTTGGTCGTA
>NZ_KV821867.1:0-11922 GCF_001815755.1 Rothia sp. HMSC061C12
CCTGCTGGCGGTCGAACCATAGCCAAATCCTTTCTCAAACATTTGCGCTGCTTGTTTCCGAAGCAAACGGTCGTGTCTTATTCCCAGATGCACGGACATGAAAAGCCTCCTGTTTCTTGGACTTTATTTTCGTTGTCCAAGAAACGGGAGGCAGTTCAACCCGTGACCGGGGCTTTCGCCTCCTCAAAAACTTACGTATAAACGCTATGCGAACAGTGCTATGCAAACAGTGCGCGGATCTGATCCTCACCGGCAATGGTCGTGATGAAGAACAGCTCGTCGCCGCCCTCAATCGCCACGTCGGCACTGGGCGGGATTGGCGCGCCGTCACGCAGGATCGCGGTGAGCACCGTATCAACGGGCCACTGCACGTGATCCACGCGGTAACCGATGACGGGGTGGTCATCCGGCACGGTGTACTCGGCGAGGGTCGCGCCGCCAGCCTGCAGGGTCAGCAGGCGCACCACGTCGCCGACTTCCACGGCTTCCTCGACGAGGGCGGTCATCAGGCGCGGGGTGGACACGGCAACGTCCACGCCCCAGGAGTCATCGAAGAGCCATTCGTTACGCGGGTTGTTCACGCGCGCCACGGTGCGCGGCACACCGAACTCACTACGCACCAGTAGGGACACCATCAGGTTTGCCTTGTCGTCACCGGTTGCGGCAACGACCACGTCCGCCTTGTTCGGGTGTACCTGGCGCAGTACGGACAGCTCGCAGGCGTCACCGATATGCCAGCGCACGCCGGGCAGGTCGGCGCGCTTCTTGGCTTCGGGCTTGGAGTCGATGATGGTCACGTCGTGGCCGTTCATCATGAGTTCTTTAGCGATGGAGGCACCCACGGAGCCGGCACCAACAATGAGGACCTTCACTTACTTCTCACCTTTCGAGGAATCACGATGGCGGCCGATGAGTTCGAGGGGGTCGGGCAGCTCCGGGGGAGTGTCACCGAGGTGGAATTCATGCTCGATAACGGGGCCGTCGTTGTGCTTCTGTTCGGCGGGTTTCTTCGGGGCGTGGGGGTACTTGCGGTGGCCGGATGCGGGAGCGTAGTCCGCTTCCATTTCTTCGTCTTCGACGCGCGGCGGGCGGGAGAGAATACGGGTTACGTCCGCAACGTCGTCGGTGCGCATCATCACGTGCACGCTATCGCCCTGCTGGTAGGCGGAATCGGGGCGGGGGAGCATGCCCTCACCAAAGCGGGTGATGTAGGCGATGCGCACCCCGGCGGCACGTTCGATGCTGGTCAACGCGTGGCCAGCCCAGCCGTCGTCGAGCGGAATTTCGGTGAGCATGAGGCGGCCCGAGGGTTCACGGAAGTCGCCCTTGAGCGCCTGCTCGGGCAGCAGGCGGCGCAGCACCTGGTCGGTGGACCAACGCACCGACGCCACCGTAGGAATACCCATGCGCTGGAAGAACTCGGCGCGGTTCGGGTCGTACACACGCGCCACAACATTCTTCACCTTGAACATTTCACGCGCCACGCGGGCGGCAATAATGTTCGAGTTATCGCCTGACGAGACGGCGGCAAAAGCGTACGCCTCGGTAATACCGGCACGCTTGAGGGTGTCCTCATCAAAACCAACACCGGTAACCAGGCGGCCCTCAAAGCCCTTACGCAGCGGCTGGAAAGCACGTTCGTCCTGGTCAATGACGGCGACCGTATGCCCCGAAGCTTCCAGAGTGCGCGCCAGCATGACGCCCACGCGTCCGGCACCCATAATGACGAAGTGAGGCATACATCCCTCCGAGTGTTGATGTTTTGTGTCGATAAGGCGTTACCGCCTACCTCTACCAGTGTAATGGGCGGGTGAGCCTCCGCGCCGATGCCCCGTGATATTCCGCTCGCAATGCCCACTATTCGGCTGAATAAAATTGAGCTTTGAAGCCGCGACCGATAGCCTTAACAGCGTGAGGAATCGTTGGGATAGGATGCGCATCGCCCTGACCGGTCAGCCGGTCAGCACGCGAAATCTTTCGGCAGTCGCGCTGCCGAAGCGCTACGCCCTGCCTCTTTTCGGTGCCGACGGCATCTCTTCGGTCGCCTACGCCGCCGACCAGATGATTTTGACCCTTGCCGCCGCGGGTGCGTCTGCGCTCGCTTTTTCGCCCTGGATTGGTTTGGGTGTGGCGATGGTGGGTCTGCTGGTCATTGGCACGTACCGCTACAACATTAATCAGATTGCTTCTGAAGGCGATATTCAGCTGGTGCACCGCAAACTGGGTGCGCTGCCGTCGATTGTGATGGGTGCATCCTCGCTGATGGACTATACGCTCACGGTGGCGGTGTCGATGTCTTCGGCGTCCTCGTTTTTGGTGGCGTTGTATCCGCAGATTCAGGATTGGCGCACGCACATTGCGGTGCTACTCATTGTTGCGCTGACGTTGTTTGCGCTACGTGGCGTGCAGTTGCTGGGCAAGATTGCGTACTGGCCGCTGTATGTTTTCTTGGCACTGTTGGGAGCGACCCTCATTGTGGGTTGGATTCGTGCCGCGACGGGTACCTTGCCGTTGGCTGAATCGGCGACCTACGTGATTGCCCCCGAGCTCGAGACCCACTCGCTGGAGGGTCTGGCGCTGATGCTGCTTCTGGCGCGTTCTTTCTCCGCCGGCTTGGTGGCGTTCTCGGGTGTTTCTACGATTTCTAATTCGGTGAAGTATTTCCGCCGCCCGAAGAAATATAACGCGGCGGTCACCATGATGCTGATGGGCCTGATTACCTCGGTCCTGCTGGTGAGCCTGCTCGGTTTTGCGGCGGCAACCCGCGTTCACATGGTGCACGATACGACCCGTTTCTTGTTCATTGACGGGCACACGCCGGGGGAGTACTTCCACCAGAAACCTGCGCTGTACCAGGTGGCGTTGGCAATTTATCAGGGCGTGCCGTTCTTCGCGCAGCTGCTGGTATTCGCCACGGTGGGCGTGCTGATTATTGCCTCGCTGACCGCGTTTACGGGCTTCCCGGTGATTGCTTCGTCGCTGGCCGACTACCAGTACCTGCCGGTGTTCTTCCGCAGCGTGGATTCGCGCGGCCTGTACGCGAACGGTGTGCTGGCGCTGTCGGCGATTTCGATTTTCCTCACCACCGTTTTCAACTCGGACGTGTACTCACTGATTCAGCTGTACATCGTGGGCATGTGCCTGTCGATGGTGCTGGTTCAGCTGGCGGTGGTGCGCTACCGCATGCGTCTGCTGCGCATTACCCTGGCGCAGATGCCGCGCCGCGCCCTGCTGCGCGATATTGCGGTCTCTGCGGTGGGCGTGATGGTGACCGCCGCGGTGCTGGTCATCGTCGTGGTGACGAAGTTCGCCGCCGGTGCGTGGCTCTCCCTTGGAATGATTGCCCTGATGGTTGGAGGTATGGTTGTGACTCGCCGCCACTACGATGCGGTGGATGCCGCCCTGGACATCCCCCTGAACGCTGAATCCGTTGCGGATGTGGCGGCCCTGCCTTCGCGTGTACACGCCATCGTGTACGTGGAGCGTGTGCGCCGCCCGGCGGTTCGCGCCCTGTCCTATGCGCGTGCCGGTCGCCCCTCCACGATTGAGGCGCTGACGGTCAACAACGACCGCGCCGCTCTGGAAGTCGTGAAGAAGCGCTGGTATGCCCTGGGTATTCCGGTGCCGCTGTCGGTGATTGATTCGCCGTACCGTGACACCGTGGAGGCGGTCGTCTCGTATATTCGCCGCCGCCGCAAGAAGTCGCCCCGCGATATTTTGGTGGTGTACCTGCCCGAGTTCGTGGTGGAGCACTGGTGGCAGCGTCTTCTGCACCGCCGTACGGTGCGCCGCCTCAAGCAGGCGCTTCTGCATGAGCCGGGCGTGATGACCGCGACCGTGCCGTGGGCGATGCACGAGGACGAAGTGTATGACGAGATCTTTGATCAGCGCCTGCAGGGCAAGGACTCAGCTGCCAATGATTCGACCGCAGAGGCTGCTGACGGTTCTACGGCGGCGGTCGCCCCGAACGTGACCCGTTCTGCCGGTGGCGGCCGCGAACTGATTCAGAGCAACCGCCACGCCGTGTACCGCGGTCGCCTGCACGAGGCGGATGCTGTAGCGCGCGAGAAGAAGCGCTAGCCGTAACGTTTGCCCGGCGCTCAGCATAATTGCCCTGCGCCCACATTAATTGCCCAGCCCGGTCATTGGCCTGTGATGTGCTTGAGCACCCCCACATAGCGCCTGGACTTTGCCCTTTACGTCCTATTCGGCACCCCTTGCGGGGCGTCGGAATCGGAGTAAAGGTACAAACCGGTGTAAAATAATTCACATTAAGTGATTCTTTAGGAGACAATGCTGTGACTCACCCTGCTACCACGCCTGCCGCCTCCAACAACGTAGACGGATACAGCGTCGGGCAGACCCTCACCGTCACCTGTGAGGCTCCCGCGCACGGCGGCGCCTTCGTAGCGCGCACCGAACAGGGCGTCATCTTTGTGCGTCACGGCATCGTCGGCGAACAGGCTGAAGTGCGCATCACCGCGATTGGCCCCAAGCGCCGCTTCTACTTCGCGGACGTTATCTCCGTACCCGTACCCTCCCTGGCACGCCGCCCCCACCCCTGGATCCAGGCGGATGCGCTCGCCACCGAAGAGGAACGCGCCGCCGCCACCGGCGTACCCGAACTGCTCGGCGGCATGGAGTACGGCCACATCAACCTGGATGAGCAGCGACGCTACAAGACTGATATCGTCCGCACCCAAATCAACCGACTGGGCGGTCTGCCCCTCGAATCGCCCCTGCTGACCAACCTCATGGTTGAAGAGCTGCCCCTGCGCGATAACAACGAGGGCCTGTCCTGGCGTACCCGCGTGCGCTACACCGTGACCAAGGTCCGCGCGCACGATAGCGAAGAGAAGAACGGCGAGCAGAACAGCGGCAAGAAGAACCCCGCCGTCACCTGGCGCGTCGGCATGCACCCGTACCGCGCCTCCCAACCCGTACCTGTCATCGACTTTCCCCTCGCTGCCCCCGAACTGCGCAACCTGCAGCTTGAACAGCTGAACCTGCGCGGCGTGCGCGAAGTCGAGGCGACCGTCTCCTCCCGCGGCAGGGTCCTGCTGCAGTTCATCGTCGACCCCCGCTTCTCCATCGAAGAGGTCGCCAAAGACATCGAACAGCAGGCATCCGACGCCTGGGGACTGCTCGCCAAGCGCAAGATTTCACTGTTCTTCACCCCGCAGTCCACCTCCAACGGCAAGCCCAAGCGCCGCCGCCCCGGCTCCTCCCACAGCCCCTACCGCCGCGTACCCGAAGGCGACCAGCTGCTCGGCGCGGGCCTGCGTTCCGTCACCGAAGAAGTCACCTTCGGCTCCCGCCGCTTCAGCTACCAGGTGTCCGCCGGCGGCTTCTGGCAGATTCACCGCGCCGCCCCCTCCACCATGGTCGGTACCATGCTCACCATGCTCCGCCCGCAGGAAGGCGAATGCGCCCTCGACCTGTACGCTGGCGCGGGCCTATTCACCGCCGCGCTCGCGGACGCCGTGGGCGCAACCGGTACCGTCGTCAGCATTGAGGGCTCCCCGGTGACCCATAAGGATGCGCGCTCGAACTTCGCGCCGGATGGTTGCTCCCGCACCGAGAACTCTGCGGACACCCGCATTGAGGTGATTCGCGGCGATGTGGCACGCCACCTGGTCGATTTGAAGACCGCCCTTGAGTTTGGCGAAATCCCCGCTATTGATGCGGTGGTCCTTGACCCGTCCCGTGAGGGCGCGAACCGCACCACCCTGGAACGCCTGGATGCGCTGGACCCCAAGCGTATTCTGTACGTGGCGTGCGACCCGGCATCCCTGGGTCGTGACACCGGTATTTTGCGTGAGCTGGGCTGGGACATGGTGCAGCTTCGGGCGTTTGATATGTACCCGAATACGCATCATGTGGAGTCGGTGGCGCTTTTTGAGCGTGCCCCGGCGAAGCCTCGTCCGCGCCGCCGCCGCACCAAGTAGCGCGCAGCTAGTAGCCGTAACAAAGAAGCAAATAATCGCAGTGTTGGGCGGGTTGGTCTGTTCACCAGCCTGCCCACTAGGGGTTATTTCAGGCCGTTTTCTCTCAACCCGGTGCGTCTTGCTCTGCGGGCGCATAAATCTGCTTTTTGGCACCGTAAACGGTAGAATCATTGAAGAACCAACGCACGGAATGAGCCGTGCCCCGACCTTGAGGAGTGTGGGTGTATGTCCGCTGAAAACGCATTGCCGCAGGAGGAGACCCCGAATAGCGCCGCCGGTGGCGCACCCACCGCCGACTACAGCATTGGCGACGGTGCCACTGCCAAGTTGCTCCCGGGTATTCAGTCCCCGGCGGACCTGCAGAACCTCAGCTACGAGCAGCTGGAGGAGCTCTCTAAGGAAATCCGCCAGTTCATCGTAACGAATGTGTCGGCGACCGGCGGTCACCTGGGCCCGAACCTGGGCGTTGTGGAGCTGACCCTTGGCATTCACCGTGTCTTCGAATCTCCCAAGGACAACATTCTTTTCGACACCGGCCACCAGTCCTATGTGCATAAGCTGGTGACCGGCCGTCACGCGTTTAAGACTCTGCGCCAGAAGGGCGGCCTGTCGGGCTACCCGGATCGCGGCGAGTCTGAGCATGACATTATTGCGTCTTCGCACGCCTCCAGCTCGATTTCGTGGGCTGACGGTATTTCTCGCGCGCACAAGCTCAACGGTGAAGATGACCGCTACACCGTGGTCCTCATTGGTGACGGCGCGCTGACCGGCGGCATGGCGTGGGAGGCTGTGAACAATATTGCTGCCGACCGCACCCGCAAGGTCGTGATTGTGGTCAACGATAACGGCCGCTCCTACGCGCCGACCATTGGCGGTTTCGCGAACCAGCTCTCTGAGCTCAAGCACGGTGTGCAGCAGCAGGTGGATCGTGTGCGCCTCGATCACCGCTACGACAATGCTCTGGATGCGGTGCGCATCGGTCTGCAGCGTGGCGGCCCCGTCGGTCAGATGGTGTACCGCGGCCTGCACGGCATGAAGGCGGGCATTAAGGACGTCGTCGTACCCAAGGGTATTTTTGAAGACCTGGGTATGAAGTACGTGGGCCCCATTGACGGCCACGACCAGCAGGCTGTGGAGAACGCACTGACCGCGGCGAAGAACTACGCCGGCCCGGTGATTGTGCACGCCATTACCGAGAAGGGCCACGGCTACGCGCCCGCCCGCGCGAATGAGGACGACCAGTTCCACGCGGTGGGCCAGATTGACCCGCTGACCGGTGAGGATGTTTCGACCAGCACCTCCGAGTCGTGGACCGGTGTCTTTGGTCGCGAAATCGCAGATATTGCGGATGAGCAGGAGAACGTCGTCGGTATTACCGGCGCGATGCTGATTCCCGTGGGTCTGCGCGAATTCCAGAAGCGCCACCCCGAGCGCGTTATTGACGTGGGTATCGCTGAGCAGCACGCTGTGGCGATGAGTGCCGGCCTGGCGTACGGCGGCATGCACCCGGTGGTTGCCCTCTACGCTACCTTCCTGAACCGCGGCTTTGACCAGCTGCTCATGGATGTTGCCCTGCATAAGGCGGGCGTGACCGTGGTGCTGGACCGCTCCGGTATTACCGGCCCGGACGGTGCAAGCCACCACGGCATGTGGGATTTGGCGATGCTGCAGTTCATTCCGGGTCTGCACCTGGCGGCTCCGCGTGATGGTGCGACCCTGCGCGAAGAACTGCGTGAGGCTGTAGCTATCAACGACGCACCGACCGTGATTCGCTACCCGAAGGGCTCCGTGGGCGAGGACATTCCCGCCCTGGAGCGCCGCAGCGACGGTGTGGATGTGCTGGCACGCACCGGTGAACCCCACCCGGAAACCGGTCAGCGTGACGTGCTGTTCGTTGCTGTGGGCGCTATGGCTCGCGTGGCTCTGGAAGCGTCCAAGGTGCTTGCCGCCGAGGGTATCCAATCCACCGTGGTTGACCCGCGCTGGGTGATGCCGGTGCCGTCTTCAGTCATTGAGCTGGCTCGCGATCACCGCATCGTGGTGACCATTGAGGACGGCGTGCGTTCCGGCGGTGTGGGTTCGCGCATCCGCCAGGAAATGCGTGCGGCTGGCGTGGATACCGCGCTGAGCGAGCTGGGTCTTCCGGCGGAGTTCATTCCGCACGCTTCCCGCGAGCAGATTCTGGAAGAGGTCGGTCTGACCGCGGAAACCATTATCGCGGACCTGCGTGCGCAGCTGGCTGGCGATAAGGTGCCGTTCGCTCGTGAAGAGGGCCAGAAGCCGCGCCACACCCGCTAAACGGTCGTACCTGAGATGTGCTGCCTAAGCTTCTCTCAGTAGCGCGCCGCAATAGTAGGCATCAGTAGCGGGCACCATAAGACAGCACAAAGCCCCGCCCATCGATTGTGATGGGTGGGGCTTTCTTACACGTATTCTGAACTGCCGGTTTAGGAGTTGCCGGTGCCGCTAACGAAAAGCTTGCCGCCCTTCTCCTGCACCGGGTAGCTGGCAAGGGGTGACTCCGCGGGGCCGTGCACGACCGAGCCGTCAGCTACAGCGAACTCGGAGCCGTGGCAGGGGCACACGATGCGGTTGGAATCCTGCACCTGCACCTGGCAGCCCTGGTGGGTGCAGACGGTGCTGAACGCCTTGTACTCACCCGCGGACGGCTGGGAGACGATCACGGTCGTGGAGCCGTGGGTCAGTCGTGCCGCTTTGCCCACGCCCACTGCGGAGGCGGAACCTACCTCAACGGTGCCTTCGGGCGCGGTAACGTTGGAGTCACCTTCAGCGCAGGAGGCGAGCAACGCACCGGATGTGACGGCGCCGGTGATGAGGGTTGCGCGGCGGGAGAAGACGCGCGCAGAAGAATCAGTTTCTGTGGTATCGACTGCGGTGTCGACGGTTGCAGATTCAGTAGCAGGGGAGGCGCATGCCTTCTGAGAGCGGCAGCATCCGTTGGGTGCGGGCATGGTGGTTCCTTTCGTGTACTCTCTCCACCCTATGCCGGTTTGGGACAAAAATCGAATGAGAGCAGGCTAAGCTTGGTTCACGTTTGCACCGGAGACAAACTGCTGAGGCAAAATACCGGGACAAACTACCGTGTCAAACTCCCGAGGCACAAAAATGCCGGTCGGGTGGTCGCATCAGCAACACACCCAACCGGCACACACATCTATTCAGCGTTAGAGAAATCTACCCCAAGTGGCGGGCAAAAATCGGCGCAATCACGGGGGCAACCAGACCCGTCTGCCACGAACGCGCACCGTACTCGGCGAGTGCATCCCGCAGGGTCTGCTCGTCAAAACGAGCCGGCGGCTCCCAGCAGAGGCGGCGAACATAATCGGTCGTGATCAGGTTCTGCGCCGGAATGGTCAGCTTCTCCGACAGCTCATCAATCGCCTGACGAACCTCGGTGAACAGCGCCAAGTTCTCGGGGCGCTTAGACTCCCACGCCTTCAACGGCGGCGGGGCAGTCGACGGCAAAGTGAACGGTACAGCGTTCTCACCGCGTGCCGCCGCAGCAATAGCACGCACCCAACGCGGTCCCTCACGACGCAAACCACGCGTCTGAAAACCAGGGATCGCCATAATAGCGGGCACGTTACGCGGCATGGTGCGTGCCGCCTCCACAATCGCAGAGTCGGGCAGCAGACGCTTCGCGTCAACGTCCTTCTTACGCGCCAGCGAGTCACGCTCAAGCCACAGGTTACGCAGCGCCGTCAGCTGCTTGACCGAACGCAACATCGTGCGGCCCTTCGTCTTACGCCAACGCTCCGGCTGATCCGTCGGATCTTTCACCGGGGTCTTGCACAGGTACTCGAACTCCTCCAGGGCGTACTGCAGCTTACCCTGCTGGCGGAGCAAATCCTCCAACGCGTCACGCAAATCAATGAGCACGTCAACGTCCAGCAGCGCATAGTTCAGCCACGACTCCGGCAGGGGACGGCGCGACCAGTCTTCCTTCGAGTGCTTCTTCGCCAGCTTATAGCCGAGCAGCTCCTCAACGGTCGCACCCAGGTTCACGCGCTCCAGACCGGCAAGACGCGCACCAAGCTCCGTATCAAACAGACGGTTCGGGCGCATACCGAGCATGTCCAGGCTCGGGAAGTCCTGAATTGCGGCGTGAATAACCCACTCAGCATCCGCCAGAGCATCGTTAATAATGCGCAGATCCTTAAACGCCTCAGGGTCAATCAGGTACAGCTGATCTTCACGCTTAAGCTGCACCAAAAAAGCACGCGAACCGTAGCGGATGCCCTGGGCACGCTCAGTATCAACAGCCACCGGGCCGGACGCCGCCGCCAACTGCTCAGCGGCACGACGCAGACCGCTCTCAGTGGTGATGAGAGTCGGAATCGGTGCGGAAGGGGTCTCCAGAGGAACAACGTCCGGAACTTCGATACCGTTAAGGGTCAGCTGAGGGGTGCCTGCGGCATTCTGTTCAGCTGCGGTACTCATGCACTCAATCCTTTTCCTCTGCCTGGTTCGACGCGCCCATACGATGGGCCAAATGCCCGGGTAGGCGTACGCCCGAGCAAACATGAGCCCGGGCGGGGTGACGTGCCCGCGAAGGCACTACGCCATTCTACCCGCCCGAGCTTAAAGCCTCGAATTTAGAGAGACTCACAATAAGGGGTTCACCTGCGTGCCTGCTGGGGGGGGGGTATCGCCGGGGTTTATTCGGCGGATTCCGCCTCGTCAACCGGAGTATCACCAGGCTGTGCTTTATCAGGCGCGGCTTCACCAGCCGGGGCCAGCGTCAGACACACCGAATTAATGCAATACCGCAAATCCGTGGGAGTCGGGTAGCCCTCACCCTCAAACACGTGACCCAGGTGCGAATCGCAGGCGGCGCAACGCACCTCCACGCGGCGCATACCGAAGGTCGTGTCCTCCAAGTAACGCACACGGTCCTCAGCCAGCGGCGCGAAAAACGACGGCCAACCACAATGCGAATCGAACTTCTGATCGGAACGGAACAGCTCCGTACCGCAGGCACGGCAAGAATACACACCCTCCGTGTGAGTGTTCCAGTACTCGCCGCTGAATGCGCGCTCGGTGCCGCCCTCACGCAGAACAGCGTACTCTTCAGGCTTGAGCACTTCACGCCAGTTCTTGGCGATAGCACCCACGCCGGGTAGCGAATTGCCCATCATGACTCCTTCAGTTTGCTCTCATGCCCAGGCTCTTACGGCATATGTAACGCCGCGGCCGGGCGGATTATTCCCGCTACGCGCGGACTAAGCACGGATGTCAGCGTACTTGCCGTTGGTGAGCTTCAGCAGGTCGTCCGGGGCGAGCTCAACGTCCAGGCCGCGCTTACCGCCAGAGACCATGATCGTGTCAAAAAGCTGCGCAGACTCATCAAGCAGGGTGGGGGAGGGGGTCTTCTGGCCCAGCGGAGAAATACCGCCCACTACGTAGCCGGTGCGGCGCTCAGCGACCTTCGGGTCGCACATGGAGGCGCTCTTCCAGCCGAGGGCAGCGGCGGCAGCCTTAATGTTCAGCTTGCCAGAGACCGGCACAATCGCGACGGCGAAATCCTTCTCGTGCACGATCAGCAGGGTCTTGAACACCTGCTCCTCGGAGGCGCCGAGGTTCTTCGCGGCCTCTTCACCGAAGGAGGTGACGCCCTCAACGTGCTCGTATTCACGCATCTGGAAGGGGGTGTTCGTCTCGGTCAGCAGTGCTACGGCGGCGGTTGCTGCGCCGCTCTTCTTACCTTTAGTTTTCTTAGCCATACAACCATTTTACGGAAGACGCCATGCGCCGATACCTATGCGCCGAGAAGCCACATGTGTTTCGAAAAGCCACTTCTTTGGTGGCTTCTCGAAACACATGTGGCTTCTCAAAGGTTATGGGGTTATTTCAGTAGCCCTTTTTCCTTCAGCTGCTCTTGAGAAAGCGAGCCAACGACAGTCCAAAATCCATCTGAATATTGGAGAATGTAAGCGCCGCTATCGTCCCCCTC
>NZ_KV821867.1:12022-14514 GCF_001815755.1 Rothia sp. HMSC061C12
AGCGCCGCTATCGTCCCCCTCGGCCGTATTTTTGTCTTCTGTATATGACCCGTCGGGTTCAACATACATTACGAATTCCCAAATGTGCTTCAGCATGAGAGTGTATTCTTTAGTTTTTTCATCATAGATAAAACGCCAAAAATGACGTTTGTCTACGTTCTGAGGTAGCCTTTAGGCTCCCTTTTTTCTTAGTAAATACCGATGAGTAATTGCATGCCAAGACTAGTCAGGATGATAGCAATCCAGCAAATGGCTCCAAGAAGAATGGATTTTCCACTGGATTTGATCATAGCAATGAGGTTGGTTTTGAGACCAATAGCACTCATAGCCATGATGATGAGGAATATGGAGAGTTGTTTGAGAGGTGAAAAGAAGCTAGTGCTGACACCGAAAGATGTGAGAAGAGTAGTTAGCAGAGAAGCTAGGATAAAGTAGAGAATGAAAACGGGGAAGATTTTTTTAAGCTTCACTCCTTGGTTGTTGCCTTGTTGACGGCTTTGCCAATAGGAGAGGAAGAGAACGATAGGGATAATAGCTAGAGTACGTGTCAGCTTGACAATAGTTGCAGGCTCAAGAGTGTTTGCATTGTAAAGACTATCCCAGGCACTAGCAGTAGCTGTCACAGAGGAAGTATCGTTGACCGCAGTACCCGCAAAGAGAGCAAAACCTTCGTTGGAAAGATGGAGCCAAGAACCTAGAGTCGGAAAGATAAGAGCTGCCAAGACATTGAAGAAAAAGATAACAGAAATGGCTTGGGCTACTTCTTTTTCCTTGGCGTGAATAACAGGAGCAGTCGCTGCAATGGCAGAACCGCCACAGATAGAAGATCCAACTCCAATCAAGGTAGCTAGTTTTGTATCAAGGTTAAAAAAGCGTTGGAAAAAGAAAGCTATAATCAATGCAATTGAAATAGTTGAAAGGATAACAGGAAGGGAAGATGTTCCAACTGCGAAAACTTGTGAGATACTGAGTCCAAACCCAAGCAAAATAACAGCATACTGAAGCAGTTTTTTGGAGCTATAAGTCAAACCGGCATCCAGTTGTGTATAGGAAGTGAGAAAGGGATGGAGAATCATTCCGATAAAAATGGCGAAAACAGGTGCTCCCACAACAGGCAGAAATCCTCCTAAAACCCAAGAGATGATAGAAATGATCAGACAGACTGACAGTCCTGCCCAATTTTTTGATAGAAATGACATAAAAACCTCCGAAAATAAACACTCCTTATTATAATCTTATTTGTTAGAAAAATAAAATAGAAAGTAGGAATGCAGACCCAGCCCTGGGCGCACACCACCTCAGCCTCCGCGCTGATAAAGGCCTTCGATATCCTTGAGGAACTTAATATCCTTCTCGTAGGTATCCAGCATATAGGGCCATACATACTGCATGTCATTGCGCGGCGGGTCAAAAGAGTGGAAGCCATGGAAACGTATTCCTTATATCGGTGTGGTGTGTAAAAGGTGAATGCTGCTTAGACGTTGAATTCTTCGAAGTCTAGAATTGACCACTTTTGGCCGTCATGTTTCATTTTGACTTTGAGAGTATCGTTAGTTTTATCCTCGTTATCCCACGCAGTCCATTTACCGTCTGGTTCAACGTGGATTTCCTGATTCCAGTTACGATACATTTTCCAGAAATATGTTTCGCCGTCTTCGGACCAAGGCGACCCATCAGCTGTAAATTTCTCGATACCGTCGATAACCCATCCGCCGCGCCTGTATAGTTTTTCGACGCTTTCGTAGGCTTCTAATTCGGAGCTGAAATTAGGCGAGATGAATTCTCGTGCCTTTGCATAGTCACCAGTCTGGATACCGTAGTTTCCCCACTGGACCCATGCGTCAAATGTTTTACGTAGGCCTTCTAGAGACTTTTCGTTGTAGCCTTCTTCGGGGAGGCTGGGTTTCGGTACGTTCTGGGCTGGGCCGTATTTGTCGGCCTTTCGGTACTCTCCATCGGGTGCCTTGGATCCGCCCGAGTAGCCGCGAACAGTAGATGGAGTAGCGCTTGCCGAAGGTGCCTCAGATGCTGCAGCCGACGCGCTCGCCTCGTTGGTGGCTTGCTGGCCGCACGCTGCAAGCAGGGCCCCCAGGCCCACAAGAGCGCCGCTACCCAACAGTGCGCGGCGGTTCAAAATAACGGAAGTCATGGAAGTAAATTCCTTCTGTCGGTGTGGTGTGTGAATTGAAGAAAGAGACTATTGCTAGCTATCTATTTCCTCAATTGATTTACTTCCAGCAATCTTCCAATAGCCATCAGAGTAGGTGAAAAGGAAATAGAAAGTATCGTCACTAGTCTCAGTGTTAGCCTGCATTGTGAGGTGACCATTAGATTCAACGTACATAACGCTGCTCCAGAACCGACGATGCTTCATACGATACATTTTCTTTGCTTCGTCGTAGATAAGCGGGCCTTCTGGCTGGTAGCTATCCAGCCCGTCAACAGTCCATCCTCCGCGCTGGTAAAGACCCTGAATATACAGGTAGAACTCA
>NZ_KV821867.1:14614-16329 GCF_001815755.1 Rothia sp. HMSC061C12
CTCGTCGGCTTTGCGGTACTCTCCGTCAGGAGCTTTAGAATTACCTGAATACCCGCGAGTTACTCTTGGGGTAGTGCTTGCCGAAGGCGACTCAGACGCCGCCGAAGAAGCCGAAGCGGTCTCGCTCGGAGCAGTGGTCGATGATGCCGAGGCGCTCGCCTCGTTAGCAGCCTGTTGGCCGCACGCCGCAAGCAGGGCACCAATGCCCATGAGTGCGCCGCTGCCCAGCATTGCGCGGCGGGTAAAAAGGTTGGAAATCATGGAAGTGTATTCCTTATATCGGTGTGGTGTGTGAATTAAAGGAAAAGGCTATTTCTCATTTTGTAATTCCTCTTCCGTTTTACTTCCGGCAATTTTCCAATAGCCATCAGAGTAGGTGAAAAGGAAATAGAAAGTATCGTCACTAGTCTCAGTGTTAGCCTGCATTGTGAGGTGACCATTAGATTCAACGTACATAACGCTGCTCCAGAACCGACGATGCTTCATACGATACATTTTCTTTGCTTCATCGTAGATAAGCGGGCCCTCTGGCTGGTAGCTATCCAGACCATCAACAGTCCAACCACCGCGCTGATAAAGACCCTGAATATACAGGTAGAACTCATATTCTTCTGCATCTTCTGTTACATATTTGAATGCGTAGGAGCAGTCACCGGTCTGGATTGCGTAGTTGTGCGCAACTACCCAGTCCTTCATCATGCGGTAGAGGCCTTGTTCAGTCTCAGGGTACTGTGCGGGTTCCTTGCGGGGTTCCTGGACGTTCTGCGCAGGACCGTACTCGTCGGCTTTGCGGTACTCTCCGTCAGGGGCTTTGGAATTTCCCGAATATCCGCGAGTTACGATAGGCTTCGGGGTGGTTGAGGCCGAAGCGGACGCAGACTCAGAGGCAACAGCGGTTGCGGTTTCACTCGGTGCTGCGGAGGCGGCGGCTACCGCCTCATTGTTAGCCTGCTGGCCGCAGGCTGCGAGCAGGGTGCCAACGCCCACAAGCGCGCCGCTACTCAACATTGCGCGGCGGGTAAGAAAAACGGAAGTCATGGAAATACATTCCTCGTATCGGTGAAGGTGATTTTTAGCTGGCTTTGTTAATCTTCTTCAAACCAGTTATGAGCCAACGGCCATCTGTATATGTGCAGGAAAGTTCCCAGGAATTATTATCTATTTCTCGGTTCTCGCGGGTTTCCCAGCTACCGTCAGGCTGAACGTACATAACGAAATTCCACTTGCGGTAAACCTTCCAAAGGTAAGTTTGATCGTCGACCTTCTGAGGGTTTTCCTCTGATACGAACTCGTTATGGCCGTCTATAATCCAGCCTCCCTTTTGGTAGAGACCGCTCATCTCATCGTAGAAACTTACTTCTGACTTTAGCGACGGCGCTATGTATTGTCGGGCCTCAGCGAAATCTCCAGTTTCTACCGCATAGTTGCGCCAATTGGCCCAGGCGCGAATTGTCTTTTCCAATCCGGAAATAGACTTTTCTCGATACCCCTCTTCGGGTGCTGGAGGCTTGGGGACATTCTGAGCGGGACCCTTTGAATCTGCTTTGCGGTATTCCCCATCTGGTGCTTTGGATCCGCCCGAATAGCCTCGAACAGTAGAAGGGGTTGCCGAGGTGGAGGATGACTCATCGCCGGTGGCTGAGGCGGTTTCGCCTGGCGTAGCGGTCGATGATGCCGAGGCGCCTGCCTCGTTATTTGCCTGCTGGCCACACGCC
>NZ_KV821867.1:16429-18711 GCF_001815755.1 Rothia sp. HMSC061C12
CGGCGGGTAAGAAAAACGGAAGTCATGGAAGTGTATTCCTCGTATCGGTGTGGTGTGTGAATAAGAGAGCTGGTTAGAAACCGGAAGACTAACCAGCTGAAGGGAAGAACCCCGATAGCTGAGAAGCCACATGTGTTTCGAAAAGCCACTAAAGAAGTGGCTTCTCGGCGAACATGTGGCTTCTCAGCGTAAGACCCGCGGGGGCTCTACATGTCGGGCCAGTCACGGTGCAACGAATACTCCGTATCCCCATCGCCATTGTCATTAAGATGCCAACGCTGACCGGTACGGATATCAGCCTTACGCAGGCGCGGGTTCGGGTTATCCTTCTTGCCCATCGTCGGGTCGTTCTTGCAGCCCCAACGAGTGTCGTCTTCATCGCAGGTGCCGCCGACGCGTCCAACATCAACCCACCAGACACGAATCAGCAGCGGATCGACAGTTTCCTTCGTCAACACGACATCCAGAGCATGCCAGTCACCGCCGTTCACGCGGAAACGACCAGAGTAAGACACGGTCGCGTAGGCATGGAAGTTGCCGAACGCTTATATACATAGCTGGTCGCGGTCTTGCGTGACTCTTCACCACGTGCCCTGCTGACAGGCTTGCCCATGGTGTAGAAGCTGCCCTCGTCACCGTTGCCGTACTGGATGGTCATCTGGGTGGGGTAGGACTCCATCTCCACGTGGCCAATCATGAGGTCGCCTTCCCAACGTGCGGTGGGTGCGTCAACGTAGAAGTTGACGGCCTGGTTCTTATAGACGTTGGGGTTGTCTTCGCCCTGACCAGAGCCAAGGTTATAGGACTGCTTCAGTACAGGGGCCTGGATATCGGTTTTAGCGAATTGGTCCTCAACTTCTTGGAGCATTTCTTCAATAGTGGGACCCTTAGGCTGTGCGGGGTCATTAGAGGTGAGAGTTTTGGTATCAAGTGGCTGGCAATATGTTCCTAGTCCTGTTTTCGGATCGTAATTTACCTCTTCGCCACTAATAGGCATCTCACGGATACGGCTGTATTTACCAGGTTGTCTTCCCGCTGCAAGACATTCCGCTTCACCTTGCTTGCGCGCATTACCTTTGGGAATATACATAGGCTGCCCCAAGTTGTCTTTTACTTCGTCATAATTTCTACGGAATTCTTCTTCCTTCCGCTGGTTCTCCGCTTCTATTTCAAGGGATGATTTAGCGGTAGGTGAGTCTATCCTAGTATCTAGGGTGCCTTTCCTCGCAAAGTTTTGTTGTGGAGTCTTTTCCTTAGTGAGGCATATAGCATGGCCGTTATCGCTACTGCATTCCTGGCTGTTCGCAGGAGGAACGCTCATAAAAACAGATGATGTGATAACAGCAAAAGTGAGTATATATGCACTTCCTATTTCTCTGATATGGAACATGCTATTTCAACGACCCTTTTTCCTTCAGCTGCTCTTGAGAAAGTGAGCCAACGACAGTCCAAAATCCATCCGAATATTTGAGAATGTAAGCGCCGCTATCGTCCCCCTCGGCCGTATTCGTGTCTTCGGTGTATGATCCGTCGGGCTCAACATACATTACGAATTTCCAAATATGCTTCAGCATAAGGGTGTATTCTTTAGTTTTTTCATCATAAATAAACTGACCATCGAGCTGATATTTGTCGAGACCATTAATGATCCATCCGCCGCGCTTATAAAGGCGCTCGACATATCCGTAGAACTTTTCTTCGTCAGTTTCTGGTTTCACATATGCTTTGGCGTATTCGCAATCACCCGTCTGGACTGCATAGTTGTGGGCTATGGTCCAGTCGTTGATCATGTTGAGAGCGCCCTCCTGAGTTTCGGGGTATTGTTTCCGGCTCGGGGGCTTGGGTACGTTTTGCGCGGGTCCGTAGCCGTCGGCTTTACGGTACTCACCGTCAGGGGCTTTGGATTGTCCAGAGTAGCCTCGGATAGTAGACGGGGTTGCCGAAGCTGATGCAGATTCAGAAGCTGCCGCAGATGCCGAAGCGGTCTCACTCGGCGCCGCGGAGGCGGTAGCTGCCGCCTCATTGTTAGCCTGCTGGCCACATGCCGCAAGCAGGGCACCAATGCCCACAAGTGCGCCGCTACCCAGCAGGGTACGGCGATTAAAGATGGTTGAATCCATAGAAGATACGCTCCTATCATCGGTGATGGTGTGTTGTTTAGTTACTGGTCGAGCCATTATTCGTAGGTCAAGCTGACCACCGGAAGGAAAACAGCCCCGTAGTGTGCCCAACAAGCGCATCAATGCGCTGTGGAGCACTACAGTTACCACCCTACCGCATGT
>NZ_KV821867.1:18811-20948 GCF_001815755.1 Rothia sp. HMSC061C12
ACTACAGTTACCACCCTACCGCATGTTTGCGGTCGTTTGCATTCTTTTGGGTGCTACAGCGACGAAACATCACCATACGAATACCTCAATGCTTTATGCATCAAATAAGTACCTGCACGCAAAGAATTTACATGTAGCGGTGAGTGTTCCCCGATAAAAGAATTCCCGCAGCAGACCAGGGGAGAGGGCCGCGGACCGAAAGAATGAACAGCAATCTAGGGGGAGTAGATAGCGGGGCAGAGTAATAGTCGATAGGTTAAGGGAATATTCGATAGGCTATTGCCTCCTTCGCGGGTTTAAAACCCACGGCGAAGACACTAACCTATCGAACACTGCGCCTACCCAAGAGCGCCCACCCAAGAGCACCCGCCCAAGACAGACCCTGCCCAAAACACACACCACCTCAGCCTCCGCACCCGAACGCCCATGCCCTCGCATTCCCGCCCTCCGTGTCCCAGCCCAGCAGCCCCTCCCGCATATCCCACCCCATTCCCTCCTCATGCCCGTAATGTGGCGGGCAACTCATGCGGCTCACGCGGGGTGTTAGACAGTACTACACTTAAAGCGGAAGTCACATCGCCGTCACTGAAGAAAAGAGTTTTTGTGCCCACCACGACCGTACATTTGACCGACCGCATCCCTCGCGTTTCTGCTGATGAGTTGCTGGCGGGTTTCCGCCCCTCTGAGCGTTTTGGTGAAGTGTCTTTTGATAGCTACATTCCTGATCCGAATCAGCCGTCGCAGGCTGAGGCCGTGCAGAAGCTGAAGGATTTTGGCGACAAGATTAATGGTGGCGGCGCTGGTGCCGGTTTCTTTGGTCGCCTGTTTGGTGGCAAGAAGAAGGATTCGACGAAGGCTGGCCTGTACCTTGACGGCGGTTTTGGTGTGGGTAAGACTCACTTGTTGGCGTCGCTGTGGCATTATGTGGATGGCCCGAAGGCTTTCGGTACTTTTGTGGAGTACACGAACCTGGTGGGTGCGTTGACGTTCCGTAAGACGGTTGAGGCGTTGAGCAGCTACAAGCTGGTGTGCATTGACGAGTTTGAGCTGGATGATCCGGGTGATACGGTGCTCATGTCTCGTCTGATGCGTGAGCTGGCGGATGCTGGCGTGAAGCTTGTGGCGACCTCGAATACGCTGCCTGGTGCGCTGGGTGAGGGCCGTTTTGCGGCTGAGGATTTTAAGCGTGAGATTCAGGTGCTTGCTTCGCAGTTTGAGGTGCACCGTGTGGATGGTGAGGATTTCCGTCACCGTGGCCTGCCTGCTGCGCCGGAGCCTGTTGCTGATGATGCGTTTGATGCGAAGGTTGAGGAAGTGTTCGGCGGCCAGACTGTTGGTGTTGATAACTTCGCTGACCTGGTGGAGCACCTGGCGAAGGTGCACCCGTCGCGTTACCGTCAGCTGATTGATGGCCTGGATGGTATTGCGTGGCGTGATGTTCACCCGATTACTGAGCAGTCGGTGGCGCTGCGTTTTGTGGTGTTGGCTGACCGCCTGTATGACAAGGACTTGCCGATTGTTTCTTCGGGTGTGCCTTTTGACAAGGTGTTTACTGAGGAGATGCTGGCTGGTGGTTATCAGAAGAAGTATTTCCGTGCGGTGTCTCGTTTGACTGCGTTGGCTCGTGAGGGCATGCTGGGTGAGGAGGCGGAGCGCTAGTTCCGCTGTTCGCCGGGGCCGAGCTTTGGCCGGCTCGGGTTTTGATGCGCTGTTCTTTCTAGTCCCGTGAGACTCGAAGCTCGCCCGGTTTGCATGGTTAGCTTGGTTAGTCTGGTTTACCTGAACCGCGCCAACCCCTCTCATACGTGAGGACCCTCGCCGGGTCGCTTAGGAAGCACCCGGCGGGGGTCTTTGTGTGAGCGAGAACCTGGTACGTGACGGGAACATGGCGTGTCGCTCGCATGGTTTCTTCCCTTGCCAGGGAGTTATGCGGGGGTAGATGTGGTTGGAGTGTATAATTTTGCGTGTAGCCTCCGCGAGGTTCTCGCGAAGCACCCGTTTCTGCCGCATGGTTGCGGGCTATTTTCGGGTAGCTATTTCCCTTCCTTTTCGGAGGGACTTTCATTGAGGGCGAGGGTACCCAGCGGCTTTAGCAGACCCACAGGCACATTTCCCTTCCTTTTCGGAGGGACTTTCA
>NZ_KV821867.1:21048-21501 GCF_001815755.1 Rothia sp. HMSC061C12
TTCCTTTTCGGAGGGACTTTCATTGAGGGACACCATATCCTCATGGTGTGCGGTTTATATCTACAGGATTTCCCTTCCTTTTCGGAGGGACTTTCATTGAGGGAGGAATTCCGCCAGCACCTGATGAGCCAGACCCCGGATTTCCCTTCCTTTTCGGAGGGACTTTCATTGAGGGTTAGAGCGCGAAAGCAAGCCAGAACGGGAAAAAATTTCCCTTCCTTTTCGGAGGGACTTTCATTGAGGGAGATTTGAAAATCCGCGAGTGGAACCCCTTCATCAAATTTCCCTTCCTTTTCGGAGGGACTTTCATTGAGGGGGCATCAGCACCGAAGAGGTGCCGGTGCGTGCTGATGATTTCCCTTCCTTTTCGGAGGGACTTTCATTGAGGGTCGACTTGTCCGCAACCCACGACACCGCCGGGATATGATTTCCCTTCCTTTTCGGAGGGACTTT
>NZ_KV821867.1:21601-59073 GCF_001815755.1 Rothia sp. HMSC061C12
TCCTTTTCGGAGGGACTTTCATTGAGGGGCTTGAAAACAGCATCCACAGCACCTACAGACTGCATTTCCCTTCCTTTTCGGAGGGACTTTCATTGAGGGGTGAATAGTGAACGTTCGCTTTATCGCCGTTCGGCTATTTCCCTTCCTTTTCGGAGGGACTTTCATTGAGGGTCAGATTCGCCGAGCATGCCCTCACGAGCCAACGCAGATTTCCCTTCCTTTTCGGAGGGGCTTTCATTGAGGCCAGGGCGTGACGATTGAATTCTTCCAGCGAATCAATTTCCCTACCTTTTGGGAGGGGCTTTCATTGAGGCCACAGCTCTGACTGCAACAGCGAAGATAACAGCACCATTTCCCTTCCTATGCGGAGGGACTTTCAAGAAACTAGACTGTTGTGATGGTCCAGGATGACTGCTGGACCGTTTGTTCAGCAGCTTGAGGTGTAGACTTTCAATGAGGCCCGCCAAAGACCATCTGTGCCAGGCTCTTCATGACCATTTCCCTTCCTTTTTGGAGGGACTTTCATTGAGGCCGCTTCGATGTGACCTTAGATGCCCTCCTGTCGGCAGATTTCCCTTCCTATTTGGAGGGGCTTTCACTGAGGCATGGCTGAGCGTGGTATTACGTTGGGTCAGGGTGCGATTTCCCTACAGTTCTGTAGGGACCTTCATTGAGGTGCTGAGTCCAGATGAACGCCGTTGCACATGCCGTTGCATTTCCCTACGGTTTTGTGGGGACTTTCATTGAGGCATCGCTATCGCCGGAGGGCGCGAACTCACCGCCCCGGATTTCCCTTCCATTTTGGAGGGGCTTTTATTGAGGGAAGGTAACCGTTCTTGAGCTGGAAGACCCGCGCGGCGATTTCCCTTCCTTTTTGGAGGGGCTTTCATTGAGGCCCGGCGATTGAGACCGTCGGTGCGTTCGGTCAGCTATTTCCCTTCCTTTTTGGAAGGGCTTTCATTGAGGCAGTTCTATCTCCTGGTGTTATGGAGGTGGTCGGATATTTCCCTTCCTTTTGGGAGGGACTTTCATTGAGGGTCAGATTCGCCGAGCATGCCCTCACGAGCCAACGCAGATTTCCCTTCCTTTTTGGAAGGGCTTTTATTGAGGTGGCCGTTATGCTCGCATTCTGCTGATGTGGCTGACAAATTTCCCTTCCTTTTGGGAAGGGCTTTCATTGAGGCAACGTCTCCAACGTTGGCAGCTTGCCGGCTGATGTTTTTCCCTTCCTTTTCGGAAGGGTTTTCATTGAGGCCTGGAAGGGGTGGCGATGCGGCGTGGGCAGGGTGCATTTCCCTACGGTTTTGTGGGGACTTTCATTGAGGCGGGCGGCTCATCCCTGCTTGCGCAGGAAACACCTCAACCTTCCCTACGGTTTCGTAGGGACTTTCCCTAACCTATTCCTGCTCCGTTCGTGGACCCATCACAGTCCAGGAACGGAGCTTTTCCTTTTTGCCGTGCAGGAAGCAACCAGGCTAAAACACCAGCCGCAAACCCCACCCGCCAGCTGCTACCCGCCTCATCCACACCTCCAAGCAGAAAACTCAACACGCCGACCCTGCGTCATAAAGTCGCTGATAAGCCAAAACACCACACCGTGGTGCTACCCTCAAAACCAAGCAGCCAAAGCAGACTGCCCACCATATTCGCTCACACCAAGGAGACACCGATGTCTACCCCCTACAGTGCAGGCGACGAACTTCCTATTTCACTCGTCATGCACACCGTGTACTGCCCCCGCCGCGCATGGATCGAATCCAATGGCGAAAAGACCGACACCTCGCAAATGCAAGAAGGGCAATCCGCCCACAAACGAGTCGACGACCCCAAAACATCCCGCGGCACACAACAGCGCGCAGTCACCATCTCATCAACACGCCTCGGACTCACCGGACGGTGCGACGCCATCGAACCGCAAGAAGACGGTTCTACCCGCATCATCGAATACAAAGCAACCCCCGTACGCCGCAACGCATCCGTCACGCCCGCCCACAGGGTGCAGCTTGCCCTTCAGAAAATCTGCCTCGAAGAAGCCGGCGAAACCGTCAGCGAATGCGCGGTGCACTTCACCAACCACAACAAAACCGTGCCCGTCGACATCTCAGACGAAGACATCCGCACCGCAGAAGAATACGTGCGCACCACCCGCGCACTCATCGACAACCCGACAGCACCGCAACCCCTCGAAGACTCACCCCGCTGCAGCTGGTGCTCCCACATCTCCGTGTGCCTACCCGACGAATCCCACGGAAAAGAAAACATTACACGTGTCGTCGCCAGCAACCCCGACAGCCAAGTAGCGCACCTCACCACGCAAGGATCAAGAGCGACCGTCCAGCAAGGACGCCTCATCGTGCAACACCTCGGTGAAACAATCAGCAGCGTACCCCTCGAACGTGTGCACAGCCTCGTGGTCCACGGAAACATCGACGTTTCCTCTGCGCTTCTACGAGAACTCATGTGGCGCAACTGCACCATCATCTGGTGCTCCAGCACCGGCCGAGTCTACGGCTGGTCGCAACCCGGCACCGGACCGAATGGGCTGGCCCGCGTGCAACAGCATGTCCTCTCAGCGCAGGGGCACCTGCCTATAGCGGCCGCCATGATTGCCAGCAAAATCGCAAACCAAGCGACCCTGCTGCGCCGCAACGGCCACGCCGCAGATGTATGCCGCGCTATGCGAGACATTCAGAAGCACACGCCGCAAGCTACCTCAATCCCGGAACTGCTCGGCATCGAAGGTGAAGCCGCCTCGCTCTACTTCGGCAACTTTGCGACCATGCTCAAAGAAGACGTGCTCACCGAACTCGGCTGGACCTGGACCGGGCGGCAGGGGAGAGGCGCTAACGACCCCATCAACATTCTGCTGAACTACGCCTACGGGCTGCTCAGCTCAGAATGTATTCGTGGGATTCTCACGTGCGGGCTCGACCCTCACGCCGGGTTCCTGCACAGCAGCTCTCGCAATAAGCCGGCGCTCGCGCTTGACCTCATGGAAGAGTTCCGTGCAGTCATCGCGGATTCCGTGGTGGTTTCTCTTATTAATAGGAAGCAGGTCAAAGCGGCGCACTTCACCGCGGTTGGTGGCAGCTACCGTCTCACGCCCGAAGGACGGAAGACTGTCATCGCCGCGTTCGAGAAGCGAATGGCCACGGAGATTACCCACCCCACCTACGGGTATTCGGTGACGTGGCGCCGCGCTATTGAGGTGCAGGCTCGCATGCTCCTGGGCGTCATTAACGGAACCACCCGCGAGTACACGGGGGTGACCGTACGATAATGCGTGATGACGCCCGACGAACACTCATTGCTTACGACGTTCCCAGCGACCGGCGGCGCGCCAAGCTGGCCAAGCTCATTCTCAGCTACGGGGACCGTATCCAGTACAGTGTCTTCATTGTGGATGCGGCCCCCGCCAAGGTGCGACGCATCAAAGACGAAGTTCAGGAACTCATCGATCCGGACGAGGACTCGGTGCTCTTCTGCGACCTGGGGCTACTAGCCCGCCTTGACGAGCCGACCTTCAGCTACATTGGCCGGGTGCGCGAGGTGACCGAATCGGATGCGCTCATTCTCTAGCCGCGTGCTGCTCATTCGCTAGCGACGCGCGGCAGGGGAGTGGAGGAATGACGAGTTCGATTGCGGACTGATGGCAAAGACGGGATAATAGAGTAGTCGTCTTGTTTAGACCGTAGCAATATAACCCGCTTAAATCTGGCACGCTCATGTGTCGGCCTTCATTGAGGCGTAGATTTTTTGCTATCTGGTATAGGACTGACGCTGTAGTTCTCTCGGCGGTTTATCGTCGAGAGCTTTCGTTGTTTGAACGCCCCCAACCTGCCTTTCTTACGGGTTGGGGGCATAAAATTCCCAAAATTCTTACGTAGATTTTCTGCTATCAGTTCTATATTTATGTGCTATGATTTAGGTGCTGAACGAGCTTGAGTCGCATAGCTCACAGTCTGAGCCCCCTAACTGGTGTGGGTCAGTTTGAATGAAGCGACAGTAAGGAAGGGAATCTAAAGTGCTAGGTGCTGCGGTTGACCCTAATGTGTATGTTGTGACGGTAATCACGGGTGTGTTTGTGAATGTTCTCGGAATGGTGGTATGGGAGGTGATGCTGAAGCCCATCCTTGTCCACCTGGGATATATTTCCATCGTGAATGGAGGTCAGGGGGCGTATTCCGAAGGGGTACTGGAAGTGCGTGAGATTGCGAGTCCTCTGCATGTAGATTGTGATAATACTTCTGTGAATGTACATATCTCTAGTGCAGATACCGGTGGGCTACCGCTCGTCATTGTTGCTTCTAATAGTTGTGTAGTCGTGCATGTGTCAGGAAGTGCGCAAAAGCCGCCCACCACGACGGAAACGCAGTAGGCGGCTTTGAAGTACGTTGATACCGCAATAAGCGGGGTGTTTTGAGTTCTGTTGCAGCAGACTCAATCCCAGAGTATAGCAAGAAAACAGGGCCAGACTCTAGCCTTCTCTATATACTGACCAGCTTATGCAACTAAATGCCCCTGATGCTGCGCTGAATAGTGCCTAAACAAGGCGGTTACAGTGCAGATTCAGGGGCATTACCGTCCTTGAAATAGCGGCGTGACGAAAACGCGCGCACCATTTGAAAAAGCAGAGTAGCTTAAAGCTATACAACAAAAAATCGTGCACAACCCACGCATCGACGCGAGATGTGCACACACTACCTAAGGAGACAATCATGTCCCAGAACACCATCACCCTCGCCGATCTCCTCGATAACCTCGAGCTCGGCGGCGGCTCCGTCATCACCTCCATCACCGAACTCGAACCTGCCGCAGGCCCCCACGCATCAGTGGCACCCGCCAAGTTCGTTGACGGCTCCAAGTCCGTCTTCGCCTACGAAACCCGCTACATCGTAGAGAAGCCTGAAGGCCAGGACGAATCCAAGAAGGAAGAAGAATCCAAGGACGCCGAGAAGGCTGTCAAGGGCAAGTCTCAGAAGGTAGTCCTCATCGACAGCAAGCAGTCCGAACTCAATCGCGCAGAAGCCGCCATTGAACAGGGCTGCCAGTACGGCGACGAAGCGGCTGTAAAGATTCCCCGCGCTGTCGTCACCTACCAGACCGAAAACGGCCCCGTCGAATACAGCGACATGGAGCTCTCCCACCGCGTCTTCGACGGCCACTTCCGCGCCGGTCACGTCGACGGTAAGCCTATCACCGAAAACGACCAGTACCGTGCACTGCGCAACTGCACCCCCGCAGACATGAGCGCACTGCTCAACACCGCCCCTGCAGCGCTCCTCTTCGGCGCATGGGACTCCACCCGCAAGAGCAACCAGGTCCGCCTGCGTAGCGCCCTCGTCGGTGAAATTATCGGCGTCCTCGCAGACCAGGATCCTGGCGCTGAACACCGACAGGCACGCCGTGGCGGCGCCCGCGTCGACGCCGTAGCCGCCAGCGTAAAGCTTGGCGCCAAGGAACTTAACTCTCTCGTCGATGACCAGGAAGCTGAACTGAGCGCCAAGAATGTTGCCGCACGCCGCAAGGAAGTAAAGACCGCCAAGGCTGATGCTCGCATCTCCGCATCCACTCTCGGCCTGGGTAGCATCCCGCCCTCGCTCGAAGAAACCGGTGCTGTTGCCTGCCGTCGTATCATCCGTTCCTGGGTACTGAGCCTCGCCACCCTGCGCCAGTTGCGCTTCGGTCAGGACGAAACCAAGAACGTTGCTGCGCGTGCACTCCTCGCCGCGCTCGGCCTCAACGCTATCGCCCGTGCCGAGCGTGAGCTCTACATCCGTGCCAACTGTGACCTGATTGAATCTGCCGCACCCGTTGTCACCCTCGACCAGCGTTTCGGTGAGAAGAAGCCCTTCGCACCTCTGACTGTTGAACACACCGACCAGCTGCTCCTCGAAGCTATCGAGAACGCCAAGAAGGCTGGCGTGACTGACTGGAATGGCCAGACTTTCAACGTCGACGGCAACTCCATCATCATCGCGAACGCCACCGCGGAGGACGCTGAATAATATGACCAACCTCGGAATTCTCGCGAGGTTCCCGCTCGGCGTATACCAGGGCCACAAGGCAGACGGAAGCCCCGACGCCTTCCCCGACCCTGCCCGCTTGCAGGCCGCGCTCCTCAGCGCGGCCGCGCAGGGACCTCACGCAATTATCGAAAACGGGCAACTTGCCCCCTCGGAAGAATCTCTCAAGGCCCTCAAATGGCTTGAGGAGAACCCCCCGACCGGGTTGCAGCTTCCCGACATGTGCCCCGTGTACCGCTCACCCAACAAGATGAGCCGATTCATGTACCGCGAGGTAGCGCGCTCCACCAAGGACGGGCGGCAGACCGAACGTCGCGCCGTATCCGACGGCTGGGCTGTATCCGACACCATCGGCTGGCAGTACGATAAGGTGCCCGCAGACATCGCGGAAACTATCACCCAGCTCTGCGGCGAAGTACCCTCCCTCGGAGAAGCCAGCAGCTTCACCGCCCTCTACACCGGAGACGTGGAACCCACCCACACCATCGACACTAAGTCGACCCCCTTCGAAGCAGGCGGTATGCCCGTCCGCGTACCCCTGCCCGGCCGAACCGTTGCGCTCATGCGTGCTCATGCAGAAGCGTACCCCGCCAAGGTTCCCACCAAAGCAGGCGACAAGACCGCAGCGAGTGACACGATGCGCCCCTCATCGGTACCCACCGCTGGCCTGGGATCCATCAAGTACCAGCCTGTGGAGGCTGAAACCTCCACCAGCCCCTGGGAATACTTGTGGCTCCTTGAAGTAGATGGTGAAGAGCTGAAGCCCGAACAGTACGTCAAGGCAAGCTCCCTGCTGCACAAGGCTCTCGTAGCTGCCGCAGGATTCGGCGCGCCCAGCCTCATCACCGGCAGGTACCCCAAGGGTCACAAGCCGGCCAACAGCCTGGCGCTCCAGTACCTGACTGCCCGCTACCTGCCCGACTATCTGCGTCGTGAGGTGAAGTCTAAGGGAGTCCTGCTCGTCTTGGTCCCGGCAAGCGCCCCGACCGATGAGGCAGTAGAACTCGGTATCGCACTCAGGAGCGTAGAAACTCTCTACGCTCAGGACTTCCCCCGATTGACCGTGAAGCTTCGTCAGAAGCGCCTGCCCGCACAGGGTTTCTGGGATGCTCCCAAGACCGGGTACAAGCGTCTGTGGCGTACCCTCAGCGCGGCCGTTCCCGAATCGCGCGTTTTCAACCGCCCGAAGAAGGCTGAGACGAAGGCCTGGACCTTCGCTGACGCCGCTCTGCTTTCCATGGCCTACGTGTGGCGTGACAGCTTCGAGGCGCCCGAGGCTGAAACCTCACGTGAACGAGTTCGTAGCTTGAGGGATCAGGTTGAGGAAAAGGCTGAAGCCAAGGTTCTGGAAGCTCACCGAGTAACCCAGAACCCCGCCGCCTACGCCTACAAGTTGCCCCGCACTCTGCCCGCCGAGCCGTGGCGCGGCTTCGTAGACCTCGGCAACCTGGCAACGGACACGACCCTCGTAGCCATCGGCCAGTCCCGCCACATGGGCGGCGGCCTGCTGGTTCCATTCGACGTGCCCACCGAAGAGTATGACCGCCGTAAGAAGGAGGAAGAGCATGACTAGCCCCACTACCGCGCTGCCCTCCATCACCCGTGAAGAGTTCGGTGACTTCTTTGCCTCTCTCAATGGAGGGTACGCGCCCTTCAGTTGGCAGGAAGAGGTACTCGACCACATTTGCGAGCACGGAGTATGGCCGGAACGTATTAACGCACCGACCGGCTCCGGTAAGTCCTCCGTGGTTGATATCCACCTCTTCGCGAATGCGCTCGCCGCGGTTGGCGCCGCGCCGCGCGTTCCCCGTCGCCTCTGCGTGACCGTGGGACGCCGCGCGCTGGTCGACAGCCAGGCAGATCGCGCCCGCGAGAAGATTCTCGACCGCATGGGGAAGGCACTCGCTAATGAATCCGACGAGTCCGATATTCTGCGTAGGGTTGCTGAAGCTCTCCAGAGCTTCCAGACCCGCAACGACGAGGAGGGGCGCGCCCCCTTCGAAGTTGGCCACATCCGTGGTGAACTCTCGAACCGCGCCCTGCCGGTGACCGACATTTCGGCCTGCGCAATCATTGCCGCAACCCCCGACATGTACGGTTCACGAGCGCTCTTCCGTGGCTATGGCAGCACCAAGGCTGCCCGCCCGCGTGAGACCGCCCTGCTGACCATGGACACCGTCATGGTGCTCGATGAGGCACACATGAACCGTCAGCTGCTGCATACCACTCAGCGTATTGCCGAGTTGCAGAAGCGTGAGGTGAATCTGGGCGTTCCCACCCTGCAGGTGGTTGAGACGACCGCTACCCCCTCCACTGAGGACAGCGGATCGACCACCCTGGGTGTTGATATTGAGGCTCTCGATAAGCCGAATGATGAAGAGCTGCACAAACGTGTCTACTCGCACAAGGAACTGATGCTCCACCCCATTGATAAGTGGGATGGTAAGCCCGGTAACCGTGCGGTCGTGGATGCTGCTGTGGGGGCTATTAAGGAGTTCCTTGCTCACCGTGAGGCGGGGGGAGGCGCAGAGGAAGCCCACACTATTGGTTGTATTGTCAATCATGTGCGGACGGCTATCTCTATCAAGGAAGCACTCGCCAAGGATAAGGTGCTTGGAAAGGATGAAGTTCAGCTTCTCGTAGGACGCATGCGCCCGTACGACCTGAAAAAGTTGCACCCCGACCTCTTCACTACCGAAGGCGATAAGTCCGTGAAGGTTGTTGTGGCCACCCAGACTCTCGAAGTCGGTATTGATGTTGACTTTGCTGACCTGGTGACCGAGCTGGCTCCGGCCTCTTCCTTGGCACAGCGCTTCGGACGTGTTAACCGTCTGGGCCACCGTACGGATTCCAAGGTCGTCGTTATTGAGCCTGCGAGCGGTGACTCGGTAAAGAAGGACGCGCCTCCCTACAAGGCGGTCGACCTGAGCAATGCGTATGCATGGCTCGAGGCTCTCAACGGTACTGAGAATCCGTCGGTGAACCCCGCCGCAATGGTGAAGAACCCGCCGGTACAGTCCTCCCCGGAGCGTCTGCTCTACCAGCGCCCGGAATGGCCTGACCTGCTGGAATTCTCGCGTACCGACGAGAATCCCTACGATGAGCCGGACCTTGACCTATGGCTGCACGACTCCCTGGATGCAGAAACCGCAATGGGCGGTGTTATCGTGCGCGATAACCTGCCGAGCAACACTTCTGCCGCCATGGAGATTCTCAAGACCAGCTACTTTGCACCGAGCGACCTGGAGACCTTCCCTGCGAATCTGAAGATTCTCCAGGAGATTCTGGACTACCAGGATGAGCACGGCGTGAAGCCGCGTAAATTCCTTTACCGTCAGGGTGAAATTTCCCTGTGGCAGGATGCTGACCATGGGGAAGAGAGCCGTCAGTCGTTGGCTCCTGGTGACGTTCTGCTTCTTGACATGGGCAGTGTTCCGTTCACGAACCAGGGCATTGCCGTGACTCAGCGTGAGCTTCCCTCCACGAAGGACAAGCTGGAGGCTGTGCCCTTCCCCAAGGGCATCAAGCTCTACGTGTACGAGAAGTGCGCGGACCGTGAGAAAGACTTCAGGGAATACCTGGGTCTCTCGCCCGAAGAAGTAGCGGAGCTGCTCGACAGCCAAAGTTCGGGCAGTGAGACGAGGATTGCTTCTGAACTTACTACCGAGGCTGAGGACGGTCAGGAAGTTATCGCCTGGTACGCCGTTGTGACCGACGAAGAGTTTGTTGAAGGTTCCGATATCGCTCAGGAACTGGCCCCGGCTGGTCCCGTTCTTCTGGACGACCACCAGAACGATGTTGCTGAGCGTACCCGCCAGCTTGCCGAGAACCTCGGCCTGGCACCGGAATTCTCGGAGGCCCTGGAACTGGCGGCAAAGTACCACGACGAGGGCAAACGCGACCTGCGCTTCCAGCAGATGCTAGGTGCAGATGCGGAGACGGGCGCGCTCGCGAAGAGTGGCCGCCGTTCCGTGGCAGAGGCGTACCGTGCCCGTAGCCGTAGCGCCCTGCCGAGGGGCTGGCGTCACGAGCAGCTGTCCGCGCTTATGGTTGCCGCCTCGCCCGAAAAGGTGGGGGAGCACCGCGACCTGGTGCTGCGCATCATCGGTTGCAGTCACGGTCACGGCCGGTTCTCCTTCGCCCACGACGCAGACTTCCTGCTCAAGGAAGGCTACCTGCCCGAGGGGCTGGACTACGAAGCGCTCAAGGAACAGGCGAACCGACTCTTCAACGTCGGCTACTGGGACAACCTCATGGAGCAGACGAGCCGCACCTACGGCCCGTACGCTACCGCCTACCTTGAGGCCGTCGAACGCGCAGCAGACGCTCAGATTTCACGGGAGGGACACTAATGGCAACGCTGACTATTGCCGGTGACTACACCTCGGCATTGACCCATTTTGCCCTCTACGGGCTGTCCCTGATGGTTGAGCAGAAGCACCCCGGAACCGTCACTGTAGGTTGGTCTCAGGAAGGCCAGCCGCGCGCCCAAATGCATGCTGAAGGCGTGTCAGAAGAAGAAATTGCCGAGTGCGTGCACTCCTACGTTTCTTCCCTGGCCGCTGAAGACAGCTGGGTGAACGTTGACCAGTCCTACGGCGCGGGTAAGGAAACCGCTGTTTTCTCCCCGTTCTCACCGCGTATTCGCGGAATTGACGCGGAGAAGTACCCGGACGACTGGGCTTCTCACCAGAAGACCCGACAGGCTCATCTGGATGCGCTGATGGAACGTGACGACCTGCTGTCCCTGCTCTGGATCTCTGGCCTGGGTGAACCGGCATACTGGCGTTTTGAAGCCAAGGCCCCTCGCCCCGACCACGGTGCATCCCGCTGGGAGATGAAAACTCGCAACAAGGGTCAGGAGTTCGTCAAGGACCGTCTGCGTTTGATGTGCGCGGACCTGGCAACCTGGGAACCTTCCGCGATGCTCAGCGGTATTACCGGGCAAACCCTGCACGACTCGCTGGATAAGAAGCCGGATTCTCGAACCGGAACCGGTTTCACCGTCCCGCAGCCGACCGATACCGCGCTCGCCTTCTGCGCGCTGGTGGGTATTGCGAACTTCCCGGTGATTCACCAGATCCACCGGATTGGTGTAACCCCCGGTGCGTACCCGTACAACGCTTTGCACCCGCGGCTCATGGTTCTTCCGGTATCCTCCGGAAGGGTTACGCCTGCCCGGTTGCGAACCGTGCTGCGCAGCCACCCCTACCGTAGGGTGGTTGACGAGGTCGGTAAGGCGATGGAACGCGGTTCCTTGAGCTCTGACATTTTCGTGTCCGAGCTGGCGGATGAGAAGGCGATTCTTCGTGAGAAGGGCGTTCAGGCGTTTGTTGCTTTCCCCATCGCGAAGGTGGGTAGTGACTCGGCTCCTGAACGTCAGGTTCTGAAGGGTAGCGCGATTCCGCTGGGCTAACCTAGCCGCTTATAGGAGCGGGCAAATATGCCCGCACAATGCAGAGGAGGGGCCCTCCGGTCGTATTGCCGGAGGGCCCCTCCCTCTACTTATTATGAGTGTCTACATATCGCTGGGTGGATATGCGGTAGCTGGTGCGCTAGGGAACTGCCCTTTACGCCACCGCCACGGTACCCTTGGCTGCGGTGCCGCTTCGGGTCCACAGCAGGAGCGCTGCCACGCTGTTGATGATGTAGAAAATGTATTTGCCGACGTTCGCGAAGTTGCCCTGAGTCAGCGCCTTGATGCACTGCACGGTGTTGTACGCGAACCAGAACTGCCACTGCATCGTCAGCTTCAGTGCGTTCAGAATGTTCGCTGACAGGGACAGGCCAAACACTGCGGTCGTGATCCAGAACAGGAACGAGGTCTTGCCATCGTAACCGACATTGTTCGCAATCAGATAGTAACCGACATAGTTCGCAATCAGGGAGAACGCGAACGAACCGACCACAATGCCGCTAATAATCAGCTGGCCCTTCTTGCCGGTCGGCGGTTCCATCGCCTTGCCGCGTTCGGAGTTCTGCCACCTACGAATCGCGAAGGTGTACACGATGAACGTGACCGGGTAGGTGATGATTGCTGCCTTGTTGCCCAGAATGTAATCAATCGCGCCAGACAGTGCCGTGTTAATAATGCCGAGCACGTTGCCGATGTTTGAGAGGCGGCCGGTCAGGCGGGTAGACATCATTGAAATACCCACGTTAATCACGGAAATTACGCCGAGGGGAATGAAGTTCGTGATTGGGCCCCAGTCGACGTATTTAGCGAGGCTGGTGCCCAGGTATCCTGAGGCGATTGCGATGGCGATAACCAGTGCCACGCCGAAGATGTCGGCGTACTTGGACTTGGCGAAGAAGAGGAGGGCCTTCTCGATTGAGAATTCCTTGGCCTCCATGGGTAACTCCTTTGTTGAGAATATAGGAACAGTGATAGGGTACCAATAACTATAACTCTTTGAAAAGGGGTTGAATTGGCGTGTCACACATAAAACTTCAGAAACCCACATATTCCACATCTCGGAACACCGCGGCATTGGGTAATTCAAAATCACCCCATCAAAAACCCATACCAACTTCCGGCAAACTTTGCCAGATAACGCCCCTACTTCGTTGAACACCGAAAATGGGCGTAAAATCACCGCCGTTTCGTCTTCGCTTTAAGGAGACCTTAAGGTACGCTAGATGACTGGGTCAGGGAACTCGCGCCGGTCTCACTCACCGCACATCCGCCCGACAGACACCCGCACCCCGGTATGCTACGTCTCACTCACGCACACAGGGGAGGGAACCCAACGTATCGGCCTCACTCACCGTTTACGCCGCTGTCCGCGCATCCTGCCACCCGTAACTCACTCAACTCAAACAAGAACTGAATAGGACAATCATGCCCTTGCTTACCCATCGACTCTCACGACGATTTTTCGTAAAGGGTGCTTCCGCCGCCGCCGCTGCAGGCGCACTGACCCTGCAGGCACAGGCCGCTCAGGCTGACGAAGCTCCCGCAAACCTTGCCCCGGCAACCGAGGAAACTAAAGGCCCGCGCCTCGTTATTCAGCGTGCCACCATCACCGAAACCGGTATGACCGTCAACTACACTGCACACGGTCTGCGCGAATTCCTCACCGAAGGCACCACCCTGACCGTACGCCACGGCTACGTTCGTAACGACTCTTTCGAAACTCTGCGCTCCTGGCCGCTCACCCCCGAATTTGACGGTGACGCTGACAGCTTCAGCGGTAGCGACCAGTTCCCCATCGAGCTGATGCAGGGTGAGGGTGTCGACCACGCCCTGCAGCTGGATATTTGCTCCGACCCGTGGGGCCAGGAGATTACCCACCAGATTGCTGCGCGCATCCCCGTGGCTGAGACCAAGATTCTGAAGACTTCTTTCGAGGACGTTCCGGGTAGCCACCCGTTCGCCGAGGATATCCGCATGGCGAACCAGAAGAAGTGGCTGATGCCGAACCCGCAGACTGGCGCGTTTGAGCCGGACCGCCCCGTGACCCGTGAGGAGCTTATTGCTCTGCTGAACCACGCTGCCGGTCACGCTGGCGTGAGCGAAAACTCTGAGGTTGCACCCTTCGCGGATGCGGCAGGCCGCCCGACCGCGAACGCCCTGCACTGGGCTCGTGACCGCAAGATTACCGAGCCGCTCACCGGCGGCGACAAGATTGACCCGACCGCACCGGTTTCTCACGAGGAGCTGGCGGCTGTGCTGTTCCAGTACAACGCGGAGGTTCAGCTGACTGAAATGAACGAGGCTGCTGGTTCTCGTTTCCGCGACGTGCTCGGTGCCGGTACTCTGCACCGTTACGTTGCGTGGGCTGGCGCGAACGACATCGTGCTGGATTCTTCGGGTGTGTTCAACCCGACCGCGCCGACTACTCGCGCGGAGCTGGCTCGTTTCATTCGCCGCTACAAGCTGCAGAACCTGCTGTTCACTGACTTCTCGTACGTTTCCTAATTCTCGTACGGCTCCTAAATTTAGCTACCCCCGGCACTGCGCGTGCCTGTTGGGGTTGCGTGAAACCCCCGTCTTCTGGCTTTTGCTGGAGGCGGGGGTTTCGCTATGCCCCGTATTGCCGCACCTCGGGGAGTTTTAGTGACAGGCTGTGCCTGGCATATGAAATTTTGCGTTATATATGCCTAAAATCTTGCAAAATCCTGTGCGCTAAGTAAGTATTACCTAGAAGGTAAGTTAAAGGTTGCCTTACTTAATACTGTGTGAAGACTAGTTTCCTTCCTCGTGGGCCCACGAAACCCACACCAAAGAGCAAGGAAAACGCGGCGCCTCACCACCCATCGGTGGGGGAGAGACGCACCTTCACACACCACCCACGAAAAAGGACATACATATGAACCTCGCTTCAAGCAAGGCATTCAAGGGCCTCGCCGTTGGATCGCTGGCACTGGCAATTTCCGGCGTTGCCACCATCCCCGCATCGTTCGCGGCAGACTCCACCCCGGCGGCAAGCCAGAGCACTGACGCTCGCACCATCACCGACAAGGCGATGGCAAAGATCACCCAGGGCCTGCCCGGTCAGTTCCAGGTCGCATACTCCAAGAAGACCAACAAGATTTGGGTTGCGGGCACTGCAGACCGCGACAAGCACGTTTCTACTATCGCTCGCATTGACGCAAACTCCCTGAAGATTGAGGCTGTCGCCGAGCTGCCCATCGTCAAGAACGACAAGGGCTACCAGTACGACGCAGCCTACGGCATCACCGTTGACGATGTAGACGGCACCGTTTGGGTTACCAACACCACCGACAACTCCGTGTCCGTGTACGATCAGGCAACGATGCAGCAGGTCTGGACCACCGCGGGTATCGCGGAGACCGACCCGAACTGGATTGAGCACCCCCGCTCCGTTCTGGTTGACCACGAGTCCGGTAAGGCTTTCGTGACCGGTCGTTTCTTCGTATCCGCGATTGACCTGAAGACCAAGCAGGTTGAGAAGATCCAGCTCGAAGGCGCACCCGACGGCGGCACCCGCTACATCAGCATGAACATCCTGGTTGACGGCGGTAAGCTGTACGTGCCCGAGCGTACCGGCGGCAAGATTTTCGTCATCGACACCAAGACCTTCAAGGTGGAGACCAGCTTCGACACCAAGGGCAACGCTGAGGGTGAGGTTCGCCCCTCCGACATCGCGATTGACCACTCCCAGAACGAAATTTACGTCTCCTCCCAGGGCGTGAAGGGAGCGAACTCCGGCGTGTCCATCTACGACGCGACCACCCACGAGTTCAAGAAGTTCATCCCGGTCGGCACCCAGGCACTCGCGCTGGACAACGACGAGGCGAACGACCTGGTGTACGTCTCTGACTTCGGCACCGGCAAGGTCGGCGTGATTGACGGCGGCGCAGCAGACAAGCTGATCGCTGAGGTCGCCATGAACGGCGGCAAGGCAAACGACCTGGTCGTACTGCCCAACGGCTCCGTTGTCGCTGTGGACAAGCAGGCTGGCGCAACCGCAACTGTGCCCTACGTCCTCGACGGCACCACCGGCACCGTCAGCACCTCAGATAAGGTCACCAGCAAGCCTTCTAAGGACAAGCAGGGCAACGAGGTTCCCGCCAAGACCTCCGAGATTCAGGCGAACTCCATCCTGAAGTTCAAGGTCACCGCAACCGCGGGCGACAACTCCGAGGTCAAGCAGGTCACCCCCGAAACCCGCGAGTTCCAGGGCTACCCGGCAACCGCCACCAAGACCACCAAGGCAACCGACACCACCACCCCCTCCACCGAGGCACACCGCACCGTGGATGCATCCGGTAGCGTTGCAAACATCATTCAGGGTCTGCCCGGCCAGTTCCAGGTTGGCTACTCCAAGAAGAACCACAAGCTCTTCGTGCCCACCGTGGGTGCGCGCGGCAATCTTGCTTCCTCCCTGGCGCGCGTGGATGCAGACACCCTGCAGACCGAGGCATTCGCCGAGCTGCCCGTCAAGCAGAACGACAAGGGCCAGTACGGCTACACCTCCGCGTACGGCGTGACCGTTGATGACGTGGACGGCACCGTCTGGGTTACCAACACCACCGACAACTCCGTGGCAGTGTACGACCAGCAGACCCTCAAGCTCATCTGGACCAACGAGGGCGTGAAGAAGGACGACCCGAACTGGATTGAGCACCCCCGCTCCGTTCTGGTTGACCACGAGTCCGGTAAGGCTTTCGTGACCGGTCGTTTCTTCGTATCCGCGATTGACCTGAAGACCAAGCAGGTTGAGAAGATTCAGCTCGAAGGCGCGCCCGACGGCGGCACCCGCTACGTGAGCATGAACCTGTTCCTCGACGGCGGCAAGCTGTACGTGCCCGAGCGCACCGGCGGCAAGCTCTTCGTCGTGGACACCAAGACCTTCAAGGTTGAGAAGACCATCCAGACTCAGGGTGAGGATTCCACCGTTGAGGTTCGCCCCTCCGACGTTGCTGTGGACCACTCGCTGAATGAGATTTACGTCTCTTCCCAGGGTGTGAAGGGCGTCAACTCCGGTATCTCCGTGTACGACCTGACCACCGGCGAGTTCAAGAAGTTCGTCAAGTTCGGCACCCAGGCGCTCGCTCTGGAGCACGATGAGGACCGCGACCTGGTGTACGTAACCGACTTCGGCACCGGCAAGGTGGCTGTCTTCGACGGCCGCGCTGACGAGGTCATCGGCGAGGTCGAGATGAACGGCGCAGCCGCAAACGACGTGACCCTGCTCAAGGATGGCTCCGTACTGGTCCTCGACAAGAAGGACCGCGACGAGAAGGTGACCCTGCCCTACGTGCTCAACGGCACCACCGGCGAGATCAGCACCGCCAGCGAGTACACCACCCTGCCCACCAAGGACCGCCAGGGTAACGACGTTCCCGCATCGGTTCAGCAGCTGAAGGCTAACTCGATTCTGAAGTTCAAGGTTGGCCTGAAGGACACCGACGCGAGCGCAGCTCCGGTGGGTATCACCCCGACTTCGCTTCAGTTTGCGGGTTACCCGACGGTGACCGGTGTGAAGGCTGAGGAGTCGAAGCCTGCTGACCCGAAGGCTGAGGACAAGAAGCCTGCAGATCCGAAGCCTGCTGACCCGAAGCCTGCTGACCCGAAGCCTGAGGATAAGAAGTCTGACGCTAAGACCGGTGCACAGGACTCCAAGCCCGCTCCGGATGCAGTGAAGGCTGATAAGTCCGGTTCGGCTGTGAAGAACGGTGGTTCCTCCGCAGGTGGTTCCGATAATTTGGGCGGTGGCTCCTCGGTAGCTAAGAGCGACGCAGGTTCCTCGCAGGCTGGTTCTTCGCGTAGCGCTCTGGCTAACACCGGTGCTAACGCTGTGATGCCGCTGGTTGCTTTCGCTTCTGTGGCTCTGATTGCGGGTGTTGCCCTGGTGATGCGCCGCCGCAAGGCATAAGCGTAGCGTTTAGTTTTCGGGCGTAAATGCTCGATGTAACGCGTGAGAAGGCGGGTATTTTCTCTTTCGGATTCTTCGAATCTGGGGGAGGGGTACCCGCCTTTTGTGTGCCCGCTTGGGCTAATGCTGGGTAGGTGGTTTTAGTACATATTTATATATGTGCACTTGCCTGTAAAAATATAGGTTTTGAATGTCGAGAAAATGTTTAACCCGTGGTGAATCTCGCTGGCGCGCCTCACCTAAACATTTACATTAATGTGTAAATATAAAAGCATCACAATACCCCTCGTGACCTGGGTTTTTGCCCGCAAGAGCAAGGAAAAACCGGGGAAGCGCCTCAACCTTCACGTGATACTGAAGGCGAATTAGGGGATCACTCACAAAAACACAAAACACGCCCACGTCGCTGCTTGTATTTTCCTGGGAAAACATTGAGGATTAGAAGGTAGGTAAATTTATGCGTTACCTGCATTTCTGCTTTTCGTGCCGTCGAATATGTCACCGCATATTCACGGGTGTCTCGTTAGCATTCGCATGCGGCATGTGAGCACTTCCGTTACACATTTAAAGGACACACATTGAACCTCACTCCCTCCTCGGGCAAAGCACTGAAGGGGCTCGCCGTCGGCTCCCTCGCGCTCGCAATCTCCGGCGCAGCCATGATTCCTGCCTCCTTCGCAGCACCGAACACCGCAAACCAGACCGCGACCCCCAGCGCATCGGCTCCTTCCACCGCATCGCTGAGCCGCGTTGTTGACACCTCCGCGTCCGTCGCGCAGATTACCCAGGGTCTGCCCGGCCAGTACCAGGTTGCATACTCTAAGGCGACCAACAAGATTTGGATGGTCGGCGTGGGTGCACGCGGCGACCTCGCCTCCACCATTGCTCGTGTCAACGCAGACACTCTTCAGATTGAAGAAGTAGCAGCGCTTCCCTTCGAGCTGGATAAGAACGGCGAATTCGGCTACATTTCCGCGTACGGCATCACTGTTGATGACGTATCCGGCACCGTGTGGGTTACTAACACCACCGACAACTCCCTGTCTGTGTTCGACCAGAACACCATGGAGCAGATTTGGACTAACCACGGCATCGCCGAGAGCGACCCGAACTGGATTGAGCACCCCCGCTCCGTGCTGGTGGACCACAACTCCGGCAAGGTGTTCGTGACCGGCCGCTACTACGTGTCCGCGATCGACATGAAGACCTTCGAGGTTACCAAGCTGCAGTTGGAAGGCGCCCCCAACGGCGGCACCCGCTACGTCGGTATGAACATGACCGTTGACGGCGACAAGCTGTACGTGCCCGAGCGTACCGGCGGCAAGGTCTTCGTCATCAACACCAAGACCTTCAAGACTGAGCAGGTTATTCAGACCCGGGGCGAGAATTCCTCCGTTGAGGTTCGTCCCTCTGACGTCACTATTGACCACTCCGAGAACGAAATTTACGTCTCCTCGCAGGGCGTGGACGGCGTGAACTCCGGTATCTCCGTCTATGATTTGACCACCGGTGCGTTCAAGAAGTTCGTTAAGTTCGGCACCCAGGCGCTGTCCATGGAGAACGACGAGGACCGCGACCTGGTGTACGTAACCGATTTCGGTACCGGCAAGATCGCCATCTTCGACGCCAAGGCTGACCGCGTGATTGGTGAGGTTGAGATGAACGGCGGTAAGGCTAACGACCTGACCGTCACCGAGGATGGCTCCGTCATCGCAGTGGACAAGCAGGACATTGCTAACACCACCGCGGCGGTACCCTACGTGCTGAACTCGAAGACCGGTGACGGCTCCATGACCGACACCTATACCTCCAAGGCGACCGTTGACCGTAACGGCAAGGCTGTTCCCTCCTCGCAGCAGAAGCTGGTTCCGAACTCCATCGTGAAGTTCTACGCTGAGGTTTCCGAGGGCGAGTTCACCTCCACCGCGACCATTAACCCCGCTAAGGTTCCTTTCCAGGGCTACCCGAAGCAGGCTACCGCAGTGCTGATTGACCCCACCCTGAACTTCGCTGAGGGCACTGTCGACATTACTCGCCCCTATACCTTCCATGTGTCCGGCTATGACTTTGAGAAGCCCCCGGCTGAAGGTATTCGCCTGTTCCTGGTCAAGGAAGGCGAATGGTCGATGGGTTTCGACAAGCTGACCGATAGCGAACTGGCAAGCATTCAGAAGGTCTCGACCGTCGTTCCGGCGAGCGCGTTCGTCTACAACGCACGCACCGGCAAGTACTCCTTCGACGCGACCCTGCGTGTTCCCGCGAACACCATGCAGTACAGCCAGGGCTACATGCTCGGTACCGTCACCGCTGGTTCTGACGTGGCAACCAACCGCAATTACGATTCGGCTGTTTCGCTGATCGTCAACGACGCGAAGGATGCCGGCAACGCAGATAACCGCGATGAGGCTGACGAGCCGGCATTCCCCGCTAACGCCTCGGCATCACCCTCCGCATCTGCTGCAGTTGCAGAGAAACCGGCGGCTGATCAGCCCAAGGGTGAGCAACCGAAGGCTGAGGAAGCTAACGACCAGCTGGGAACCACCGCGAAGACCGCGCCGCTGAAGAACTCTTCTTCGGTGAAGTCTGACTCCCAGCCTAAGGGCTCTAACTCCGATGCTCAGGTGAGCGCTTCGGCTACCAAGTCTGCGCCTCAGAGCAAGGGCTCGCTGGCTAAGACCGGTGCTCAGAACGTTCTGAGCCTGGCTGCTGTCGGTGCGTTCGCGCTGATTGCCGGTGCCGCTGTGATGGTGCTTCGCCGCCGTAAGGCATAGTTTCTTGCTCTAGTTTGAGCGGATGCGCCCCGTACACTGTGCGGGGCGCATTTTTGTGCCTTGATGCCGTGGTGTTGTGGTGCCGTGGCGCCTGAACGAGGCAGGCGCGGGCACGGAGGCGGGCGCTGCGGAGGTGCCGGATGGCTGTCGGGGGGGGGTCTGCACAGCTGGGGGAGGAGTCTGTTTTTAGGCCTTGCACTCAGTGTAAAATATGTGACTCATTTCACCGCTTTTCGATTTGGTTGTTTCTGGGAACCTCTGTATAGTTATATGTGTTGCCAGGGAGACCTGGTAAAAGAGATGTAAATCTCACGGCCCCATCGTATAGCGGCCTAGTACTCCGCCCTCTCACGGCGGCAACACCGGTTCAAATCCGGTTGGGGTCACCACTAGGAAAAAGCCTTGGTTCTTCGGAATCAAGGCTTTTTGTTTATACCTGTCTTTTTCAAGAAAGATTAAAAGCGAAAAGCCACATGTGTTTAAAACACATGTGGCTTCTCAGTGGTATAGGGGACCCGGAATCTACTGCGCCGACGCCTCAGCAGAAGCAGTAGTAGCCTCCGCCGAACCCTCCGCAGACGCAGTACCCTCAGCCGAAGCGCTCGGGCTCAGCGACGGAACCGGCGAAGCAGAAGCAGTACCCGGAGCGCGACGCACCATACGCCAAGTGCCGTCCTGGTAGTGCGCCACAATCTGACCAGCCACCGGCTTACCCGGGTACTTGAATACCTCGGTCAGCGGCTGCACACGATCATTAGTCTTGCTGTACACGCCAGCACCCTCAGCACCATCAATCACCATCTCGGTTGCCCAAGTGTAGTAGCCGGTGCGAGTATCCTTGGTCGGGCGGTCAGCAGTCAGCGACAGAATCATCGGACGCTCCGAACCGATCACCCAGCCGCTCTCCGAAGCGTACATGCTCTGGAAGAACTCAGCCACAGTCGAGTAGTCGCCGGTGTGGTCAATGTTCGTGAAGCGTACACCGTCACCGGTCAGCAGCAGGTAGTTCAGGGTAGCCTGCCAGTACGCGATGAACGCGTGCAGACCCTCAACACTGTTCTCGCGCAGTTTCGCCGGCTCCAAGGGAATCGCAACGTTTACAGCCTTGTGCTCCTTGGTACCGGGCTCAAAAGTGCCGGTGGAGGAGTAGTCGGCAAGAACGACCTCACCCTTCATGCTGGGGCCGGGCTCAACGGTGGTGGTTGCCTCCGCGGTGGGGGAGACGGATGCGGTTGCGCTCGCGGTCGAAGACTCGGTAGCGGATGCACTCGCGGTCACCGAAGACTCGGAGGACTTCGAGGAACATGCGGCAAGAAGCGCGGCGGTGCCCAGACCCAGTGCGGTCAGGGCGGTGCGGCGGGTATACATGGTAGACATGGGGCTCTTTCTGAGGTGAATAAAGTATGTGCCGGAAATGAACTAATTCCAGAATATCGCAGGGGAGCAGTCAGCCCAATGTCGTGTGCGCCTCCAACGCCGTAAAAGCGGCGGTAGATGACGAAAAACATGGGCCCCAGAGATTCTCGCACGACTACGATATGGCCGGGGTTCTAAGCGGAGGCGCCGGAGCTGCTCGCGTTTGAAGTGGGTGAGATCGGAGCTAGTTTGACTCGTTCATTCCAGACCGTCCATGCACCATCCTGATATTTCAAGGCAAAGAAGAAATCATAATCGCCAGTATTGCCATCCAATGAGGCCATGGGTAGTTCCCGGCCATCTGTATAGTGAATCGTTGTTTTCTTGTGGTAGCGGCTGGTGGCCCTCCAACGATACTGGTGCTCGTTAACCTGCTCTGGAGCGTCCTCGGTCAGGTTCGCTGAGACTGGTGCATCTGCGCCGTACATCCAGCCAGTGTTGCTCTTATAAAGCTCGGCGAAGGCTTCTGCCTTGTAGATATCGTTTCGGTTTATATCCACAGCCATGAAGGGTTCAATATCACCGGAGAGTATCAGGTAATTGAAAGATGCTACCCAGAATCCTATGGCGGCGTACATGCCCTCTGTCGTCTTGGCCCTCATCTTTGCAGGAGGAATAGGCTTGGGCGGATTCTCCGCCTTCTTCGAGCTGGTCGCGGGAACGTAGGTGCCGCGTGATTCGTAGCTGTTAAACTTCAGCTCGCCCTTGTAGGAGCGCTGTTCCTCGGGCGTGCTCGGGTCGCTGAGCGGGCGAATATCGCTGGCGCAGGCAGTCAAGGAGGCGAGCACGGCGGTGGCGGCGATGCCAAAGGCGGCGCGTCGGGTCACGAAGGTGGACATAAGGTACCCTTCAATAGATTATCGGTGTATCTATTTCAGGGTACCTTAGTGTATTTGGTTATGTTTATGATTTCTTCGTTGTCAAACCTTGGAAAATACTATAAAAGCTACGTTAGCTAACGAAAAGTGCCGTTTACCAGGGGAAAGTGTCATCATCTTCTTATGCTGCCGCTTTGCCGCGCTACCGCATCCTAAACGCTGAGGCCAGAATCGCTTCCGCCCGAGGAGCCGGGGGAAGTCGTCGAGGAACTCTTCGTCTCAACGGTGACCATCCACGCATCGTTTCGGTATTTCAACACAAAAGTGACCTCATCGTCGCTGGAGTCACCGCTCGTCTCAGCCAGACGAATGTCCCTGTCCTCGGGCACGTAATGGAGAACAGCATCCTTATGGCTACGGGCAACACCCTTCCAACGGTACTGCTCATCGTCAACCTTCTGCGGGGTCTCTTCGGTCAGATCAGCCACGAGCAGCGTCTCGGTGCCGTACATCCACCCCTCATTCTTCTTGTACAACTCTACGTATGCTTCCATCTTCCGCACGTAGATGACATCCATGTCCACGGCCTTGAACGGCGTGTCGTCGCCTGTAACCGTCAGATAATTCAGGGACGCAACCCAGTAGCCTATAGCTGCGTACATGCCCGAGGTCGTCTTCGATTTCATGTTCACGGGAGGGGTGGGCATAGGCGGGTTCTCCGCCTTCTTCGTGCTGCTTGCAGGGCGGTACGTTCCGGTGGACTTGTAGCTATTGAACTTCAGCTCGCCCTTGTAGGGGCGCATCGGGTCAACTACGCTCGGGTCCTCCAGCGGGCGGATATCGCTGGCGCAGGCAGTCAAGGAGGCGAGCGCGGCAGCGGCAACAATGCCCAGGGCAGCGCGTCGGGTAACGAAGGTAGGCATGAGAACCCCTCAATAGTTTGTTCTGTGCTCTTAAGCGTACCCGAGCAGGTTTGTTGACACATTCAAAGCCTGCACCTGCTCGTCTGCGGGAACAGTTCAACACGACCGTACGCAGGCCATGCAAACAAAAAGGGGAAGCTCCCGCACGCAGCCTCAACTGCATTCGAGAGCTTCCCTCACTTTTAGAACCAGCCGCTTAGAGGCGGGTTTTAGGCGCTAGCGCTGCTCTTCTCGGAAGAGGATGCATCAGCATCCTCATCACTGAGCATGTACCACGCACCGTCCTTGTAGTCCGCCGCGAAGTTGGTTGCCTCGCTCTTAGTGGATCCATCGACTAGGGGAGCGGGGTCCTGACCCTCAATGTGGATCTTCGCGTTGGGGTCATAGATGATGCGTCCGAGCCAATCGTAGCGGTTGGGTCCGCCCGCGACCTTCTTCGGGGCGTCGGTCAGAAGCTGAACGGTAACCGGCGTATCCGTGTCGTATACCCAGCCCCTGCCGGAAGAGTAGATGATAACAGCATTGCTGCCCTCGTTCGCATAGCGGCCTTCAGGGTCAGCCTTCTTGAGCGGCTCGTAATCACCGGTCATGAACATGTAGTTGAAGCTTGCCACCCAGTAGCTGAGGAACTCGTACATGCCCTCAATGGTTGCCTCGTTCATCTTCTCCGGAACAATAGGTTTCGGCACGTTCTGCGCCTTCTGAGTGTTGCTTGCCGGAACGTACTCGCCGTTCTTCTCGTACTTATCGAGCTTCACCGTGCCCTTATACGACTTCTTAGCGGAAGTAGTCGCAGATGCCGAGGCGGATGCGCTCGCAGACTCGGATGCGCTTGCCGAAGGCGAAGCCTCACCGGAGGTGGAGCTATCAGCCAGCGGGCGGATATCGCTAGCGCAGGCAGCCAGCGCCACAGCCGCGCCGGCACCGGTAGCAGCCGCTAGTGCGGCACGTCGAGAAAGAAAAGTTACCATGAAAAATCCTTAGGTGATATGTAGGGGAGGGAGCGAGTCCCTAGATTTTATGGGCCTGTGAGCGAAGTATATCCTCGCCGCTAAGACGAACGTTGCAACGATGCATTAGAAGTTATCAGAGTTTGCCTTATCGGATGCTTTAGCGCTTGGGCTTGCCGTGCCTTGGCCGCGTACCTTGGTGGGGTAAGTGAACCATTTGCCATCCTGATACGACAATTTCAGGTCGGAAAGCTCAGGTTCCATGGAAGTATTCTGGTACATGGGCCTGTTTCCCTTACCCTCAACATGCATCATCGCTTTAGGGTCCTTGGACAGCGTGATACGCCAGTAATAGAGAGGCTCGCTACCTTCCGCCTTTACAGGTTGCGGGGTCATCATCTCAACCTGGAGCGCATGCTCCGAACCGTAAAACCACCCCTCATTGGACTCGTAAAAACTCACGTAATCTTTGAAAGCCGTAACGTCCCTGCCGGAGGGGTCAGCTTCCTTCAACGGCTCATTGTCACCGGTGAGCACCAGATAGTTGACGCTGGCAAGCCAAAAACTAAAGGCAGAGTATGCGCCATCAATGCTGTTCTCATGCATATTCGCCGGCGGGCGGGGCTTAGGCACGTTCTGCGCCTTATGCGTCTCATCCGCGGGGACGTACTCGCCCTTCTTCTCGTAGTTGTCGAACTTCACCGGTCCCAGATAAGACTTCGCGGAAGAACCGCTCGCAGAGGCGGAGGGGCTAGCGGAAGCGCTCGCAGAGGCGCTAGGACTTGCGGAAGAGGGAGCCTCACCAGAAGCAGACGGGGAGCCATCAGCCAGCGGACGAATATCGCTGGCGCAGGCACTCAGCATCGTAATAGCGCCTGCACCGGCAGCTAGTAGGGCTGCACGTCGAGAAAGAAAAGTCGTCATCAGAAATCCTTAAATAGTGCGTATCAGAAGATGAGGAAATTTAGCTGTTGTTATCCAGGAGCATGCGCCACATGCCCTCTTTGTACTCCATGATGAACTTGGTCGTATGCGGAACCGTCTTTTCTTCCTCAACGATAGTCGCATCAGGCTCACCCTCAATGTGGTACTTAGCGGCAGGGTCATACGCGACGGTCACAAGCCACTCATAACGGTCCGGCTTATTAGCAACCGGCTGAAGCTCATTCTCCACAATCTCAATCTTGTACGGCTGATCCGAACCGTAAATCCAACCCAGACCCGACTCATAGAGCTTAATCATGGTCCTAGAGTTCCTCAGAAAAGCCTTCGCCGGATCCGCCTTCATCAGCGGCTCAACATCGCCGGTCAGAATCAGATAGTTCTGGGAAGCAAGCCAATAGCCCATCAGCGCGTAGGCGCCCTCGGGGTTGTTCTCCTTCATCTTCTCCGGGATAAGAGGCATCGGCACGTTCTGTGCCGGCGCATTCGCAGTCGCAGGGACGTAGGTGCCGTTCCGCTCGTAGTTATTGAACTTAATCGGACCCACATACGAGCCGGGCGTATGATCATCAGCAGGAGAAGGAGACACAGAGGCGCTCGCAGACGAGGAAGCCGAACCAGAAGCAGCACCGCCAGAGGAACCGCCCGAACTCTGCGACAGCGGGCGAATATCGCTAGCGCAAGAAGTCAGCGCAGCAAGAATACCGGTCGCACCCATGCCCAGGAGAGTACGTCGAGTGAAGAAGGTAGTCATCGGAAGCCCTTCGTTGGAGCCAATACAGAGCAAACCACGACGCCGTGCACCAGAGCATGCGTAGACGCCCTGTAAAGACCTATCAGTACGTCAATGTATACACTTTTAAGGTTACCCGAGAGCCACCTAATAGCCCCGTGACCGCCTCGAATGTTCAGAAAATTAAGACCCCACACCCAGCGTTTTACCAGGTGCGGGGTCTTACCGCATAAGAAATCACTACGAGAGCGAGCCCTCTGCAATGCGGTAGCTAAGCGGCGCTCGACAGCTCCCACTTGCCGTCCTTGTACTCCAGACGGAACCTCGCCACCTTCTTCTTCGACTCATCAGCGCTCGTCGCCTTCTCAGGCTGACCCTCATAATGCCGCATCATCTTCGGGTCCATGTAGGAATAGCCTTCCCAAATAAAGCGAGTATTGTCGCTGCCCGGCACCTCACGAGGAGCATCCGTCAGCAGCTCAACAATATACGGAGTTTCCGTACCGTACACCCAGCCCAAACCCGATGCATACAGTTTCAGCGTGCCAGGATACTTCTCTATGCCGTAGCCATCATGGTAAACAACCTCAATCGGTCCAGGGTCACCCGTCATCATCAAATAGTTCAAGCTAGCAAGCCAGAAACTCAAGAAAGCATACGCACCATCAACGCTGTGCTCCTTCATATTCGCCGGAGGAACAGGCTTCGGCATATTCTCAGCCTTATGCGTAACACTCGCCGGAACGTACTCTCCGGTCTTCTCATAGCTATCGAACTTCATCGGACCCTTATAGGACTTACCTGAAGACGGAAGACCCGAAGCAGCAGAAGCACTCGCAGACGCTGAAACAGAAGGAGAAGCCGAAGCACTTGCAGAAGCAGACGCAGTTTCGGAGGCGGTCGCCGCCTCCGACGGAGAAGCCGAGCCGGTACCACCAGCCAACGGGCGAATATCACTGGCGCACGCAGTCAACGCAGAAAGTGCACCCGCAAAAGCAACACCCAAGGCGGTACGTCGAGTGAAGAAAGTAGTCATCAGAAGTCCTTCGTCGGATTCTTCACCCACAAAGCCGTCGGTACGGGGCTCACAACCTGCAGGCAAAGACCACATGTAGTACGTCAATGTATATACGTTAAGCGTACCCGAGGCACCCTCCGCCAACTCAGAACATTTGTTGAGTTTCCCCTGGGTGTTCCCTGGGTTTCCGCAGAGTTCTGGCAGCGTTTCGGCAAAAAGAAACCCCCGCCCACGGTGCATTACCGCAGGTGGGGGAGAAGCCTATTCACGCTGTCAAAGACAATGGCCTAGACAGACGAAGAGCTACCAGAAGAAGCAGATGCAGAAGAGCCCTCATCGCCGGTAAGCATAAACCACTTACCGTCCTTGTACTCCACAGCAGCCTTCATCAGCTTGCCGTTCGGACTAGAAGACGTCTTGAAAGGTAGGTCAGACTTGCCCTCACGATGAATCTTTGCATCGGCACTGTAGTTCATGTAGCCCGGCCAGTTATAACGGGTACTGCTACCGGAAGCCTTCTGCGGTGAACTACTAATCAACTCCATAGTAACCGGGGTGTCCGTACCGTACATCCAACCCAGATCACTCTCGTACATCAACGTAAATTCCTGCAGGCTCTTCGCATACACATCTGCAGGGTCAGCCTTCTTCATCGGCTCAGCATCACCGGTCATCAGCACATAGTTGAAGCTCGCCAGCCAGTAGCCGATGAACGCATACATGCCGTCAACACTCTGCTCGTTCATGTTCGCCGGAACGAGAGGCTTGGGCACATTCTGTGCCTTCTTCTCAGCCGTGGCAGGAACGTACTCACCCTTCTTCTCGAAGTTATCGAACTTCACAAGGCCCTTATAGGACTTGTCGGAAGAGGAAGACGAAGCCGATGCTGAGGCGCTCGCGGATGCGCTTTCGGACGCACTTGCTGAAGCCTCACCGGAGGGGGAACTATCAGCCAGCGGACGGATATCGCTAGCGCACGCAGTCAATGCCGCCAGTACGCCGGCACCGGTAGCACCCAACGCCACGCGACGGCTCACACCAGCAGAGACGGGGGAAGGGCTCATCATTATCAGCCTTTCAAAAGAAGTCAGCAAAGGAAATTGAGTGAGTTGACACCCCCATCATACCGGCAAAAACGCAGATACCCATTAACGGTCGTCGTATGGTGCCGATGACATAGCAACCTCACGCCGCTGCGAAGCATTACCGAGTTCCGGCAAAAAGAAACCCCGCCCACGGTGCATTACCGTGAGCGGGGGAGAAGTCTATCTTAAGCTCCCAGAAGGCTTAGACAGAAGAAGACTTGCTGGCGCTACCAGGCCCAGAAGAGCCATCCTCGTCGGTGAGCATAATCCACTTACCATCCTTGTACTCCACGCCAACCTTCGTCAGATCCTGGGAGCTATCCTCCATAAAGGGCTCATCCGGACTCACGCCCTCAGTATGAACCTTGATGTCGGTGCTGTACCGCATGTATCCCAACCAGTCATAGCGAATTCGGCTACCGGAAATTTTCTGCGGCAAATTAGAAAGCAGCTCAAGAGTAACCGGGGTATCCGCACCGTAGAGCCACCCCAGATTATTTTCATAGGCAGCCGTCAAATTCTGGTATTCCGTCAGTATGTCCGTAGACTCAGCCTTCTGCAACGGCTCAGGATCGCCAGTCATCAGCAGGTAGTTGAAGCTCACCAACCAATAGCCGATGAACGCATAAATACCATCAATGCTCTGCTCGTTCATGTTCGCCGGAACGAGGGGCTTGGGCACGTTCTGTGCCTTATGAGTGGCGGTTGCCGGAATGTACTCGCCGTTCTTCTCGAAGTTATCGAACTTCACGAGGCCCTTATAAGGCTTGCCGGAAGAAGCAGAAGGCGAAGCGCTAGCCGAGGCACTGGGTGAGGCACTAGCTGAAGCGCTCGCGGATGCACTAGCAGAACCGGAAGCGGGGCTTGACGCTGAGCCATCAGCCAGCGGGCGGATACTACCAGCACACGCAGTCAGTGCAGCCAGCACACCGGTGCCGGTCGCGCCCAGTGCTACGCGGCGGCTCACACGGGTAGATATGGGGGAAGGGCTCATCATAATTGGCCTTTCAAAAGAGGTCAACAAAGGAAATAGAGTGAGTTGACACCCTTATCATACCCTAAAGTGCGTGAATGACTATCAAATGTTGCTATTCATGTACTTTTGAGTAGAAGAAACCCAAAAAGCTGCAATTAGTGCACTAGGAAGCCGAGGGGCTCGCAGAATCCGAGCTCTTATCAGCATCCTTATCCTTCTGAGTGCTCATAAACCAAGCACCCTCCTTATACTCCACAACAATCCGCATCGCCTGGCCCTGAGAATCCTCAGCCCCCACAAGGGACTTATCGCGGTTATCGCCCTCGGTCAGATGCCTCTTCGCATTCTGATCAACCAGGGAACGAGCACGCCAGAAATAACGAATACGGTCACCCTCAATCTGCGTGGGAGTATCCGTCAACAGGTACACAGACATCGGCTCACTCGTGTCATAAATCCAGCCGCGACCCGTCTCATAGAGCTTAACCATCGGCTCAAGCTCCTTATAGTAATCGCTGCTCGGATCCGTCTTCTTCAACGGCTCAATATCACCCGTCAACGCCAAATAATTAAAACTAGAAATCCAATAGCCAATCAGCGCATAAATACCGTCAACGCTCAGCTCCTGCACCTTCTCCGGCATAATCGGTTTGGGTACGTTCTGCGCCTTCTGCTCAGCCGTAGCAGGAACATACTCGCCGTTCTTCTCAAAGTTATCGAAGGTGACCTTACCCTGATACGACTTATTCGCAGGCGGTAGCGCCGACGAAGCAGACGGGCTCGCTGAAGCACTCGCGCTCGCCGAGCCAGACTCAGCAACATCAGCTGGTGGATGCACCGTACGCGCACACGCAGACACCACAGCGGCAAGACCAATACCGCCCACACCCAATACGGCGCGGCGGCTCAAAGCGATGGACTTAGAAGAAGAGCTAGTCATCAGCAGTCTTTCGAAGAGGTCAACAGATGAGGAGGAGGAGTGAGTCGACACCCCCATCATACCGGGCACACCTTATAACAACCCTAAAGCACAAGTGAATAGCAAATAGCTTGGGACAACTGGGCACACACGAAGAAACCCCGCGGCCGTTATTCCGAATATTTTCGAAGAAAGAACAACAGCCGCGGGGCAAAACAACTGGAGGGGCGTACAACCTAGCGGAGAAGATGCGCAAAATTACGGCGCGCCTTCGCCACCTTCGGGCTCACCACAAACGCACAATAACCCTGCGCCGGGTTCAACGCGTAATAATTCTGGTGATAATCCTCAGCCTCATAGAACACGCCCAGGGGCTTAATCTCGGTCACGATGGGCGCATCAAAGAGCTGCTGGGCCCGTTCCTTAGCTCGCTCCGCCAGCTCGCGCTGCTGCTCGTCCTCGTAGAAAATCACCGAACGGTACTGCGAACCGGTATCCGCGCCCTGACGATCCCAGCTGGTCGGGTCGTGGCTCGTAAAGAAAATATCCAACACCGTATCCAGGTCAATCACCTGCGGGTCAAAGCTGAGCTTCAGCGCCTCCTGATGGCCGGTCGCACCCGAGCACACCGAACGATAATCAGGGTCGGGAGTCTCGCCACCCGTGTAGCCGCAGACGCTCGCCTCAACCCCGCGGAACTGGCGGTATACCGCATCCAGGCACCAGAAGCAGCCGCCGGCAAGAACAACATCAGTCATGATTCCTCCTCGAACTATAAAACCACACTACCTGAAGAATACCGCCGAGCCGCATAATATTCCTGCGCTACTGCAGGCTTTGGCGTAAACCGCCACCTGCCCCGCCGCGCCACCTGCCACAATAGAGGTATGACTGAAAAACTAGAAACCCCCACCCTCGCAGAAGTCGTCGACGCCTTCCACACGCTCTTCCCTCCGCAGCTCGCCGCCGGATGGGACGCCTCCGGCCTCGTCGCCGGACGTGGCGCCGCTAAAGTAAGCACCGTCCTCTTCGCAGTAGACGCCCTCACCGCCACCGCCGAAGAAGCCGTAGCCGAAGGCGCGCAGCTACTCATCACCCACCACCCGCTGCTGCTCCGCGGCGCAAAGTTCATCCCCGACAGCGACTACAAGGGCAACGTTCTGCACACCCTCATCGAAGGCGGATGCGGCCTGCTCGGCGCGCACACCAACGCAGATGCCGCCGTTGAAGGCGTGAACGAAGCACTCTGTGACGCTATCGGCCTGATTGACCGCGAACCGCTCACCGAAGCGCAAACCCAGGTACTTGACGAGCAGGAACACGCGGTAGGCACCGGTCGCCTCGGCACCCTGCCCGAAGAAATCACCCTCAAGGAGCTCGCAGAACGCCTCGCAGCGGCACTGCCCGCAACCGCCGGTGGCCTGCGCATCGCCGGACGCGCTGACCAGCCGATCCGCCGCGTCGCTCTCTGCGGTGGTGCCGGTGACTCTCTCTTCGACGCGGTGCGCGCCACCGACGCGCAGGTGTACATTACCGCCGACCTGCGCCACCACCCCGCCAGCGAATTCCGCGAAACCGCACGAGTCGACGGCAGTAACATCGCCCTGATTGATTGCTCCCACGCCGCCAGCGAATCCCTCTGGCTGCAGTCGGCGGCAAACCGCCTGCGCGCCCTGCTCGCTGAGCGCGGCTTTGCTATCGAAACGAAGCTGTCCGCACTGAACACCGACCCGTGGGACTTCACCGTCTCCACCGGCGTGGCAACCGGTCATGACGCGCACTCGGCAAGCACGGAACCCGCCGCCGCATGGACCAGCTTGACTGAAAAGTAAACGCTGAAAGTAGCCGCTGCGTAGCTGCCAAGAAGCAAGCTTCAAAAATTTAGGCACAGTAAAGCCCGGCCTGTACGAACCCGACAGGAACCTTTCCCAAGGATCCTCAAGGGAACGTGCAGACCGGGCATTACTTCTGTGGGGCATTACTTCTGCCGGGCATTGCTCTGCAGGGCTTGGGGGCCCAAACGCGGGCGGTCTAAACGACCTTACTTAGCGCGAGCCTGGAACGCCTCAATCAGAGTCTCCAACTCACCGTGAGTCACCATGTGCTGAGCATCGAAAGCGCCGCTAGCGTTCAGCACCACCTTGTTCTGCTGAGCCCACAGAATCTCACGGTAGAACGCCGAACCGGGAGCCACATCGCTGTACGGGGAGTCGCCCTTAACCGCGGGCGAACCAGCCGCACGGTAGGTGAACGCCGCAACGGTAGCATTCGAAATGCCGGCATCAGCGTGGAACTTGCCGTCCGACCATCCGAAGGTAATACCCTTCTGACGAGCCCACACGTAAGCAGGGAAGTTCGGGTCGTCAGTCTTCACATCCGGCCAGGGGGAAGTCTCAGGCAGCTTCACCTCGGGGGTGCCCGCCTGAATGTACAGGGCAGTTGCAAGCTCACCGCGAGTTGCAGGGGTCTTCAGCTTCTCATCGGAAGGAGCAGGCTTCTGGTCATCCTCCTTCTTGGGGTCCTGCGCGTTGGGCAGGTTTGCATCCCTGTAACCGTTCGTGCCGTTCAAATCCAGGTCCTGCCATGCAAGCAGGGTACCGCGGCCCTCGGTAGGCTTGCCCACGACCGGTGCGAGTAGCTCGCCCTTCTCGCTGTAGCCGTCATTAGCCCAGACCTCAATCACGTACTTCTTCGAAGCATCCAGGGTGTTTGCCGGAACATGCACTTTACCGTGCAGGTTGCCGTCACGGTACGCCGAGTACATGGTGGGGTGGTCAAACTCGATAATGTCGCTGGTTGCCAGAACCGGGGTGTTTGAGCCCTTCTCACGGATGGCGAGGTGAACACCCTTAGCAGAGCGGATATCGCCGTGGAAGCCGCCGCCGCTAACATACAAATTCTGCGCCTGCGCGGGATTGCCCAAAGCGTTGTATGCCAAGCTAGGATCGAACGGCTCTGCCCTCTTACCCAGAGTCTGCAAAGCCTGGGTGCTCACCACGTTCTTGCCGGTCCACAGTTCCTGAGCGGTCAGCGGCTTCTGACCCTTCTGCTCAGCAACCACGTGAATCTCGTAGTGGACATCGTACTTGGTGCCGCCGGTCGGATCCTGGGCATAATCATCATCGACGAAGTAGTAGGCGGCAAGGTCGTACGCCTCAACCTTCAGGTCAGCCTCAAAAGTGCCGTCATCGGCAATGGTGAAGTCCTGACCCTCCACAAAGCGCAGCATCTTCGAAGTCGGAATCTCGTAGCCGGAAGGCGCGTAGTTCGCGGGGGCAATGTACAGTGCCACGGTACCGTGCTGAGCACGCCACTCCTTGGTGTAGCCTGCTCCCTTCACATGGACGGTACCGCCCTCGGTCGTTACGAGGAAGACGTTTACGCCATCGTAGTTGTAGCCATTGGGGAGAGACACATCCAGGGTCGGGGTAGCCGCAGCGACCTGGTGAGCTGCCTGAGGGGTAGCGGCAGCAACAGCGGCATCAGCGGCAGGGGTCGCATTCTGAGCCAGTGCCGGGGTCATCGGCAGAACCATAGCACCAGCCAACGCCAATGCGCCGCAACCCTGAGCAGCGCGGAGGAAAGAAGACTTAGAGTTCGGAAGCGAGGACATAATACATCCTTAAAAGTTGTTTCTCGTGGAGCTGTGCCGGCTCACCGGCGGGTAGGGAATTCGCCGTTGAATCTGCATACACCCTATGAGAAAAGTGGTTGGAAGCCCCGTCGGTTTCGGGGACATTTTCACCCTATCAAACCCTCTAAACGATGTCAGGAAACACTCAAGAGAAGCTTGAAGGTTCTGAGGTATTTCACAGGTTGATCAGCCGATAAAAACCGAACCCCGTGCATCCTGAGAAGAAGACTCTCAGGGTTCACGGGGTACTAAGGCTAGAGCCAGTCCGGCTTACTTAATTAATTTTGCTCAGGGTGAAGAAAACGAGTCGAAAAATAGTACATCATCCATTCCAGCTCGCCACGAGTCACGGGGGATGCTGAATCAAACACGCCGCCCCCAGGATTGATAATACTCTGCTGAGTCACCCACAGAATCTCGCGGTAGAACGCGGAACTCGGCGTAATATTCGGGAAGGACGAAACACCCTGCACCTCCGGCGAACCAGCCGCACGGTAGGTCAGCGCAGCTACGGTAGCGTTCGAAATGCCGGCATCCGCGTGGAACTTGCCGTCCGACCAGCCGAAGGTAACACCCTTTTCACGAGCCCAAATGTATGCGGCGTAGTTCGGGTCGTCCGTCTTCACATCCGGCCACGGGGAGACCGCCGGGAGGTCCACCTTGGGGCTTTCCTTCAACCTATAAAGGTAGGAAACCAGCTCGCCGCGGGTAGCGGGCTGTTTATCTTCATCGCCGTAAAGATTTGTCGAAAAGGTCTCACGGCGTACATCGCGAGGGTTAGCAAGCGTGAACTGGTGAACACCCTCGAACTTCAAGTCCAAACTGGCCAAATAGCCACCGCGGTGCTCCGGTGCATAACCCACCAGCGGGGTGATCAGAGTCTTATCCGTCTCGCTGGCATAGCCGTAATCACTCCGCGCCTCAATAACGTACTGCTTGGAAGGGTCCAGAGTGTTCGCCGGAATCTTGATGGTGACGAAAGCGAAGCCTCCCTCCAGAATGTTCGAGTAGGTTTCCTTGTCGTATTGGTAGTACTTTATGTCACTCATGGCCAAGACAGGGGAGCCGGTACTCTTCTCACGAATGAGGTACATCATGCCCTTCGATCCATAGAGATCCCCGTTGAAGCCCACGCCCTGAATCAGCAGCTCCTGATCCTTCGTGGTGTCCTTCAGAGCATCGTACTTAAACATGGGTGAGAACGTACCAGGGTGATAATCATTGGCGTTCAGAGCCTGATGAGCCACAACATTCTTGCGAGCCCAAATATCCTGAACGGTCGACTGCTGCTGACCCTTAGGTTCGGCAAGGATACCGACCTCGTAACGCACCTTCTCCAGGGTCATATCCGGGGCGTACTCCGTGAGGGGGTAGTAACTCTCCAAAGTGTCGGGCTTGATCTTCAGGTAAGCGTCAAAGGTGCCGTCATCTTCGATGGTGAAGTCCTTACCCTCTTCAAAACGAAGCATCGACGTGGAAGGCTCCACATTACCAGGACGGTCCTGAGTAGCAGCAATATAGATGACCACGGTGCCGTGCTGCTCGCGCCACTCCTTGGTGAAACCGGTGCCCTTCACCGTCATTTCGTTGTACTCACCGGTGTACAGGGCGTCGCTCTTTTTCCTGAAGAGGTCACGTCCGTCCAGGAAGTCGTACTCCCCATAATCAACGGTGAAAGACGGCTCAGCCGCAACATTCTGGGTTGCAGGGGTATTGGCAGTCGGCGCGTTAGCCACAGGTGCGTTTGCGGCGGGTGCTGCATCCTGCGCGAGAACCGGGGTCATCGGCAGAACCATTGCGCCCGCCAGCGCCAGTGCACTGCAGTTGCGAGCCGCGTGCAGGAATGAAGACTTAGAGTTCGGAAGTGAGGACATGAGACATCCTTAAAGTCGTTTCTCCGGGGCTGTGCAGTCCAGAGCTGTGCAATCCGGGGAGGCGCAATCTGAGGTGGTGCGAGCTCACCGGCGGGTAGGGAATTCGCCGTTGAATCTGCATACACCCTATGAGAAAAGTGGTTGAGTACCCCCGTCGGTTTCGGGAGTACTCCCACCCTAGCAAAGTGTTGAACAGTTGTCAGGAAACACTCAAGGAACGCTTTAAGGTTTTCGAAAATCTCACACAGTGAGTAGCTGTTAAACGCTGAAACCCCGCGCTCCCAAACAGAAAACCTGTTCGAGAACACGGGGTATTCAGCTCAGAACTAGTCCGCCTTACTCAGCGTGGTTCTACTTGGCACCGTTCTACTTAGCTCGATTCTGGAAGTTGAACAGCATCTGCTCCAGCTGACCACGATTCACCAGGTCCGTCGCATTAAAAGCGCCGAAATCCGGATTGATGACATACTGCTGCGTGGACCACAGAATCTCACGGTAGAAGGCGGAACTCGGATTAACATCCGTGAACGAAGAAACACCGGAAACAGCCGGGGAACCCGCTGCGCGGTAGGTGAACGCCGCAACGGTAGCGTTCGAAATGCCGGCATCCGCGTGGAACTTACCATCAGACCAGCCGAAAGTAATGCCCTTCTGACGAGCCCACACGTAGGCGGCGTAGTTCGGGTCGGTGGTCTTCACATCCGGCCAGGGGGAGGTCTTAGGGAGGTTCACCTTGGGGCTACCAGCCTGAGCGTACAGCGCCGCAGTCAACTCGCCGCGAGTAGCGCGCTGCTGCTGCTCCTGGTAGGTGAGCTTCGAGGTGAAGGTCTTGTATTCTCGCGCGGGCGCAGTAGCATCCATGAAGTCCGGAACACCCTCAAACTTCAGATCCTGACGGCCCATAAGAACACCGCGGTGCTCCGGCGCCAAACCCACAATCGGGGTGATGAGAGGCCTGTCCTTCTTGGTGAGGTCGTAGTCGTAGTCGCTCCACGCCTCAATGACGTACTGCTTAGACGAATCCAGGGTGTTTGCGGGGATCTTGATGGTGCGGTAAAGAGTGCCTCCCTCCAGGCGGGTTACGCCATCGGGACCTTCATAGTAGGACTTCATATCGCTCATCGCCAGGACGGGGGTGCCGGTGCCCTTCTCACGAATCACGTACATGGCACCCTCACGGCCGGGCAGCTCCTCACCAACGAAACCCTCACCCTGGACCAGCAGTTCCTGATCCTTCGTGGTGTCCTTCAGAGCATCATACTTCCACTTAGGTGCCATGACTTCAGGATGGTAGGCGCGGGTGTACATCGGGTGGTGGGCGATAACGTTCTTGCGAGCCCAAATATCCTCAATGCTCGACTGCGGCTGGCCCTTAGCCTCGGTCAAAATACCCGTCTCGTAACGCACCTCATCCAGGGTGATACCCGGGAAATAATCGATGGGAGTGTAGAAACTCTCCAGAGCCTTAGCCTTGATGGTCAGCTTTGCCTCAAAAGTGCCGTCATCGGCAATGGTGAAGTCCTTACCCTCTTCAAAGCGAAGCATCGAGGTTGAAGGCTCTGCGTTACCGGGGCGATCCTTCGTAGCGGCAATGTAGAAGACAACGGTGCCGTGCTGCTCACGCCATTCCTTGGTGAAACCGGTACCCTTCAGGGTCACGGTGCCGCCCTCACCGGTGTAAAAAATGGTGTCATAGTCGGTGGAGTACGTCGGCTGCGCGGCAACATCCTGAGCCGCAGGCTTGGGGGTCACAGCATTTGCCGCCGGTGCATTAGCAGCAGGTGCCGCATCCTGGGCGAGTGCCGGAGTCATCGGCAGAACCATCGCACCAGCCAGCACCAGTGCGCCGCAACCCTGCGCCGCACGGAGGAACGAAGACTTAGAGTTCGGAAGCGAGGACATACATCATCCTTACGGGTCGTACCCACCGGGATGATGCAGTTTCATAGGGTTTCGGGGTGAGAAATCTCCGTCGAATCTGCGCCAACCCAATGAGAAAAGTGGTCGAATATCCCCGTCGGTTTCGGGGACATTTTCACCCT